>JADGPO010000093.1 GCA_017882405.1 Solirubrobacteraceae bacterium | reverse complement strand
TGACGCGATCGCAGGCGGCCAGCACGTGGACGTAGTTGTGCAGGATCATGATGATCGAGACGTTGCCCTCGTCCTTGAGGCGCTGGATGAGGTCGAGGATCATCGCCCCCTCCTTGGCGCCCATCGCCGCCAGCGGCTCGTCGAGCAGGAGGATGTCGGCATCGCCGGAGATCGTGCGGGCCACGGCGATCGCCTGGCGCTGGCCGCCGGAGAGGCGGGCCGCCGGGACGTCGATCGACGGGATGTTGATCCCGATCTGATCGAGCGCCTTGCGGGACTCGCGGCGCATCAGGGCGTTGGAGAGGAAGGGGATCGGCCGATGGACCTTCTCCCGCTGCAGGAACAGGTTCTGATAGACCGACAGCTCGTTGATGAGCGCCAGATCCTGAAAGACGCAGTCGATCCCGCGCTTGCGGCCCTCGTCGACCGACTTGGGCGCATACGGCTCCCCCTTGACCCACAGCGAGCCGGTGTCGGCTTTCTGAAAGCCGGCGAGGATCTTGATCAGCGTCGACTTGCCGGCGCCGTTGTCACCGAGCAGGCCCAGGACCTCGCCCTGGCGCAGATGGAGGCTGACGTCATGCAGAGCGGTGGTGGCGCCGAAGCTCTTGCCGACGTGCTCGGCTCGCAGCACATCGTCCGGGGCCGTCGTCGGGCCGACGATCTTCTCCAGACCGCCGGCAGCGTCAGCCATTGCCCGACCCCATCCGCACCCTCGAGACGAACGTGTTCACGGTCATAGCGATCAGGATTGCGATGCCGAGATACAGGTTCAGGTAGTTGGCGCTGACGCCCTTGAGGATCAGGCCGTCGTGCAGGATGCCGAGGAACACCGCGCCGATCAGCGCGCCGACGACCGTGCCTGAGCCACCACGCAACAGCGTGCCGCCGATCACGGCTGCCGCGATCGCTTGGAACAGGATCTCGTTCGAGGCCGAGGGGTCCGGCGTCGCGGTGCTCACGCGGACTGCCTCGAGGATCCCGGTAAAGCCCGCGAGGAGCGCAGCGACCATGAAGTTGCGGATCAGCACGCGCCGAACGCGGATCCCGGCCTCGGCGGCGCCAAGCCGGTTGCCGCCGACGGCCACCGTGTACAGGCCCCAGCGGCTCTTGACCAGCGCCAGCTGCAGCACCGCCACGATCCCCAGCGCCCACAACAGCTCGGAGTACGTTCCCTCGCCGAAGATCTGCGAGAACGTGTTGACCCCGACCACTGCGGTTCCCGGCGTGCTCACGGGCGTCGCGTGCGACATCACGAGCGTGACCCCGTCCAAGACGAACAGCATCCCCAGAGTCGCGACGAACGAGGAGATCCCTACGAACGCCACCGCGCACCCGTTCACCGCGCCGAGGATCATCGCCACGACCAACGCCAGGATCATCGCTGGATACAGCGGGATCCCGCCGTGGTGCAACTCGTAGAAGAGGAACGGCGTGAACAGGTACATCGCCCCGATCGACAGGTCGATCTCGCCGTTTATCATCACGAACACCTCGCCCGCCGCGAGGATCGCGTATGGAGCGAAGTACGGCAGCAGGTTCTTGAAGTTGCCGCCGGTCGTAAAGCTGCTGACACTCACGGCGAAGAACACGAATGTGAAGACGGTGATCAGGATGATGCTCCCCTCGCGCAGCGTCAGGAACCTCATCCCGATCTCGCGCCAGCGCGGAGTGGCCGCCCGGGCCGGCCCTCCGGGAGGGGCCGCGGCCGGAGCCTGCCCGGGCGTGACAGCCATCAGCTAGCACCGCCTTTGCGAGTCATACAACGTCTCACTACTCCCTCTCGCGAGCGCCAGTACGGAGGCGGCCGCGTGTGTCATCAATGCTCGTACTTCGCCGCGCTCTTTGACACGTAGGCCTGAATCGTCGACGTGTCCACCAGCTTGATTCCGGTGTTGGTGTCGGCGACACCGACCAGCTTGTTAGACGCGTTGTACATGTACAGCTGCAGTATCGGCAGGAAGCCCTGGAGGTAAGGCTGCTGGTCGATGGAGACTTGAAGGTAGCCGGCAGCGAACAGCTCAGCAGTTGGGCCAAGAAAGTCGTATCCCCCGCCCTTTATCTTTCCCTTCAGGTTCTGCTTCTGGATTGTCTGCGCCACGCTTTGCGTGCTTCCGGCGTCGACCGCGAACATGCCCTTCGTGTTGGGGTGCCCCTGAGCGTACGACTGGATCGCCGAGAGCTCCTGCGTCACGGCCGCGCCGGTGGCAATCACGTGAGTCTTGATCGCCGGGTGGCTCTTGAGCACGTCCTGGACACCGTTGATCCGCGGTTGGATGTTGAGCGACCCAGGCGTGGCGATGAACAACGCGACATCGCCCGAGGGCACTAGCTCGGCAATCCGCGCCCCCAGCAGCTGGCCGGACTTGAACAGATCCTGGCCGATGTACGCGAGCCGCGCATTCGTCGGAACGTCGGCGTTGTAGGCCACGACCGGAATCCCCGCGCTGAGGGCCTTCGAGACTGGCGCGTTGAACGCCTTCTGGTCGACCAGAGGCACTCCAATGCCGTTGACGCCTGCTGTAACCGCGGTGTTGAATGCATTGACCATCTCGGAGACGTTGCTCGTCTGCGAGCCGGTCCATTGGTAGCTACAGCCGAGTAGCTTGCAGGCGTCCGCCGCGCCGGTCTGCGTGGGAGCGAAGAACGGATTCGTCGTCACGTGGTTGACCAACGTGAACTTGTAGCTCTTGCTCGTGCCGAAAATGCTAGCGGCCGCGCTGCCGCTGCTGGCCGCCGATGCCGTGGAGCTCGAGCTCGAGCTCGAGCCTCCGCACCCCTCGATCAACATCGCGGCGATTCCGGCCGCTCCACCCGTCAGCGCGGTGCGCCGCGTGAACTGGCGCAGACGACTGACCGGGGTATCGTCGAGCTTGCGCTCATCCCACTCGAGCCGCTCGACGGCGTCGTAGACAACATCCTCTTTGGACATCTCTCTCCTCTCCTCGGACCTCTTAGCCCGGCGTACCGTCTCAGACGCCAGGCTGGATGTCCAGTGAAATTAACCGAGACTAAACTCTTGCAAGAACCAGCCGATGCTCGATCGCGGGCAGCGGTTGCGACATATTTGCAGCTGTCGGATCGACGTGGCTCGTGGTGACCTCATCCCGACCTCGGTACTGCTTCGACGAGGCGGGGCTCTCTCCTCTCATGGCGGTCCGCGGCGGCATGTTAACGATCACATCCGACGCGTGTCAATTCATGCCAATCGGCTCGCCCCCGGGGTTGGGGGTGGGCGAGGACCCGGTCGCGCCCGTCGTGCTGGCGCGCAGCACGAGCTCGGGGGCGACCAGGGAGCCCACCGGCATCGCGCCGCCGTTGGCGAGGCTCCCGATCGTGTCGACGAGCACGCGCAGGCTGCGGCTGCCGACCTCGCCGAAGTCCTGGCGCACGGTCGTCAGCGGCGGCGTGAAGTAGGGCGCCTCGGGGATGTCGTCGAAGCCGACGACGCTGACCTGATCGGGGATCCGGCGGCCGGCCTCGTGCATCGCGCGCAGCAGACCCAGGGCCATCTGGTCGTTGGACACGAACACGGCGCTGACGTCTGACTCGCGAGCCAGCCGGCAGCCGGCGTGATAGCCGGTCCGGGCGCTCCAGTCGCCGACCAGCGGCGCCGGCACCGTCGCCCCGGAGGCCTCCAGCGTGGCACGCCAGCCGGCGGTGCGCTGCTGGGCCTCCAGCGACGCCGGAGGACCGGTGACGTGGTGGACGGTGTCGTGTCCGAGATCTAGCAGATGGCGAGTGGCCATCGTCGCGCCCAGCCGCTGATCAACCGCCACCACAGGGATCCCGCGCTCGGGGCCCGCCTCCACGGCGACCAGCGGCACATCGATCTCGACCTGCAGCAGCGCCTCGGCGGCCGCCTCCTCGCAGACGATCACCAGGATCCCCTCCACCCCCTGGACACGCAGGCGGTCGACCGCCTCCACCACCGAGGCGCGGTCAAGCGCGCGCAGGCTGGCGATGATGATGAAGTAGCCCGCCTGATGCGCGGCGCGCTCGATCCCGAACAGGGTCGAAGCGGGCCCGTAGAGGGTCGTGTCGAAGCTGACCACGCCCAGCGTGCGCGTGCGCCCGGTGACCAGCGCCCGGGCGATCGAGTTGGGGCGGTAACCGAGCTCGCGCATCGCCTCCAGAACCCGCTCGCGGGTGGCCGGACTGACATGCCGGCTGCCGTTGATCACGCGCGACACCGTCTGGTGCGAGACGCCGGCCACCCGTCCCACGTCTGCCATCACCGCTGGGCGGTGAGACCGCACGGGCGGCTCAGCGTCGTCGTCGGCGTCCATCCACTGCTCCTCTCCTCCGCTCCGCAGGTCCTGCGGAGACCGACGGCGGCATGTTAGCGCTAACCCGACGCCGCTGGCGAGGTCGAACCGGGAGCTGGACGGCCCTTCGCTGAGAGCCTGCCCGGGAGCCTGTCTTAGAGTAGATGGGCCCCGGGGCCCGGCTCCACGGCGAGCGAGCCCTCGGGTGGGCGCGCCCCGGGCTCGAACAGGCCGAGTACGTGCCCGCCGAAGCCCCCGCCGACGATCCGAGCCCCGATCGCCCCCGCGTCACGCAGGCGCTGCACGGTCGCCTCGACGGCCGGGGTGGAGATCGCAAAGCAGTCGCGCAGGCTGGCATGGGAGGCGTTCAGCAGCTCGCCCACGCGCACGAGGTCGCCGTCGTGCAGCGCCTCGACGGTGTCGCGTACGCGCTGGTTCTCGGAGATGACATGCCGGACGCGATCGGCGATCGGCTGGGGAAGCTGCTCGGCCATCCCCGGCGTCGCCTCGCGCAGGCTGGAGATCGACAGCAGCTCGCAGGCACGCTGACATTCCTCGCGGCGCCGGTTGTAGCCCGGCGGCTGGGCCTCGTCGCCTTCGGTGGCGCGCCCGGCATTGGCGTGGCGCTCCCCGGAGTCCAACGTGACCAGCGTGTATCCGGACAGCTCCAGCGCCACCGGCGTGACCTCCAATGAGCGGAAGTCGATCTCCAGCGCTCGCTCGGGCTCGCCGTACAACGACGCGATCTGGTCGAGCAACCCCGTGTGGGCGCCCACCCAGTCGTTCTCGATCCGTGAGCAGATCCGGGCCAGCTCCAGGCGGTCGGGCACCGGCGAGTCACTCACCTCCAGCAGCGCCAGGCACAGCGCCACCTCGAGCGCCGCCGACGAGGACAGGCCCGAGCCGGACGGCACCGAGCCGCGGATCTCCAGGCGCGCGCCGACCAGCTCAGCGCCCGAGGCCGACAGCTCGCCGACGGCGCCGCGCACGAACGCCCGCCAGCCGCCCACGCGCTGCGCCCGGCGCAGGTCGAACGTGTCGTGGGCGTTCAGATCGTGCGCCACCACCGTCATCCGACGGTCCGCGGAGCGCGTCGCCTGCACGGTCACGCCCTCGCGAATCGCGAACGGGAGCGCCAGCCCCTCGTTGTAGTCGGTGTGCTCGCCGATCAGGTTCACGCGTCCGGGCGCGAACGCGGTGACGCTGTCAGGCACGCTGTACTCTCCTCGTCGTGATCTTGAACGACATTCTCCAGCCCACGCACCTGCTGTTGATACTGGTCGCCGCGCTGCTCGTGCTCGGGCCCAAGCGGCTGCCCGAGGCGACCCGCTCGATCGGACGCGGCATCCACGACTTCAGGAGCGCGATCACGGGCGACTCGCAGGGCGACCGCGTCGCCACCGAAGCGTCGGCTCGCGAGTCCGGCGACCGCACCGTATAGCGGGCCGCGACATGACGGTGCAGTGGGGCGTGCTCTCGACAGCGCGCATCAACGCGAAGTTGCTGGCGGGCGTGGCCCAGTCGGACGAGTGCGACATCCTGGCGGTAGCCAGCCGCGACGCCGAGCGCGCGACGCAGTACGCCCGCGAGAACGGGATCGAGCGCGCCTACGGCAGTTACGAGCAGCTGCTCGACGATCCCGACGTGGAGGCCGTCTACATCTCGCTGCCCAACTCGCTGCACGTGGAATGGACCGAGCGCGCGCTGCGGGCGGGCAAGCACGTTCTCTGCGAGAAGCCCCTCAGCCGCCGCGTGGCCGACGTGGAAGCGGCCTTCGACGTGGCGCAGTCCGCCGATCGGCTGCTCATGGAGGCGTTCATGTGGCGCCACAACCCGCAGACCAAGCGTGTGATGCAGCTGGTGCAGGCGGGCTCGATCGGGCGCCTGCGGCTGATCCGGGCGGCGTTCAGCTTCGCGATCGGCGCCGATGACGCGGCCAACGTCCGCCTCAGTGCGCAGCTGGGAGGCGGAGCCCTGATGGACGTCGGCTGTTACTGCGTCAGCGCCGCCCGTCTGCTGGCCGGAGAGCCCCAGGCGGTCAGCGGCCAGCAGCTCGTCGGCGGCGACGGCGTCGACGTGGCCTTCGCCGGCGCGATGCGCTTCGACTCTGATGTGCTGGCCCACTTCGACGCCGGGATCGAGCTGGCGGCCCGCGACGAGCTGGAGGTCGTGGGCGACGAGGCGAGCCTGTTCCTCGACGATCCGTGGCACTGCCGCGAGCCGGTCATCGAGCTGCGACGCGACGGCACGGTGAAGCGGATCGAACTGGACGCGGCCGACTCCTACCGACTGGAGGCCGAGAACCTCTCGGCGGCGATCCGCGGCCAGGCGCAGCCGCTGCTGGGGCGCGCCGACGCGGTCGGCCAGGCGCGCGTGATCGAGGCCCTGTACGCACAAGCGGCACGATGAGCGGCGCGGCGCGGCCGCCTCAACGGACCTCGGCCGGTCAGCCGGCCAGTGGCGCTGCAGGAACGATGGCCGCGCGCCCGGGCAGGCCGACGCCCAACGCGGCCGCGGCCGGCGCAACCGGCGCGGCCTGCGGCTCAGGGCCCGGCGCCGCCATCTCCAACTTGAAGAGGATGCGCACCTCGATGCCACCCGCGGAGCGCGGCGCGATCGACATCTCGTCGCATACCTGCGAGATCAGCCCCAGTCCCAGGCCGAGACCGGGACCATCGGCCTCCGGCTGCATCCCGCCGCCCTCGTCGGTGACGAGGATCCACAGCTCGGGCCCGGCCAGTGCCGCGGTCACCTGGATCTGCCCGGGACCACCGCGGTAGGCGTGCAGCACGGCGTTGGTGACGGCTTCGGACACCGCCAGGCGGATCGCGTCGATCTGGGTCGCGTTCGCGCCAACGCCGGCGGCGAACTCGGCCGCAGCCGCGCGTGCCTCGGCGACCGTGCCGGGCTCTGCCTCGTAGGTCACGCTCAGGCTCTGCGTACCGCTCTGCATATCTTTGTATTACCCCTTGCCGACCAAGGTTACTCAGCTGGGCGGCGGTCCACAAACGCGCTTGCGCGGCCGGGCGCGTGGGCGTAGCCTCGATTGCGCCCCGGGCGCGCCGGGTAGCAACCGGTTAAGCGAAGCGAGGGAGACGCATGCCGGATAGCAGCCAGGAAGCAGGGCGTTCGCCGGAGGAGCAGGTCCGCGCGCTCTATGAGGATGCCGAGTCGGGCGCAGCCGAGGCGTTCGAGGAGGCAGTGTCCAAGCCGAGCTTCGGAGCGCTCCTGGCTCACAGCGCCGAGAACGTGGCCGCGCTCAGCCGGATCGGCTCAGACGTCGCCGATCTCGCGCTGCGCAACCTGAGGCTCGCCGGGCGCGCCGACATCACCCGCCTGGCCCGGCAGTTGCACCGCACCGAGGACAAGCTCGAGCGGGTGCTGCAGGAGGTCGAGCAGTTGCGCGATGAGCTGTCGCGTGCGGAGGCCAAGCCATCGACGGCGTCGGGCAACGGCCGCTCTTCGACCGCCCGGCGCAGCTCCGCGGCCAAGCGCTCCTCGGCGAAGCGATGAACGTCCTCGAGCGCCTGGCGCGCACCCCGGCCACCGCCTTCGAGTTCGCCAACACGGTGCTGACGACCGACGACGCGGTGCTGGGTGCCACCGAGCGCGACATCGTGTGGACCCATCGCGGGACGACGCTCTACCGCTACCGCTCGACCGAGCGCGCCTACCCGGTGCCGCTGCTGCTGGTCTTCGCGCTGATCAACCGCCCGGCGATCTTCGACCTGCGCCCGGGCCATTCGCTGGTCGAGTACCTGCTGTCCGAGGGCTTTGACGTGTTCCTGCTCGACTGGGGCTACCCCGAGGAGGAGGACGCCGAGATGGGGCTCGACGACTACGTCTGCGACGAGATCCACTGGGCGATCCGCGAGACGCTGCGGGCCGGCGGCGCCGACGAGCTGACCCTGCTGGGCTGGTGCATCGGCGCCACCCTGTGCGCGATGTACTGCGGCTTGGAGCACGAGGGCGCCAGCAACCCGGTGCGCAACCTGGCGCTGCTGACGATGCCCGTCGAGGCGCGCGGGTCGACCTACGCGCGGTGGGTCGGGGACCCGAGCTTCGACGTCGAGCAGGTGGCCGAGGAGTGGCGGGTGATCCCCGGCGGCGCCGTGGACGTCGCCAACAAGCTGCTCAAGCCGGTCACCAATTTCTTCACCACCTACCGCCTCCTGTGGGAGGGGATCGCCGACGGCCAGACGAGTCGCGAGGCCTATCAGCCGATGGCCAAGTGGGTGGGCGACAATCCGAATTTCCCGGGCCGCGCATGGGCTGAGTGGATCCGCATGATGTACCGCGACGGCGACTTCGTGTCCGGGCGCGCCCGCCTGCGCGGGCAGCGCGTGGACCTCGGGCGGATCGAGCAGAACCTGCTAGTGGTGACCGCGGACGCCGATCACATCGCCCCTCGTCAGGGCACGATGCCGATCTTCGACCTGGTGTCCAGCGAGGACGTGACCCACATCGACCGCCCGGGCGGCCACATCGGACTGGTCGCCGGATCCGCGGCGCGCAAGGAGGTCTGGCCGGAGATGGCCGATTGGCTGCGCGAGCGCTCGGAGCGCTGAGCAGGGGGCTTCACAACGAGAGGAGAGCGCGCATGACCGCCCAGACCAGCGAATCGCCGATCGAGAGGCCTCAGCACGAGACTCGCCAGCGTCCGCGCATGCACGGCCGCGTCGTATTCGTGACCGGCGGGACGCGCGGCATCGGGGCCGCGATCTCGCAGAGCTTCGGCGAACAGGGTGCGGTCGTCGCCGCCGGCTACGGCCGCGACGAGGAGCACGCCCGCAAGTTCCTGTCCGACCTGGAGGCCGGCGACATGCAGGCCAGCATCCACCAGGGCAACATCGGCTCGGCCGAGGACTGCCGCCGCACGGTGGCCGAGGTGATCGAGCAGCACGGACGGCTTGACGTGCTCGTCAACAACGCCGGGATCACGATCGACAAGACCGTGCTGAAGATGACCGACGAGGACTGGTACAAGGTGATCGCGGTCAACCTGTCGGGCGCGTTCTTCATGTCACAGGCGGTCCTGCCGCACATGATCGAGCGCGGCTCGGGACGGATCATCAACATCTCCTCGATCATCGGGCAGACCGGCAACATCGGCCAGGCCAACTACGCGGCCTCCAAGTCCGGGCTGTTCGGCCTCACCAAGACGCTGGCGCGCGAAGCCGCGCATCAGCTCGGCAAGGCCGGCAAGCTGACCGACGATGGCATCGGCGTCACGATCAACACGGTCGCGCCCGGCTTCGTGGCCACCGAGATGCTGGAGCACATCCCCGAGAAGGTGCTCGACAACATCAAGGCCCAGATCCCGCTCAAGCGCCTCGCGCGCCCCGACGAGATCGCCCGCGTGGTCCACTTCCTCGCCGCCGACCACTCCGCCTACATCACCGGCGCGGTGTGGGGGGTCAACGGCGGCCAGGACATGTAGTGGCCTGGCCTATCCTGGCGCTACATGGCTAACCGCGCCGCGTCCTCCCTGGGCGAGATCATCCGCCAGCAGCGCGAGCTGGCGGAGCTCTCGATGCGCCAGTTCGCCGAGCTGGCCGGGATCTCCAACCCGTACCTGTCGCAGATCGAGCGGGGGCTGCGCGCTCCCTCGGAGACGGTGCTTGACTCGATCGCGCGTACCCTCAAGGTCTCGGCGGCTGCGCTGTATCGGCAGGCCGGGATGCCGCCGCCCGGATCCGAGCCCCCGGCCAGCGCGGTACTGGATGCGATCGCCGCCGATCCGCAGCTGACCGCCCGCCAGCGCGCGGCGATCAAGGAGGTCTACGCGGCGTTCGTCGCGGTCTCTCCGCGGCAGGCGCGCCGGCGCGAGCCGGCCCCCGAGAGTGGCCCCGACGCGGACGGCGCCGGCGAATGAGCGCCCGGGCGGCGCTCGTCACCGGGGCGGCCAGCGGTATCGGCCGGGCGATTGCGCAGCGCCTGACCGACGACGGGGTCGACGTCCTCGCCGTCGATCTGACACCGGACGCCGGGGGTCCGGGCGTGCCCTTCGAGGCCGATCTGACCGATCCCGACGCCAACGCCCGCGCGGTGGACGCGGCGCTCGAGCGCTTCGGCCGCCTGGACCTGGTGATTCCCAACGCCGGCATCCAGCACGTGGCGCCGGTCGCCGAGTTCCCGGTCGATCGCTGGAACACGATCCTCGCGCTGCTGTTGACCAGCCCGTTCCTGCTCGCCCGGGCGGCGTGGCCGGCGCTGGTGGAGTCTGACGCCGGACGCGTAGTGGTGATCGCTTCGGCGCACGCGCTGGCCGCCTCCCCCTACAAGGCGGCGTACGTGTCGGCCAAGCACGGCGTGCTCGGGCTGGTCAAGACGCTGGCGCTGGAGGGCGCCGAGCAGGGGATCACGGCCACCGCTGTCTGCCCGGGCTACGTGCGCACGCCGCTGGTGGAGAAGCAGATCGCCGACCAGGCCCGCGTGCACGGCCTGTCCGAGGACGACGTCCTCGAGCAGGTGATCCTGGCCCCCCACGCGGTCAAGAAGCTGATCGAGCCCTCCGAGGTGGCGGAGGTGGTGGCGTTCCTGGCCGGGCCGGCCGGGCGGTCGTTCACCGGCGTGCCGGTGACCATGGACCAGGGCTGGACCGCCCGCTAGTTCTTCGAAGCGGCCGTCCGACGGGCCGGTCGCGAGCGCTCCAGCACCGCGGCCAGCAGCGGAGGCCAGTGCTCGCTGAGCGCCTCGTGGCCCATGAACAGCCCCAGATGGCCGCCCGTGCTGACCCGCCGCACCACGTCCTCGGCGGGCGTGGACGCGTAGTCGGCCAGCGCGAACACCTGATCCGGAGGCGTTATGTGGTCGGTGGCGCCGGCCAGCAGGTTCAGCGGCATCTCCAGGCGGCTCACGTCGACCAGCTCCCCACGCACCTTGAGCTCGCCCCGGATCAGCTCGTTGCCCGAGAACAGGTGGCGGATGATCCACAGATAGAACGCCCCCGGGATGTCCTGGGTGTGCTTGAACCAGTCCTCGAAGATCCGATAGCGGTCGACGTGCGCCGCGTCATCGACATGGCACAACAGCTCCACCTGGCGCGAGACCTCGGCCCCGGGGCCGATCAGGTGGAACCCGTCGAGCATGTGACGTCCGCGAAGGACGCCGCCGCCGGAGGCCACCAGCGCCTCGTAGAAGCTCAGGTCGCCGCCCGGCGTGAGGCCGCCGAGCACGTCGCCGATCACCGGCTCGCCCGTGTGAAAGTCGATCGGGGCTCCGGCGATCGTCAGCGTGTTGATGCGCTCGGGCGAGAGCGCCGCGTAGACGGTGGCCAGCCAGCCGCCCTGGCAGTCGCCGATCAGGTTCACCCGGCCGCCGCAATGCTCGACGGCGCGATCGATCACGTCCAGGTAATCGTCGATCGTCGCTCCCGCGGTCTCCCGAGTCGCCCCCACCCAGTCCAGGGTGAACGCCCGCTTGAGCCCGGCCTCGCGAATACAGTCCATCTGCGATTGCTGAGGCGAGAAGTCCACGATGCACGAGTCGTGCCCGGCCTGGGGCGGAAGCACCAACGTCGGGACCAGCCCGCGCGGCGCGCCGGAGACCGAGAAGTCGCGCAGCCGCGCCACCGGCGCCTCGAAGACAATCGAGTGCTCGCTCGCCCACTGCGGTGGACGGCGGTCGTTGATGACCTCGAGCCAGCGCGGCACGTCGAGCGGGAGCGGGAAGCGCTCGAGCGAGGCGGCAAAGAGGTCGGCGCTCCCGGCGACGGCAGTCGACAACCCCTCCAGCCACGCGCCGAACAGGCCTCCATACGCGGGGGAAACCGGCGGGCAATAGGAAGAACTGGCCATCTGTGACCTCCTCGGAAAACGGAAAAGAAAACGGCACCGGCGGAAAGTCCGCCGGTGCCGTCAATTGTCTCCGATCGTCCGGATCGGAAACCGCGACGCTCTTACTTCAGGAGCGTCCGCGCGGTGCTCGTGTAGGTGCTGGCGAGCTCGCGGGCGAAGTCGGCCTGGGTCTCGACGATGCTCTTGATCCAGTCCTGCTGGGTCGTCCCGGCCAGCTTGAGCTCGAGCCCGATCGCCCGGTCGACGACCTTCTCGTAGGAGTCCAGGTAAGCGTTGCCGGCCTTGCGGGCGGCCGCCGAGAACTGCTCCTGGGCCTCACCGGCGCGCTCGAACACGCCGTCGATCGTGGGGGTGTGATTACCGGTCTGGGTGGTAGCCATATAGGCCTCCTCTTTCAAGTTCGTGGTTCGCTTGCTGCTGCTTGCAGATTAGCAGGCACACGGCAAACGTGCAAGCACTAGGACCGCGACCCCCGAAGCAACCTTGCCATAACCGTGTCAAGGTTGTTAGCATTCCCGGCAATGCGAGACTTCGTCACCGCCACCCGCGAGCGCACGATCGTCTTCGACGGCGGCATGGGCGCCACCCTGGAGCAGTTCGAAAGGCTGTCTCTGGAAAACGACTACCGGCTGCCCGGACGCTGCCACGAGGCGCTGGTTCTCAACCGCCCGGACGTGATCGAGGGCGTGCACAGCTCGATGATCGAGGCCGGCGCCGACGTCTTGGAGACCGACACCTTCCAGGCCTCGCGCCTGAAGCTCGGCGAGTGGGGCCTGGAGGCTCACACGCACGAGATCAACCTCAAGGCCGCCGAGATCGCCCGTCGAGCCGCCGGTGAGCACAACTTCGTCGCAGGCGCGATCGGACCCACCGGGTTCCTTCCCGCATCCGACGACCCGACGCTCGGCGCGATCACCTTCGCGGAGCTGCACACCGTGTTCACCGAGCAGGCCACCGGCCTGCTCGAGGGTGGCGTCGACCTGATCATCATCGAGACCGCCCAGGACATCCTGGAGCTCAAAGCGGCGATCTTGGGCGCGCGCGAGGCGGCGGCCGCGCTGAACCGCGCCATCCCCATCCAGGCCAGCGTCTCGCTCCTGCCCCAGGGCGGCAAGATGCTGCTGGGCACCGACATCAGCGCCGTGCTGGCCACGCTGGAGGCGCTCAAGGTCGACGCGATCGGCCTCAACTGCTCCACCGGCCCCGAGGACATGCGCGACGCGATCCGCTTCCTGGGCGAATATTGCTCGGTCCCGGTGCACTGCATCCCCAACGCCGGTCTCCCGCTCCAGGGCCCCAACGGCGAGACGATCTTCCCCGAGGAGCCTGAGCCGCTGGCCGACGTGCTGGGCGACTTCGTCGACCGCTACG
>JADGPO010000092.1 GCA_017882405.1 Solirubrobacteraceae bacterium | reverse complement strand
GCAAGCTCTCGGGCGGGGAGCGCAACCGCCTGCACCTGGCCAAGCTGCTGCGCGCCGGCGGCAACCTGCTGCTGCTCGACGAGCCCACCAACGACCTGGACACCGACACGCTGCGTGCCCTCGAGGAGGCCCTCCTGTCGTTCGCCGGGTGCGCCGTGGTCGTCTCCCACGATCGCTGGTTCCTGGACCGGATCGCCACCCACGTCCTGGCCTTCGAGGGCGACTCACAGGCGCGTTGGTTCGAGGGCAACTTCGAGGCCTACGAGAGCTTCCGTCACGAGCAGCTGGGCGCGGCCGCCGACCGCCCGCACCGGATCACCTACAAGAAGCTCGTCCGCAACTGACCGCGGGGTGGACCGTCAGCCGAGTGCGTCCTTAAGGAGCTCGCGCAGCTGCCGCGCGTCCGCGGCGACGGCGTCGGCCGACGCCAGCTCATCGACGCCGAACGGGCCGGTGGCGACCGCATAGCAGCGCACATCGTCGGCGCGGGCGCAGGCGATGTCGCGCGGGGTGTCGCCGATCACGATCGTGCGCGTCCGCGGAAACTCGATGCCGTCGTGGCCGGCCCGCTTGCGCGCGATGTGCGGCAGCATCGCGCGGTCCTCGGCGTCTGATCCGAAGCCTCCCTGCCCGCGCGGGAAGTGGTCGCCGATCCGGCCGTGGCCGAGCTTGAGGCGCGCGACCGGCTCGAAGTTGCCGGTCACCAGCGAGAGGCGCACATTGTCGTGGCCGTCCAGCTCTGAGAGGAGCTCGGGAATTCCCGGCAGCACCTTGTCTGACAAGTCGGGCGGAACGAGCCGCGCGTAGGCCTCACAGCAGGCCATGCGCACGTCGACGGCGCGCTCGTCGATCCGGCGCGCCGAGACCCCGCTGTTCAGCAGCAGCGCCCGGGCGATCTCCCCGTCGGTGCGTCCCGCCGGAGACAGCGAGGCCCGCGCCGAGGCCCTGACGTCGATCCCGTGGACCTCTCTGAGCGCGAGGTGCAGCGCCTCGGCGTGTTCGGCGGTTGCGCGGTGCAGGAGCGTCCCGTCGATGTCGAAGAGCAACAGCGTCGTCGTGTCTGCCGACACCGGCCCGGCCTCAGCGCTCGAACGACATGTCCGGCGCCAGCCGTTGCGCGAACGCGGCGATCAGCTTGGCGGCCGCCTCGATGTCGCTCAACGAGACCAGCTCCACCGAGGAGTGCATGTAGCGCAGGGGAACCGAGACCAGCCCCGTCGGGATCCCCGTGCGGGTGGCGTGCACCGCGTCGGCGTCGGTGCCCGTCGCCCGCCCCAACGACTCGACCGTGAACGGCAGCTCCTCCTGCTCGGCGGTGTCGTGCAGAAGCTCGGTGACGGCCGGGTGCAGCGAGGTGCCGCGGGCGATCACCGGTCCCGAGCCCAGCTTGTGCGCGGTCACCGGCCCGAGCTCGACCCCGGGCTGGTCGGTGGCGTGGGTGACGTCGACGACGATCGTCAGGTCGGGCTCCAGCCCGAACGCGCTGGTCCGCGCTCCCGCGAACGTCGTCTCCTCCTGGGCCACCGCCAGCGCCAGCACGTCGCCGGGCGCGCCCCCGCCGGCCGCCACCAGGCGGGCCGCCTCGGCGGCCACGAAGCAGCCGATCCGGTTGTCCAGCGAGCGCGAGACGAGCCGCTCGTTGGCGAGCATCACCGGCGCGGCATCGATCACGCCGACGTCGCCGATCCGCACCATCTCCCGTGCCTCATCGGCGTCGGCGGCGCCGATGTCGATGTGCAGGTCCTTGGTCTTGGGTGCGCGGTCGCGCTCCTCGGACTTGATCAGGTGGATCGGCTTGCGGCCGATCACGCCGACCACGTCGCCGCCGCGGGTGGCCAGGCGCACGCGCTGGCCGACCAGCTGGATCGGGTCCCAGCCGCCGACCTCGCCGAAGCGCAGGTAGCCCTGGTCGTCGATGTGGGTGACGTGCACGCCGATCTCGTCGATGTGGCCGATCACCGCCAGCGTCGGTCCACCGCCGGGCGGGCGCGCCGGGATTCGGGCGACCGAGGAGCCGACATGGTCGCCGCGGACGTCCTGGGCGAACGCGGCGCACCCCTCGCGCCACACCCGCGCCGGTCCGGCCTCGTGGCCGGACGGACCGGGCGCGCGGAGCAGCTTGTCCAGCAGCTCAGGAGTGGTGGCGGGCATCGCAGCGCAGCCTAGTGCAGGAGCTCGCGCAGCACGTACTGGAGGATGCCGCCATGGTGGTAGTAGCGCTGTTCCTGGGGCGTGTCGATCCGCACCGTGACCTCGAACTCCAAGGGCGAGTTCGCCCCGGAGTCGGCCTTGACCGTCAGCTGCCGTGGGACCCCCTCGGCGTCGGCGATGCCCACGATCGTGAACTTCTCGTGCCCGCTGAGGCCCAGCGACTGGACCGTGTTGCCGTCTGAGAACTGCAGCGGCAGCACGCCCATCCCGATCAGGTTGGAGCGGTGGATGCGCTCGAAGCTCTGGGCGATCACCGCTCGCACCCCCAGCAGCCGGGTGCCCTTGGCGGCCCAGTCGCGCGACGAGCCCGAGCCGTACTCCTTGCCTGCCAGGACGACCAGGGGAATCCCGGACTCGATGTACTTCATCGCGGCGTCGTAGATCGCCATCTCCTCTTCGCCGCCGTCACCCAGGTACTTGGTCACCCCGCCCTCAGGAAGCGGATCCCGCTCACCCCCGAGCTGGTTGCGCAGGCGGATGTTGGCGAACGTGCCGCGCATCATCACCTCGTGATTGCCGCGGCGCGAGCCATAGGAGTTGAAGTCCTTGGGCTCCACCCCGTGCTCGATCAGGTACCGGCCGGCCGGGCCGTCGCGCTCGATCGCGCCCGCCGGCGAGATGTGGTCGGTGGTGACGCTGTCCCCCAGCAGGGCCAGGACCCGCGCGTCCTCGATGTCGGTCAGCGGCTCGGGCTCGGTGGGCAGGTCGTCGAAGTACGTCGGCCGCCGGACGTAGGTGGAGTCCTCATCCCAGGCGAAGTTGTCGCCGGTGGGGACCTCCAATGAGTTCCAGCGCTCGTCGCCGTCGAACACCGCGCCGTAGCTGGCGCGGAACATGTCGGACTGCACGGCGTACTCGACGGTCTCGGCCACCTCCTTGGAGGTAGGCCAGATGTCCTTGAGGTACACCGGTTCGCCGCTCTTGTCCTCGCCCAGCGGATCGTCGTAGAGATCGATGTCCATCGTGCCCGCCAGCGCGTACGCGACGCACAGCGGCGGGGAGGCGAGGTAGTTCATCTTCACATCCGGGTTGATCCGCCCCTCGAAGTTGCGGTTGCCCGAGAGCACCGAGACGACGGCCAGGTCCTCGGCCTGCACGACGTCGGAGATCTCCTCTGGCAGCGGCCCGCTGTTGCCGATGCAGGTGGTGCAGCCGTAGCCGACCAGGTTGAAGCCCAGCTCGTCCAGGTACTCATCCAGCCCGGCGCGCTCCAGGTACTCGGTAACGACCTTCGACCCGGGCGCCAGCGAGGTCTTGACCCACGGCTGGACCCTGAGGCCCTTCTGGACGGCGTTGCGGGCGAGGATCCCGGCGCCTAGCATCACCGACGGGTTGGAGGTGTTGGTGCAGCTGGTGATCGCAGCGATCACCACGTGGCCGTGGTCGAGCTCTGACTCGGTGCCATCGGCGAGCGTTACCGGCGTGCGGTTGCTCGTCCGCTCGGCGACTTGGGTACCGCCCGTGCCGCCCTCCCGGTCGTGGCCGGCGCCGTTGGGAACGTGGGTCGACACGGGATCTGACGCCGGGAACGATTCGGCCAGCGACTCGTCCTCATCGCTCTGCTCGGGCAGCACGTCCTCCAGCGCCATCCGGAAGGCGTCGCGCGACTCGGTCAGCGAGACCCGGTCCTGGGGGCGCTTGGGCCCGGCGATGCTGGGGACCACCGCGGCCAGGTCGAGCTCGATCTCGTCGCTGTAGGTCGGCGCCTCGGAGTCCTCGTCGTGCCACAGGCCCTGCTCCTTGGCGTAGGCCTCCACCAGCTCGATCTGATCGGCCGGCCGGCCGGAGAACTCCAGGTAGCGCAGCGTCTCGGCGTCGATCGGGAAGATCGCGCAGGTCGAGCCGAACTCCGGCGACATGTTGCCGATCGTCGCCCGGTCGGCCAGCGGCAGCCCGGCCAGGCCGGTGCCGTGGAACTCGACGAACTTGCCGACCACGCCGCGCTCGCGCAGCATCTCGGTGACGGTCAGCACGAGATCGGTGGCGGTGGCGCCCTCCGGCAGCCTGCCGGTGAGCTTGAAGCCGAGCACCTGGGGGATCAGCATCGACATCGGCTGGCCGAGCATCGCCGCCTCGGCCTCGAT
>JADGPO010000013.1 GCA_017882405.1 Solirubrobacteraceae bacterium | reverse complement strand
CGAGCTGCGCTACATCCAGGTGATCCGGCTGCTGGCCAAGATGCCGACGCTGGCAGCGTTCTCATATCGCCACAACCGGGGCATGCCCTACGTGTATCCGGACAACGACCTCAGCTACGCGGGGAACTTCCTCTCGATGATCTACAAGATCGCCGAGCTCAAGTACGAGCCGGATCCCCGGCTCGAGCATGCCCTCGACGTGCTCTTCATCCTGCACGCCGACCACGAGCAGAACTGCTCCACCAGCGCGGTGCGCAGCGTCGGCTCTTCACAGGTCGACCCGTACTCGTCGATGGCCGCCGGCGTGGCCGCGCTCTACGGCCCGTTGCACGGCGGCGCCAACGAGGCCGTGCTGCGGATGCTGCAGCGGATCGAGACCAAGGAGAACATCCCGGACTTCATCAAGGGCGTCAAGGACGGCAACGAGCGCCTGATGGGCTTCGGCCACCGCGTCTACAAGAACTTCGACCCGCGGGCCAAGATCATCAAGAAGGCCGTCGAGGAGGTGTTCGAGGTCACGGGCAAGAACCCGCTGCTCGACATCGCCACCGATCTGGAGAAGATCGCCCTGGAGGACGACTACTTCGTCAGCCGCAGGCTCTACCCCAACGTCGACTTCTACTCGGGCCTCATCTACGAGGCGCTGGGGATGCCGGTGGAGATGTTCCCCGTCCTGTTCGCGATCGGCCGCACCAGCGGCTGGATCGCCCAGTGGCTGGAGATGATCGACGATCCCGAGCAGAAGATCGCCCGCCCGCGCCAGATCTACACCGGCGCGCGGGGCCTGGAGTACAAGCCGATCTCCGACCGCTAGCCCGACGTTGCGATGACGGCGTCCGCCACCCCCCAGGTCCCGACCCGGCCGTCGGGACCTCCGCGGCGGTATCAGATGTACATCGACGGGGAATGGGTGGACGCCCACGGCGGCGAGACGTTCGAGACGATCGATCCGTTCACCGGCCACCCCTGGGCGGTGATCCCTCGAGCGGGCCCGGCGGACGTCGACGACGCCGTGCGCGCCGCCCGCCGGGCGTTCGACGACGGGCCGTGGCGGCGGACGACCGCCGCTGAGCGCGGACGGATGATGCGCCGGCTGGGAGAGCTCATCGGCGAGCGTGCGCGCGAGGTGGCGGTCGTGGAGAGCATCGACAACGGCAAGCTGATCCGCGAGATGGAGGGTCAGCTGCGCGGCCTGCCCGCCTACTACGAGTACTTCGCCGGCGCCGCCGACAAGCTGCACGGCGACACGATCCCGGCCGACAGGTCCAACTTCTTCATCTACACGGTGCGCGAGCCGGTGGGGGTGGTGGGGGCGATCACCCCGTGGAACTCACCGGTGCTGCTGATGACCTGGAAGCTCGCCCCGGCGCTGGCGGCCGGTTGCACGTTCGTGGTCAAGCCGGCCGAGCAGGCGCCGGCCTCCACGCTGGAGTTCGCCAAGCTGATCGACGAGGCGGGCTTCCCGCCGGGCGTGTTCAACGTCGTCACCGGCTTCGGAGCCGAGGCGGGAGCGCCGCTGGCCGAGCATCCGGGCGTCGACAAGGTGGCGTTCACCGGCTCCACCGCCGTCGGCTCGCGCGTGATGAGCGCTGCCGCCACGCACCTGGCCCACGTCAGCCTCGAGCTCGGCGGCAAGTCGCCGAACGTCGTGTTCGCCGACGCCGACCTGGAGGCCGCGGTCAACGGGATCGTCGCCGGCATCTACGCCGCTACCGGCCAGACGTGCATGGCGGGCTCGAGGCTGCTGATCCACGACGACGTCTACGACGAGGTAATCGAACGAGTGGCCGCCCGCGCCGGCTGCGTGCAGCTGGGCGATCCGCTGGATCCGGGCACCGAGATGGGACCGGTCGCCTTCTCCGAGCATCGCGACAAGGTGGAATCGTTCATCGCCGGCGCCCGCGCCGACGGGGCTCGCCTGGTGAGCGGGGGCGGGCGACCGACCGCGCCCGAGCTGGCCGGCGGGTTCTTCGTCGAGCCGACGCTGTTCGGCGACGTCGACAACGAGATGAAGCTCGCTCGCGAGGAGGTGTTCGGGCCCGTGGCGGCCGCGATCCGCTTCAGCTCCGAGGAGCAGGCGCTGGCGCTGGCCAACGACACCGCCTTCGGCCTGGCGGCCGGCATCTGGACGCGCGACGTGCAGCGCGCGCACCGCATGGCGCTGGGCATCCGGGCCGGGACGGTGTGGGTCAACTCGTATCGCGCGGTCGGGCCGATGGCGCCGTTCGGCGGCTTCAAGGCCAGCGGCCTGGGTCGCGAGAACGGGATCGAGGCGCTGCACGAGTACACCGAGCTCAAGACGGTGTGGATCGAGCTCACGGGGGCCACCCGTGACCCGTTCAACCTCGCCTGAGCGCAGGTCGGCGCTTTGTTAGTGGCCCGTTGTGGCGGCCGGCCCGCTCAAGCGTGCGATCATCGCGGCGTGCGCTGGAAGCTGACCGTACGCGCCGGACCCAAGGTCAAGCGCAGCACCTTCTCTGAGATCGCAGACGCTCTCGACGAGCTGGAGGCTCGGGCCCGGGAGCTGATCCGCACCGCCCCTGACGAGGTCGTCGACGCCAAGTTCAAGCGCTTTGACCCCGTCGAGCAGGTGGTGGCGCGCGTGGAGCTGGCCGGACCCGAGCGGTTCGTGCCCAGCGTGCGCGCGGGAGTGGACGTGCGCGGTGACGGGTCGGTGGAGGCCTACCGGGGCCGGGTCAAGCGGCAGGTGATCCCCGAGCGCGGCTCCGAGAGCCCGTTCACGGCGCTGCGCCGGACGCTCGCCGAGGCCGACCAGGGGCGCTGAGGGCTAGAGGACCAGCGTCTGGCCGTACCGGCGCAGCCAGCGGACGTGCTCGCGGTAGTCCGGGCAGTGGCCTCCCAACAAAGCCCAGAAGCGCGGCGAGTGGTCCAACACCTGCAGGTGGCAGACCTCGTGCCAGACGACGTAGTCGAGCACCGGCTCGGGAGCCAGCAGCAGCCGCCAGTTGAAGCTCATCGCGCCGCTGCGCGAGCAGCTCGCCCAGCGGGTGCGCTGCCCGCGGATCGACAGCCGGGTGAAGGTGGTGCCGGCCTCATCACAGGCCCGCTCCAGCCGCGGTTCGAGCTCGTCGCGCGCCGCCCGCCGGTACCAGCGCTCGAGCGCTTGCACGCGCGCCGTCCCCGCGGGCGCCAGCAGCTCATCGCCTCGACGGTGAACCCTCGTGCGCCCCGGCTCGGTGCGCACCGTCAGCAGCCGTCCCAGGTACGGCACGGAGTCGCCGCGCGCCGCCACGGCCTCCCGGGCGTGCGCCAGCTCGGCCAGCCGCCGTCCGATCCAGGGGCTCAGCTCGCGCACCGCGGCCGCCGCCTCGCGCTCGGCCGCCCGCCGTGGCAGCACCACCTCGACGCCGCGCGCGGCATCGACCGTGACCCGCACGCGGCGGGCGCGCTCGGAACGCCGGACGGTGTACTCGATCTCGCTCATCGTCGCTCAGTCAGGGTACGGTCCAGTCCTGACATGCCGTCGTTTCCCGACCTCGGGCAGCCGTTGCGCGGCCCCACCGCACAGCTGCGCCTGGCCGCCGAGCGCGACATACCCGAGATCCTGATCGCTCACCAGGACGATCCGCGACTGCACGAGGCGCTGCGGCTGGAGCGACCCCCCAGCGGGGCCGAGCTGGGGCGCCGGGTGGAGCACGAGGCCGGGGAGCGAGCGGCGGGCGCCGGCGCGTGGCTGACGATCCTCGATGGGGCGGGTGGCGGGGCGAGTGGTGGGGCGGGTGGGGCCGGTTCTGGCGCATGCCGCGGCCAGGTGGAGGTCCGGGACGTCGACTGGGATCACCTGCGCGTCGGGCTGACCATCTGGGTGGCTCTCGCCGATCGCGGCCGGGGACTGGGCGCCGGCGCGCTGGCCCTGGTGGGAACCTGGCTGCTGGGAGCCTGCGGGATCATGCGCGTCGAGCTGCACGCCCCACCAGACAATCAGGCGCTCGGGCGCGCGGCGACGGCCGCCGGGTTCATCGCCGAGGGCGTGCTGCGCGGCTACCTGCGCCAGCGCCGCCGCCGGATCGACACGGCCGTGTACTCCCTGATCCCCGCCGACCTGGAGGGGCAGCGGCCATGAGGGAATGGCGGGTGAAGCTTCCGCCGGGCGTTCGCCCGCCGTTCGAGGTCTATGTCAACGGCGTGCTCCAGGAGCTGGGCACGGACTACCGGGTGGCCGGCGGCGAGCTGCTGTTCGAGCGCGAGCTGGTGCGTGGGAAGCTCAGTGGCTGGGCCTGGTTCATCGGCATCTGGGGAATCGGCACCTACAAGCGAAACGACGAGGTCGACGTTCGCTACGAGCTCGACGGGCGCCCGATGGTCGCCCAGGCGCTCGACATCACGCCGCCTCCGCCCGCCGCCTGACGGCGCGGATCAGGCGGTCCGGCTGGCGCCGAGGACGACCTCGCGGGCGACCCATGGCCGGTGGACCTTCAGCGCCGAGAGGATCGCGCGCGTGGCGTGCGAGCGATTGAGGGTGTAGAAGTGGATTCCCGGCGCGCCCCTGGCCAGCAGCTCGGCGCACTGCAGGGTGGCGTAGGAGACGCCCAGCTGCAGGACCGCCTCGGGGTCGTGGGAGCGCCACTCCAGCGCCTCCAACAGGGTCTGGGGGATCGTCGCGCCGCACATGCCGGTGATCGTCTTGATCTGGCTCAGGTCGGTGATCGGCATCACCCCGGGCAGGATCGGCACCTCGATGCCGGCCGCGCGCGCCTCCTCGACGAAGCGGAAGTACAGCTCGTTGTCGAAGAACAGCTGCGTGACCAGGAACGATACGCCGCTGTCGACCTTCTCCTTGAGGAACCGCAGGTCGTGCGCGAGGTCGGGCGCCTCCGGGTGGACCTCGGGGAAGCACGCCCCGCCCAGGCACACGTCCGGGTAGTCGGCGCGGATCAGCCCGGCGAGCTCGGTCGAATAGCTCAGACCTCCGGGATGGGCCTCCCAGTCGGTCTGCCCGCGGGGCGGGTCGCCGCGCAGCGCCAGGATGTTGTCGATCCCGGCCGCGCTCATGTCATCGACGATCGCCCGCAGCTCCTCGCGCGTGGACCCGACGCAGCTGAGATGGGCCATCGCCTCGATCCCCAGCTCCTGCTTGATCCATTTGGTGAGCTCCAGCGTGCGGCCGCGGGAGCTGCCGCCGGCGCCGTAGGTGACCGACACGAAGTCGGGGGACAGGGCCCGCAGCGACTCCAGGGCGAGCCCCAGGACCCGCTCTCCGGCGTCGCTCTTGGGCGGGAAGAACTCGAACGAGAACAGCGGCTCGTCCGCTTCGGCGATGATCTGATCGATGCGCATCGCGCCAGCCTAGCAACCTTGACAAAGATGTGTCAAGGTTCGCGCGCCGTACGGTGATTACACGCTCAGACGGCTCGCCAACGCTCTACTTCGCCATTGCGCTCGCCATGCACCCGGCCGTCGCGCTGCAGGTGGGTCAAATAGCTCATCGTCTGCGTGATCAGCCAATTGGCGTTCTCGAAGCTCAGCTCCTGGCCGTAGATCTCCGGGACCAGCTGCACGGCCGTTCGCGGCTCTCCCCGCACCGCCGCGGCCGTCGCCTCCAGCCGCTCGTTCACCAACTCGCGGTTGCCCTCGATGTGGCCGTGCACGTCGACGAACGGCTTGCCGTGACCCGACAGCGCCAGGCGCGCATCGAGCGTGTCGACGCGGTCCAGCGAGCCGAGGAACTCGCCCACCGGATCGGGCGTGTAGCCATAGTCGTAGTACAGCGAGATCCGCCCCAGGACGTGATCGCCTGAGATCAGCAGCCGGCGCTCGGGCTGGTACAGGCAGACGTGGGAGGGAGCATGTCCGGGCGTCTCGTAAGTCGTCCAGGTGCCGAGGTCGGTGTCGATCGTCACGCCGTCTACCAGTTCCCGGTCGGCATCGATCGCCGCGGCCAATCCCGAGGGCATGTCCTTGGCCTGCTCGGCGTAGCGCTCGATCGTGGCCGCCGACACGCCGCTCTGGCGCGCCACCTCCACGCGCCGCGCCAGGGCCGCCTCCGGATCATCGAGCCGATCGCGCCCGTGGGCGCTCGCCGGATGCATCCACATCTCGCACCCGGCGCGCTCCACGACCGTCGCCGCCTCGCCCCAGTGGTCGGTGTGGGCGTGGGTGATGACCAGCAGGCGCACCTGCTCGAGGCGGAGGTTGACCATCTCCAGCGCGCGCTCCAGCTGGGCCAGCGAGCCGGGTCCGTGATATCCGCAGTCGACAAGGACGATGCCCGAGCCGGCCGCGACCGCCCACGCGTTGCCGTGGGGGACGCCCGGCCAGGGCAGCGGCAGGCGCAGCCGCCACAGCCCGGGGAGCACGCGCTCGCCACGGCCGAGCTCTGGTTTTCTCGACATTTGCTCCACGATATTGGCGACGCGTAGACGGCGCGCACTTCATGGCCACCACCCCTTATAACCTCGGGGCGGTGGGACGCCGCCACCGCCAGCGCACCAAGCTTGCCGCTCCGGTTTCCGAGTACACCGACGCCGAGGGCAACGTGCTCGCGCTGCGTGGCTCGCTGACCCCGGCCACCCGGCGCGAGTACGCCGACATCCTGGGCGGCGGGCGCAACCGCGAGGACGCGCGCCAGCGCGCGATCGAGCTGCTGTTCGAGCGCCTGGCGGCGTCCTGGACGATCTCCGGTCTGGAGATGATCCGCCAGAAGGAGCTGATCGGCCGCTACCGGATGGCGTCGGGCCCCGAGCGCGAGTTCGTGTTGGAGTCGCTGCGCGCGCACGCCGCCGAGCACTTCCCCGACGTCGAGGCGCCATGACCGGTCCGGACCCCGACGCGTTCGCCGAGCTGCTGTGCGACTGGTGCCTGGAGGTCTCGCCCGGCCAGCAGGTGCTCGTCAGCTCGACCATGCTGGCCGAGCCGATCCTACGCTCCGTGCACCGCGCCATCCTGCAGCGCGAGGCGTGGCCGGGGATGCGGGTGTCGCTGCCCTCACAGGGCGCCGACTTCTTTCGCTACGCCACCGAGCGTTACCTGGACGGCTTCGCCCCGGCCGAGCTGACCGAACTGGAGGCGAGCGACGTGACGCTGTCGATCGACGCGCCCGCCAACACGGCGGCGCTGGCGGATGTCGATCCGATGCTGATCGCTCGCGCCGCGACTGCCCGCGCGCCCCTGCGCGAGGTGCGCATGTCGCGCCGCTGGTGCGGCACGATCTGGCCGACGTCGGCGCTTGCCCAGCTGGCCTCGATGTCCGACGACGCGTACGCTGCGTTCGTCACCCGTGCTCTATTTCTCGATCGCCCCGACGCCGTGCAGGCATGGCGCGATCTGAGCGCCGACCAGGCTCGGCTCGTGCAGCGACTCAGCACCGCTCATGAGGTCCGGATCGAGGCCGACGGCACCGACATCACGCTGGATGTGACCGGCCGCACCTGGATCAACTCCGACGGCCGGCGCAACATGCCGTCCGGCGAGGTCTTCACCGGCCCGCACGAGCGCTCGGCCAACGGGACGATCCGCTTCACGGTGCCCACCGGACCACGGGGCGTCACCGTCACCGGGGTGACCCTCACCTTCCGCGAGGGCGAGGTCGTGCAGTTCAGCGCCGAGCGCGGCGGGGACTACCTACGGGCGGCGCTTGACACCGACGCGGGCGCTCGCTTCCTCGGTGAGCTCGGGATCGGCACAAACACCGGCATCGACCGAGCTACCGGACACATCCTGCTCGACGAGAAGATGGCCGGCACCGTGCACCTGGCGCTCGGGCGTTCCTATCCGGAGACCGGCGGCACGAACGCCTCGGCGCTGCACTGGGACCTCATCTGCGACCTGCGCGACGGCGGGCGGATCAGCGCCGACGGCGAGCCGGCCGTGCAGGACGGAACGCTTCTCACCTGAAACATCTGCTTAACCGGGCGGTATCGGCCGGTGAGCTAGCGTGATGGCGCAAATGACCCGCCGCACGAAGATCGTCGCCACCATCGGGCCCGCCTCGCAGGACCTTGAGACGCTGACCCGGATGGTCGCCGCGGGGCTCGACGTGGCGCGCCTGAACTTCTCCCACGGCAACCGCGAGCTGCACGCTGAGAACGCCGAACGCGTGCGCGCCGCCGCGGCCGCCGTCGGGCGCCAGGTGGCGATCCTCCAGGATCTGCCGGGGCCCAAGCTGCGCATCGGCACCTTGCGCGACGGCATCGCCGAGCTCAAGCCCGGTGAGGAGCTCGTCCTGATGTGCGGCTCCCACGTGGAGGGCGACGGCGAGCGGATCCCGGTCTCGTGGGGCGGCCTCGCCGACGCGGTCGATCCCGAGGACGTCATATACCTGGCCGACGGCGCGATCCGCCTGCGCGTCAAGCACGTGCGCGCCGGCGACGGCGAGATCGACACCGCGGTCGAGATCGGCGGCACGGTGGCCACCCGGCAGGGCCTGAACATCCCCGGCTCCACCCGCGGCCTGGCGGCGGTGCCCGAGGAGGACCTGGACATGCTGCGCTTCGGCGAGTCGATCGGTGTCGACATCGTCGCCCTGTCGTTCGTGCGCTCGGCCGAGGACGTGCTCACCGTGCGCCGCCACACCCGTCTGCCGCTGATCGCCAAGATCGAGAAGCCGCAGGCCGTCGACAATGCCGAGGAGATCATCCGCGCCGCCGACACGGTGATGGTGGCGCGCGGGGACCTCGGCATCGAGCTGCCGATCGAGGACGTCCCGATCGTCCAGAAGCGCCTCTTGCGGATCGCCGGCCGGCTGGCCCGACCCTCGATAACCGCCACCCAGATGCTGGACTCGATGGTCTCCTCCTCGCGCCCCACCCGGGCCGAAGCGACCGACGTGGCCAACGCGATCCTGGACGGCACCGACGCCGTGATGCTCTCCCAGGAGACGGCGATCGGCTCCTATCCGGTGGAGGCGGTGGAGATGATGGCCTCGATCGCCGCGCGCACCGAGACAACGCTGCCCTACGGCACCTGGAACGAGGAGCGGGTGCGCCGCGACGCGCGCGATCCTGCCTACACGATTGCCTACAGCGCCTGCGCGGCCGCGCGCGACCTCGGCCTCGCCGCGCTGGTGATCCCGACCCTCTCGGGCCGGTCGGCGCGGCTGATCTCCGCCCACCGCCCCAACGTGCCGATCTACTGCCTGTCTCCCGGCAAGGAGACCGTGCGGCGCTGTGGCCTCATGTGGGGCGTGCAGGCGGCGTCGATCGCCCGCCACGAGGTCACCGAGGAGCTGATCTCCGCCTCCGCACGGCGGGTGGTGGAGCTCGGATGGGTCAAGCGCGGCGAGCGCGTCGGCATCACCGCCGGGCTGCCGAGCGGCAAGCCCGGTACGACCAGCCTGTTCCAGGTGCAGGAGGTCTAGCCGACCGAGAAGTTGCGGTTCTTGACGAGCTCCAGGGCGAGGCGCGGGTCGAAGAAGCCGATCTTGGCCATGCCGCGCCCGCAGCTGCCGCCGGACTTGCCGGGGTTGGCGATCCACGCGGCAACTCCCAGAGCTGACGAGGAACGGAGGCTAAGCGGCGGCCCGCCCGTAGAACTCGGCCTCCCGGCGGCCGAGCTCGGTGGCGGGTGGGTCGCTGTAGAACCACTCGCGCGCGATCCGGTGGAAGTTCCCCCGCGCGTGCAGCTGAGAGATGACCGCCAGGGTCAGCACCTCCATCCGCCGACCGAAGATGTGGTCCGGCGGAGCGGACTCGTGGCGCAGGTAGCTGAAGTACTCCGAGCGCGGGTCGGACATGTCGATCAGCACCTGGGTGGCGTACTCGGGAGTGAGCTCGATCTCGCGATCGGCCGTGTACCAGGAGGTGGCGGCGGAGAAGTGGGCGAGCACGCGGTCGGGGTTGAACTTCTCCGGCTCGCGGAAGAAGCCGACATCGGTTCCCAGGCGCATGATCGTCTCGGTATCGCCCTCGATGATCGCGCAGGCCACTTTGATCTCCAGGTCGACCGAGCCCCTCGGCATGCGCTTGAACAGTCCGAAGTCGAAGAACGCCATGCGGCCGTCCTCGAGCAGCATCGAGTTGCCGGGATGCGGATCGCCCGAGAACTGGCCGTGGCGGTACAGGCAGCTGAAGTAGAAGCGGAAGATCGTCTCTCCGATCCGATCGCGTTCCTCCTGGCCGCGCCTCTTGAGCTCCTCGAAGCCGGCCCCGCGCACGTACTCGGAGACCATCATCCGCTCGCGTGACAGCGACGTGACGACGTCCGGGATGACGATGAACGGATGCCCGCGGAAGATCCGCGACAGCGTCCGCTGGTTCTGGGCCTCCAGCTCGTAGTCGAGCTCCTCGCCGATCCGCGAGCGGATCTCCTCGCCGATCGCCTTCGGGTCCATGCCGGGAGCGATCCGCTTGGCCAGGCGGAGGATCAGCCCCAGGTTCTGCATGTCGGCGCGCACGGCGGCGGCCACGCCCGGGTACTGGACCTTGACCGCCACCTCGCGACCGTCGTGAAGCTTGGCGCGGTACACCTGGCCGATCGAGGCGGCGGCGATCGGCTCCTTGTCGAACTCCGCGAACACCTCCTCGAGCGGCTCGCCGAGCTCGGCCTCGATCACCTTGCCCATGTCGTTGAAGGTGACCGTGGGCGCGGCGTCGCGCAGCTTGGCCAGCTTGCGCTGGAACTCCTCGCGGTACTCCTCGGGCACCATGCCGACGTCCAGGAACGACAGCACCTGCCCGACCTTCATGGCGGCGCCCTTCATCGAGCCCAGCGCCTCGACGATCTGCTCGGCGGCCTCGATGTGGCGCCGCTCCAACGCCGCGCTGCGGCCCTGCTCGCTGCGTCCCACGTTGGCTGCGCGCGTGCCTGCCTGCCGGAGTGCCTGACCCGCTGCCAGCCCGCCGATCTTGGCCGTGCGCCCCACGCGCGAGGTGGGGATCTTGTCCTTGGCCACCGCTGAGCGCAGTCTAGGCGGCCTGCTGGACCCGCGAGCCGGGGACGATGTCGTCCGAGCCATCGGGCCAGCGCACCCAGGCCTTGTGCCCGCCGTCGTAGTCGTCTCCCAGCAGGATCAGCGTCGCTGGTTCGCCCATCGCGGTGCAGTCCGCCGAGCCCTCCGGGTCCACGCCGCGCCAGATTCGCACGAAGCCGTTGTGCTCCAGCTCGGCGGCGACCGTCGTCGGGTCGGTGTGGCCGGGATGGATCCGGGTCGCCGACGGCAGCGCGAGCAGCTTGTCCATGATCGAGGACTTCAGGTCGGCGTAGCTGGTGGAGTCAGGCGCGCGCACGCCGCCCACGGATCCCTTGAACAGCGTGTCGCCGGTGAACACGTCGGTGCCGTCGAACAGCAGCGACAGCATCCCCGAGGTGTGGCCGGGAGTGTGGATCGGCTGGATCGTCAACGCCCCGGACTGGATCTTCTGTCCCTCGGCCATCGTGTCGGTGGCCTGCTCGACGAACTGGCGCTCGCGCTCGTGGATCAGCACCGGGATGCCCGGGCGCGCCCGCAATACGGCCTCGAGGTCGGCCACGTGGTCGTGGTGGTGGTGGGTCAGCAGCACATGGGTGAGATCGAATTGACCGCGGTTGAGGTACTCCAGGAGCGGCGCCACCGGGCCGCCGGCGTCGACCATCACCGCGCTGCCGCCCAGCTCGTCGGCGACGACGTAGGTGTTGGAGAGCCATGGGTCGCTCATCGAGCGCTCGACGATCATGATCAGAGCGTAACGGCCCCGCCCGGGGCCGTTACGCTCGATACGCTTGGTCCATGTCCCTGATCCACACCTGCTACCGGATTCTCGACGTCGATCGCTCGGTCGACTTCTACAAGGCGCTCGGGTTCGACGAGATCCGCCGTGTACCGATCCGCGACGAGGCGATCAACGTCTTTATGAATCTGCCCGAGGACGGCGACAATCCCCGCCTCGAGCTGACCCATAACTTCGATCAGACCGAGCCCTACGACATCGGCACCGGCTACGGGCACATCGCGATCACCACCGCCGACCTCGACGGCACGCTCGGCGAGCTCGCCGAGCAGGGGATCGAGCCCGAGAAGCCGCCGTACACGATCCGCGAGGGCGGCAACCGGCTGTGCTTCGTGCGCGATCCCGACGGCTACCGCATCGAGCTGATCGAGCGGGGGAGCTGAGCCGGGCCGTGGTCGACACGGCGACGATGGGCAAGCTGCTGGAGCGCTTCGCTCAGGGCGTGGCCGCCCACGATCGGGAGAACCCCGACCACAACAGCTGGGGCATCGGGATGGCCCACTTCGACATCGAGCGCCTCGGTCTGGAGGAGGGTGAGGAGATCCTCCCCGGGATCGTGCTCCAGGCCGACGGTGGCGTGACCGGCAACTTCCGGGTGCTGTGCGATGGCCAGCACGACGGCGAGGGCGAGATGGAGCAGGAGGAAGTCGTGGACGCGGTCGCCTCCGAGGAGATCGGCGAGCCGGTGTACGTCGACAGCGGCGGGCAGCCGCCGCCGGTCAGGCCCCCGCTCTAGTCGGTCTTCGGGACGCGAGGTGGGGCGATCTCGGCCCGCCGCGCCACCCGCTCGGTCAGCCAGCTGATCGTCGGGCAGCGGATCCCATGGCGGGCGCCGGCCCGCAGGACCGCGCCGGCGATCGCGTCCAGCTCCGGCTCGCGTCCGGCGGCGATGTCGCGTTGCATCGAGGAGCCCAGCTCGGCGTGGGCCGACTCCAGCTCGGCGATCGTCGCCGCCGGCTGCAGCGTGGCGCCCTCGGCCGCGGCGACGCGCGCGGTCTCGGCCACGGCGTTGTCCAGCGCGGAGCGCCACCGCGGATCCGAGCGCACGAACCCGAGCGGGCGGTCCGCGGCGCTGGTGGTCAGAGCCAGCGCGCACAGGCGCGTCAGCTTGGACCACATCACGTTGGCCTCCGAGTCCCCTGTCCGGGTGGCGATGCCGGCGCCCTCCAGGGCCTGGGCCAGCTCCATGACCTCCGGACGAGCGCCGGCGATGTCGATCCGGCACTCCGGGCTGGTCTGCACGATCTCCCCGGGACGGGGACGGTCGGACTCGATCCGGATCACCCCGGCGACCACGCGCTCGTGGCCGAAGCGCTCGCGCAACACCGCCAGGTGCTCGACGCCGTTGAGCAGCGGCACCACCAGCCCCGGCGGGGCGTGGATCTGGTCCAGTGCGCCCTCCAGGCCCGTGGCCTTGGTCGCCACCAGCAGCACGTCGACCGGTTCGCTCAGCCCGGCGACCGCGCCGGGGTGGGCGACGAAGTTACCCAGCGCCGCGCTGCGCACGGTCATTCCGGTGAGCGACACCGCGGTCGCCGCCGGCTCGCGCGCCACCACGACGACGTTCACACGGGCGCGCGCCAGTGCCGCAGCGACGAACCCGCCGACCCCGCCCGCGCCGAGCACCGCGACGCTGGGCACCCCGTTCAGTGCCCCGCCGGTCTGCGCCGCTTGGCTCCGCGCTGGGCCTGCACGTCGGCCTTGGCCTGCTTGACGGCCTCTCGGCCCTGGCGGCCCACCTGCTTGAAGGCCGCTCGGGCCTGCTCCATCGCCTTGACCACCTCCGCCCGGGTCACCTCCGCCGACTCGGCGACGTCGCGTGCCTGGCGCTTGGCACGCGCCCCCAGGGCCAGGAGGCTGAACGACCACAGGCCCGTCTCCAGCAACCGGGCGGCGCGCTCCAGATCGCCGTTGACGGCATCGCTGAGCGCCGCGCCTCGCAGGCCGTCGCGGATGTGGCGCACGCGGGACTGCAGCGCCACCTCGGCCAGGCCCGCCAGCGCACGACCGGCGGCGGTGGGCTCGGGGTCGCGCGGGTCGACCCCGGCCTGGGCGGCCAGCTCGTCGCCCGCCACCTTGGCCAGCCGGTCGTGAAGCTCCAGCCAGGCCGCCCGCAGCGCCGGCGTCTCCTCGATCATCGACACGAACGCCGGCAGGAACTCCACCAGCTCGTCCGGGGCCGGGTCATAGCGCTCGGTGTCGGCCTTGATGGCTGCCACCACCGTCTCGGTGAGCGACTCCTCGGGGCCGCGATCGCGCAGCGCCTGGGCGAGGGCCTCCACCGTCTCGTCGGCGGTGTCGAGGACCATCGACGCCTTGGTCGGGAAGTAGTTGTAGATCGTCTTCTCCGACACTCCGACCCGGTCGGCGACCTCGGCGACGCGCACGTTGTCGAAGCCGCGGGTGGCGAACATCGTCGTCGCCGCATCGGAGATCAGCTGCCGGGTGAGGCGGCGCTTGCGTTCCCGCAGGCCCTCGTCCGGATACCGGGATCGGTGCCACGCCTCGTGGGCGCGGCGGGTCAGGCGCATCACCTCGGCGACCTTGTCGCCCATCTCGTCCGAGATGAGGCGGTGCAGGACGTCGTCGTCAGGAGGGTCGGGGAGGGCCTCCTCGAGGTCGGGCGCCCTCGGCTGTTCGCTGTCCATCGCTCAGTTCCGGGTTCGGACTCGGTTTAGTGGCGCACTAGCTCTCAGGATACCGGCAACGAATTCACTCACAGACGTTTTTCAGTCTCTGTATATCTATGGAACATGACCAAAGAAGCCATATACACCCACGGCCTGACCAAGCGGTTCGGGTCATTCGTCGCCGTCGACGATTTCGGCTTCGCCGCATGACATCCCTCGCCGCCACTATGACCCCGGCCGCCTCCCCGGGCGGCCCCGCACGCTTCGTGCGCTTCGTGCGTGACACCGCGCTGCTCACCGGCCGCAGCCTGCGGGCGATCCCGCGCGTGCCCGAGCGGCTGCTCGATGTGACGATTCAGCTCGCGGGGATGCTCGTGCGCTCCCCCGACGCGGTGCAGGGGATGGGCTTCATCGTGATCCTGCCGCTCACCTTCATGGCGGGGACGTTCGTCCCCATCTCCGGGATGGACGCCATCCCGCGGGCGATCGCCGAGTGCCTGGGGCCCGGGCTTATGATCCGCCGATCACGTACTCGATCGTCGCCCGGGACCCGAACACCGGGGAGTTGGGGGTGGCGGTCCAGTCCCATTGGTTCTCCGTGGGCCCGCTCGTTCCGTGGTGCCGGCCGGGAGTCGGAGCGGTGGCCACGCAGGCCAGCCTGGAGGTCTCCTACGGTCCGCGGGGCCTGGCCCTGCTCGCCGGCGGCGCGGACCCGAGCGAGGCGCTGGCGCAGCTGGCCGCCGCCGATCCGCTGAGCGCCACCCGCCAGGTGGCGATCGTCGACGCGGCCGGTGCAACCGCCGTGCACACCGGGGATCAGTGCATGCCCTACGCGGGCCACGTCGCCGGTGACGGCGTGTGCTGTCAGGCCAACATCATGGCTTCCGCGAAGGTCTGGCCGGCGATGCTCACGGCGTTCGAGCAGGCCACGGGACCGCTCGTCGGGCGTCTGATGGCGGCCCTGCATGCCGCCGAGGCCGCCGGCGGTGACATCCGCGGGCGCCAGTCAGCGGCGATCCTCGTCGTGCCGGGGAGCGGGGAGGCCTGGGAGACGGTCGTCTCGCTGCGCGTCGAGGACCATCCCGAGCCGCTTGACGAGCTGGACCGGCTGCTGGTGCTCGACCAGGCCTACAAGCGGGCCGGTGAGGGCGACGAGCACGCCGCCGCGGGCGCCATGGACGAGGCGGCCCGGCTCTACCAGCAGGCCCACGAGCTGGTCCCCGAGTCCCACGAGCTTCGCTTCTGGGCGGGCCTCGGGGCTGCCCAGCGAGGAAACGTGGACGATGGCCTGGCCCTGGTCGCCTCGGCCATCGCGCAGGAGCCCGGATGGCGCGAACTGCTCGCCCGGCTGGCACCCGAGCAGTGGCCGGTCGCCGGGCCGCTGCTGGAGCGCCTGCGGGCCGCCGGGCGCGCCTCTCAGGGCTAGTCACCCCGCGCGCGGGCGGCCGCAGGTACGGTGTAGCCCATGGCGGCGACGTCCGGAATCCTCGCCCGCGGGCCGTGGCGACCCGAGGACATCGCGGTCACCTGGCGCACCGAGCCCTACGCCCCGCCTCCCGAGGTGGTCGACGAGGCCGACCGCGAGCTGGCCAAGCTGAAGGCGCGGGGCTCGCCCAGCCACGACGGCCTGGCCGCCCGGCTGCGCGGCCACCAGGTGGTGGACGGCAAGCTTCACCTGGAATGCGAGCCTGTGCGCTGGGCGCTGCGGCTGCTTCCCGAGCACGGTGTGCAGAGCCTGTCGGCGCTGTGCGTGGTGCGCTCGGCCGATGGGCGCTGGCTGGCCGGTCGTCGTGCGGCGTGGCTGGCCACCTGGGCGCGTCGGTGGGCGCTGGGCGCGGCCGGCTCGGTCGAGGTCGACGAGAACCCGGCGCAGACGCTGATACGAGAATTGCAGGAGGAGTGGGCGGTGGCGCCCGAGCGGCTCAGCGTCGAGGCGCTCGTGGGGCTGCCCACGGGGATCGCGATGCTCGTCGGCATGGCCTGGCTGGCCGAGGGAGCGACCGTGACCGCCGACGCCGAGCACGATGACTTCGCCTGGTGGCCGGCCGACGTGGCGGACTGGCCCGAGCATGCCGACAGTCCGCTGCGCCGGACCGCCGAGCTGCTCTCCGTTCCGTGATGAAGTCGGGCCGGATGGGATGGATCACCTTCCGCCGCCTGGAGGTGGCGTCCTTCACGCACTCGCTGGTGTACCTGGCGCTGCTGCTGTGCGCGTTCGTGTTCTCCAATCCCCAGCCTGAGACGTTCGTCCTGGGCCTCGCCCACGGGCTGATCTGGATCGTCATGTCACTCGTGTGCATCGCGGCTGCACGGGCCCACGTGATCCCTTTCTGGCTCGCGGTGACGGTCGCCGTGCTCGGCGGTCTGGGCCCGTTTGCCGGGTCGATCGGCTTCGTGGTGGCGGACCGTCAACGCCTCGCGACGCTAGAGTGATCGGCAAGCCACGGATGTCGGTAGAGACCAGCATTTTTGAAGTCGTGATGCCAGCCATGGGCGACTCCGTCGCTGAGGGCACGGTTCTCGAATGGCATAAGCAGGAGGGCGATTCGGTCGCCGTCGACGAGACCCTGGTCGAGATCTCGACCGACAAGGTCGACGCCGAGGTGCCCGCCCCCGTCGCCGGCACGGTGGCCAAGATCCACGCCGCCGAGGGCGACACCGTGACCGTCGGCTCCGTGCTCGCCGAGATCTCCACCAACGGCGATGACCCTGCCGCGGCTGCCGGCAACGGCAGCGCCTCCGCGCCGCCCGCCGAGGGGGGCCCGGTCTCCGGCGAGTCCCCGCCCACCACGAAAGCCGAACAGGTCGCCGGGGCCGCCCAGGAGGCCGAGACTCTGGCCGAGACCCAGGCGAGCTCCGGTGAGACCGTCGAGATAGTCACGCCCACCGGCGGTGAGTCGGTGACCGAGGGCACGATCCTGGAGTGGGCGGTCAAGGTCGGCGACACCGTGGCCGACGGTGATACCGTGGTCGAGATCTCCACCGACAAGGTGGACATGGAGCTGCCGGCGCCTACGTCGGGGACGATCACGGAGATCCTCGCCCAGGACGGCGAGACCGTCAGCGTGGGCCAGGTCATCGGGCGTATGAGCCCGTCGGTGTCCGCGGGCGCGTCCGCCCCGGCGCCGTCCGCCGCGCCCGGGGCCGAGCGCAGCGCTCCGGCCACCAACGGGGCCACCACAACCAACGGCGCGTCCGCCAACGCCTCGCCGGTCGCCCGCCGGGTGGCCGCCGCCGAGGGCGTCGATCTCGGCGGCGTGCAGGGCAGCGCCCGCGGCGGACGCATCACGAAGGCGGACGTGCTCGCGGCCCAGACGAATGGCGGTCCTTCCGCCGCCGCGCCCGCGCCCGCGCCGGCCGGCGCGCAGCAGATCAAGGGCAGCGGCGCCGTGCTGGCCCGCTACATGGACCAGAGCCGCTCGATACCCACGGCGACCTCGTTCCGCACGCTCACCGTCACCACGCTCGACGCCCGCCGCAAGCAGCTCAAGGCCGCCGAGCGCAAGGTCTCCTTCACGCATCTGATCGCCTGCGCGATCGCCCGCGTGGCCACCGAGGAGATGCCGGTGATGGCCCATCACTTCGAGGAGCGCGACGGCAAGCCGTACCGACTTGACGACGGCGGGGTGAACCTCGGCCTGGCCGTCGACGTTGCCAAGAAGGACGGAAGCCGCACGCTGATGGTGCCGGTGATCCGCGACGCCGGCCGGATGAGCTTCGCCGAGTTCCTCGACGCCTACAACACCGTGGTGGAGAAGGCGCGCACCAACACGCTGTCGGCCGACGACCTGACCGGCGGCAACCTGACGCTCACCAACCCGGGCGGGATCGGCACGATCGCCTCGGTCCCGCGCCTGATGGTCGGCCAGGGGACGATCGTGGCCACCGGCTCAATCTCTTACCCGATAGGGCTGGAACGGATCGGACCCTCGGTCGGCGCCGAGAAGGTCATGACGATGACGTCCACCTACGACCACCGGATCATCCAGGGCGCCGAGTCGGGGCGCTTCCTGCAGCGCATCGAGGCGCTGCTGCAGGGCGAGGAGAGCTTCTACGAGGGCGTGTTCTCGGACCTGGGCGTGACGCTGCCGGAGCTGCCGGCGGCCCCCGAGCCGCCCCCCACCGCCGCGCCACCGCCCCCCGCCGCTTCGCCGGTTGCCGAGGCTCCCGCCGCCGCCCGCTCCGACGAGAACATCGAGGAGCTCCTGCAGGCCGTGCAGGCGGCCACCTCGCTGATCAAGGCCCATCGCACCCACGGCCACATGGCCGCCCGGCTCGACCCGCTGGGCCGCGAGCCCGAGAGCGATCCCTCGCTGGATCCCGGACCGCTGGGGCTCACGCCCGAGCTGATGGAGCGCATCCCGACGCGGATCCTGCGCGTGTACGTGCCCGGTGAGACGCTGGCCGACGCGGTGCCGCACCTGCGCGAGACCTACTGCGGGACGATCGCCTACGAGATCGAGCACATCGCGTCAGGCCGGCAGCGGCTGTGGCTGCGTGAGGCGATCGAGTCCGGCGAGTTTCGCAACCCACTGACCGGGGCCGAGGAGAAGGCGCTGCTCAAGCGGCTGACCGAGGTCGACGCGTTCGAGCGCTTCATGCACAAGGCCTACCTGGGCCAGAAGCAGTTCTCGGTCGAGGGCCTGGACATGACCGTGCCGATGATCGACGAGCTGACCCAGCTGTCGGCTACGCGCGGTGCTCGCGAGGTCGTGATCGGGATGGCGCATCGCGGGCGCCTCAACGTGCTGGCCCACAACCTCGGCCGTCCCTATGAGACGATCTTCGCCGAGTTCGAGGGCTCCTCGACGCTGGAGCCGATCACCACCCTGCCCCAAGGCGGCACCGGCGACGTCAAGTACCACCACGGCGCGCAGGGCTCCTATCAGCTGCCCGGCGGCGAGTCGATCATCGTGCGCCTGGAGTCCAACCCGTCGCACCTGGAGTTCGTCGGCCCGGTCGCCTCCGGCGCCACTCGCGCGGCCCAGACCACCCGTCAGGGCCCGCACGCTCACCAGGACACCAACGCCGCGATCCCGCTGATCCTGCACGGCGACGCCGCCTTCCCCGGCCAGGGCGTGGTCGCCGAGACGCTCAACCTTCAGGCGCTGGACGGCTACACCGTCGGCGGCACCGTCCACATCATCCAGAACAACCAGGTGGGCTTCACCACCGACGCCGACGACGCCCGCTCCACGACGATGGCCTCCGACATGGCCAAGGGCTTCGACGTGCCGATCATCCATGTCAACGCCGATGACGTGAGCGCCTGCATCAGCGCCGTGCGGCTGGCCTTCGCGTTCCGCCAGGAGTTCGGCCACGACGTCCTGATCGACCTGATCGGCTACCGGCGCTTCGGCCACAACGAGGCCGACGAACCCGCCTACACCCAGCCCGAGATGTACCAGCAGATCAAGAGGCACCCGTCGGTGCGCGAGCTGTACGCCCGTGAGCTGGTCGACGGCGGCGTGGTCACCGAGCAGGAGTCCACCGAGATGACCGACGAGGTGTGGGCGGTGCTGAGCGACTCGCACTCGGAGCTCAAGCAGCGGATCGCCGCCGCCAAGGACGTCGATCACGCCACCGGCGAGTACCAGCTGGACCGCACCCCCTCCCCGGAGGTCAAGACCGCGGTGCCCTTCGATCGCCTTCACGTGCTCAACGAGGAGCTGCTGGCCGTCCCCGACGGGTTCACGGTGCATCCCAAGCTGGTCAAGCAGCTCGACCAGCGCCGCGAGGCTTTTGAGGGCGACGAGCCGAAGATCGTCTGGGCGCACGGCGAGGCGCTGGCCTTCGCCTCGCTGCTCACCGAGGGCATCCCGATCAGGCTCACCGGCCAGGACACCGAGCGCGGCACGTTCAGCCAGCGCCACCTGGTGCTCCACGACCCCAAGACCGGCCAGGAGCACTGCGCGATGCAGCATCTGCCGGGCTCGCTGGCGCCGATGGAGCTGCACAACTCCCCGCTGTCGGAGATGGCGTGCGTCGGCTTCGAGTACGGCTACTCGCAGGAGGGCCCCGAGACTCTGGTGCTGTGGGAGGCGCAGTTCGGCGACTTCGTCAACAGCGCGCAGGTGATCATCGACCAGTTCATCGTCTCCGGGCTGGCGAAGTGGGGTCAGACCTCACGTTTGACGCTGCTTCTTCCCCACGCCTATGAGGGGTCGGGCCCCGAGCACTCCTCGGCCCGCCTGGAGCGCTTCCTGCAGCTGGCCGCCGAGGGCAACATCCGGGTCGCCAACCCGACCACGCCCGCCCAGTACTTCCATCTGCTGCGCCGCCAGGCGCGGATCGCCAAGCAGCGGCCGCTGGTCGTGATGACGCCCAAGAGCCTGCTGCGCCTGCCGCAGGCCGCCAGCTCGGTCTCGGAGCTGGTGGAGGGCCGCTTCCAGCCGGTGCTGGGCGATCCCGAGGTGGATCCCGCAAAGGTCACCCGCCTGGTGCTGTGCACCGGCAAGATCTACTACGACCTGCTGGCCTCCAAGGCTCGGGAGGAGAACCCCAACGTGGCCATCGGCCGGGTGGAGCTGCTCTACCCGTTCCCGCAGGCCGAGCTGATGGACCTGGTGGCGCGCTACCCCGAGCTCGAGGAGGTCGTCTGGGTCCAGGAGGAGCCGCGCAACATGGGCGCCCGCGACTACATGTCACCGCGTCTGCTCCAGGTCCTGGCCGAGCACCTCCAGTTCGGCTACATCGGCCGGCCCGAGCGCGCGGCCTCGGGCGAGGGCTACCCGATCGCCCACGCCACCGAGCAGCAGCGGATCATCTCCGCGGCTCTTGATCTCTCGCTGAGCGTCTCGCAGTATCCGCGCAAGCTCCCCGGCGAGCGCTGATCAGCCCGGCAGCCTGCGCCTGCGGTCGTCCGTGCGATCGCCAAGAGGCGCCTTCCGTTCTCCACGAGACGGCGGTCAGGTACCGGATCGAGCGCGACCAGGCGGCTCGACCCCACGCTGGCACAATGGCTCGGATGCCCGAGCATTACCAGCGTCCGGGATGGTTCACAACCAACGTCTTCAATCGGGTCGTCGCCGGGCTGACGCGCCTGGGCGTGAGCGTGTACGGCTCCCGCGTGCTGGAGGTCACGGGCCGCAAATCCGGCGAGTGGCGACAGACCCCCGTCAACCTCCTGAGGTACCAGGGCGCCGAATACTTGGTCGCCCCGCGCGGTCACACGCAGTGGGTCAAGAACCTGCGCGCCAGCGGTCAGGGGCGGCTGCGTGTCGGCAGGCGCACGCAGGCGTTCAGCGCGGTTGAACTTGCCGACGACCAGAAGCCACCGCTGCTACGGGCCTACTTGAAGAAGTGGAAATTCGAAGTGGGGGTGTTCTTCGGTGGTGTAGGACCGGATTCATCAGATGAGGAACTGCGCCGCATCGCGCCGGATCATCCGATCTTCCGACTGACCGGGACCTGATCGCTCAAGGCTGCGCCCCTCGCGCATTGCACAAGCCGGTCTGACCAGCCTTCGCGCTGATCGACATCCTCGACGCCGAACTCCAGGCCGAACGAGAACACGGCTTGAGCCGGCCCTCCGACGGCCGAGGCAAATCCGAACTCGCGTACAACCGTTCCGGATCGGCTCGCGAAACCGGTTCTCTCTGCCACACCTCCCGCCCTTGCCTCGTCATTGCTTTGCGAGAGGCGCGGAAAGATGCCGCCTGCCGCTGGGAGAAAGTGGGCTGGGCCAGAAGACGTCACCGGCGAGTCACACCACAGACGACTTCACTGGCCCGCCAGGCTAAGGGAGCGGCCCCCGACCACCATCGGCTGTATCCTCTGGGCCGCACGAGGTAACGACAAGGGATTCACAGATGACCGATAAGCCGTCCACATCTGCCAAGGTGCCGACTAAGTCGACCCGGCCGAAGAAGCCCGCCGGCAAGGCTCCGGCGCGGCGGAAGCGCACCGCCGAAGCGCCCGAGCCGACGCACGACGAGATTGCCGGGCGTGCCTACCATATTTACCTGAATGAGGGTGGTGGCGATCCTCTCGCTGACTGGCTGCGTGCCAAGAGCGAGCTGACGAACTCCTGACCTCCCCCCGTTCCGCCGTGGGTCGCCGATTGACGCAGACCGATCCGCGGGCGTCGCCTTGCCCGCCCGGATCGCGAGCGAGCAGGACACGCAACTCGCGCGCCTGCACACTCAGCCGGCCCACAGCGGAACGGGGCAAGCGCCCAGGTTGTCCGCTCGAGGTAGGCGGAGCGGCCCGCAGCGCCAGGCTTGGCTTGCTGGGAGCGACGCGAGCGCTGGCGCTGCATCCACGCGTACGCGCTGACGCGCGAGAGCGCATGGGGGACGTGCCGCGTCTGGGCGGTCTCCTGCCACACGCCCATCAGCGCCCAGCCGATTCCGATCGCGAGCGCCGTCGGCCCGACAACCCGTGGCGTGGAGCTGATTGGGAGAACGGACCGGGTGTTGCAGGCGTCCCCGACCGACCCGACGAACGCGAGGGCTCGGAGCCGCCGCCGCGCCCCCAGGTTGCCGTGCTCGCTTGGGCCTCGCCCTGGGTGCGGCGTCTCCCACGTCGCGCTCGGCGCCGGGTCCGGTCAAGCCGCAGGGATGCGGACCGTCGCATGCCGGTCGCTCCGACGTGGCGTTGCGCGACGCTCGTCGCGCTCAGGTCTTGAGCTGGGGCGTCGCGTCCGGCGGTTGGCTGGTCACGGGCGGGGTCTTGGATGCGAAACTGGACGATGACGGTCTGGTTGTGCTCCGGGGATTCGACGGGGCGGCGTAGGGGTCTGTCGACAGCGATGCGGAACTACCGTGTTGGGTGAGGGTCTGCCGTGTTCGTGGTGATGGTCGCGTCGGAGTGCGCGCCGGTCGCGCAGGCGGGCGGGCTGGGGGAGGTGGTGTTCGGGCTTAGTCGTGAGCTGGAGCTGCGCGGCCATGCTGTCGAGATCATCTTGCCGAAGTACGACTGCATGCGGTATGACCGGATCTACGGTCTGAGCGTGGCATACGAGGATCTCTGGGTTCCTTGGTATAGCGGAGCGATTCACTGTACGGTGTGGTTTGGGTTCGTGGAGGGCAGTAAGTGTTTCTTCATCGAGCCGCATTCGCAGGATCGGTTCTTCGAGCGTGGGCATCTGTACGGTTCGGCGGATGATGTGCTTCGTTTTGCTTTCTTGTCCAAGGCCGCGTTGGAGTTCATGCTGCGGTCGGGTAAGCGGCCTGAGGTGATTCATTGTCATGATTGGCAGACGGCGCTGGTGCCGGTGCTGCTGTACGAGATGTACCGGGACGTGGGGATGGGTGATCAGCGCGTTTGCTTCACGGTTCATAACTTTGGTCATCAGGGGGTGGCGGGCGAGGCGGTGTTGTGGGCCACTGGCCTTACCCGGCCGCATCACTTCTACGACTATGACCGCTTGCGGGATGAGTTCAATCCGGCCGCTTTGAACCTGATGAAGGGCGGGATCGTGTACGCCAACTTCGTGACGACGGTCTCTCCCCAGCACGCTTGGGAGGCGCAGTACACCGACCAGGGTCAGGGCCTCGGCCACACCCTGCACGTCCATGGCAACAAGTTCGGTGGCGTGCTCAACGGCGTCGACTATGACCTGTGGAACCCGGAGATCGATCCGTTGATCCCGGCGCGGTACGGCAGCGAGTGGATCGACGGCAAGTACGTCGATAAGCGGGCGCTGCGCGAGCGTTTCCTGCTGGCGCAGGAGTTCAAGCCCGTGGTCGCGTCGATCGGGCGATTGGACCGCCAGAAGGGCGTTGAGCTGATCCGTCATGCGCTGTTCTACGCGCTGGCCGAGGGTGCGCAGTTCGTGCTGCTCGGCAGCAGCCCGGACCCGGCGATCGGCGCGGAGTTCTGGCGACTTAAGCACGAGCTCAACGACAATCCGGATTGCCATTTGGAGCTCGGCTTCAGCGTCGAGCTGGCGCATCTGATCTACGCGGGCGCCGATCTGCTGGTGATGCCGAGCAGCTTCGAGCCGTGCGGGCTGACGCAGCTGATCGCGCTCGAGTACGGGACGGTTCCGATCGTACGCGCGGTCGGCGGGCTGGTCGACACGGTGTTTGACCGCGATTACTCGTCGGTCCCGGGCTGGGAGCGCAACGGTTACGTCTTTCACGACGTGGACCCGCCGGCGCTGGAATCGGCGATGGGCCGCGCGATCGGCCTCTGGTACGCCTATCCGGGGGAGTTCCGGGAGCTGCAGTTGCACGGGATGCGGGCTGATCATTCGTGGGCGCGGCCGGCCCAGGATTATCTGAACATCTACGAGCACATCAGGCACAAGTGAGCGAACAAAGGCACGGTGGTATGGATCAGCTTGCCGAGTACGTCGACGGGTTGCCGAACATCTGCGGCGCCGAGGCCCTGATCGACGAGACGATACGCGGCCGCGGTCACGCGCCTGTGTTCTGGCATGACGGCACCGGCGATCCGTTCGCGGGCATCGACAGCGCTTGCGCGATCGCGCTGCATATGCACCAGCCGCTGATTCCCGCCGGCGGTGAGGATCTGCACTCGGCTCGCCTGATCAGCAACCTTCAGTACATGGAGGAGCACCCCGACATCGGCGATAACCACAACGCGGCGGTGTTTCGGTGGTGCTACCGACGGATGGGGGAGTTCATCCCGCAGCTGATCGGCGAGGG
>JADGPO010000091.1 GCA_017882405.1 Solirubrobacteraceae bacterium | reverse complement strand
GACTCCAGCAGCTTGCCCTGCTGCTCGAGCTCGGTGCAGCGCGCGTTGAGCTCGGACCCGATCTCGGCGACCGCGTCCTCGATCATCCCCTCGCGCACGTTGTAGTGCGAGGCCGGCCAGATCGCCACGTGCTCCAGGTCGTCCTCGATCAGCTCGCCGGTCACTGGATCAAAGTGCTGCAGGTGCTCCACCTCATCACCGAAGAGGACGATCCGATAGGCCGTCTCGGCGTACGCGGGAAAGATCTCGAGCGTCTCGCCCCGGACCCGGAACGTTCCCCGGCCCAGCGCGGTGTCGTTGCGCGTGTACTGGATCGAGACGAGCTTTCGCAGCAGCTTGTCGCGATCGATCATCTCGCCCTTGTTGAGCGTCTGGAGGTTCTCGTCGTAGGTCGCGGGCGAACCCAGGCCGAAGATGCACGACACGCTGGCCACGATCACCACGTCGCGCCGCGCGAACAGCCCCGCGGTGGCTGCATGGCGCAGACGGTCGATCTCCTGGTTGATCGCCGAGTCCTTCTCGATGTAGAGGTCCTTGGACGGAACGTAGGCCTCGGGCTGGTAGTAGTCGTAGTACGACACGAAGTACTCCACCGCGTTGGACGGGAAGTAGGTCCGAAACTCGTTGCACAGCTGAGCGGCCAGCGTCTTGTTGTGGGCGATCACCAACGAAGGTCGCTGGACCGCCTGGATCGTGGCGGCCATGGTCATCGTCTTGCCCGTCCCGGTGGCTCCCAGCAGCGTCTGAGCGCGCTCGCCGGCCTCGATGCCCTCAGCCAGCGACGCCACCGCCGCGGGCTGGTCGGCGGTGGGAACGAACGCGTTGTCGAGCTCGAACTTGGGCACTGACTCTCAGCTTAGGGGCCGGCTGCCGACGGACGTCAGTCGTAACCGAGCGCGCCGGCGTACTTGTGGCGGTAGTCCGCGCGCGCCTGCAGCACGCGGCGCACATAGGCGCGCGTCTCGGGAAACGGAATCTCCTCGATGCTCAGCCGCCCGCCCGGGGCACGGGCCATCCAGCGGTCGACGTTCGCCTCGCCGCCGTTGTACGCGGCCAGCGCCAGCACCCTGGAGCCGTGGTACTCGTCCAGCAGATAGCGCAGGTAGTAGCTGCCGTACGCGATGTTCACCTGGGGCTGAGACAGATCCGCGGTGGTGAACGTGGTCGCGCCTGAGCGGTGGGCCAGGAACTGCGCCGTCTGGGGCAGGATCTGCATCAGCCCGACCGCTCCCGCCGATGAGGTCCGGGGGTCGAACTTGGTCTCGGCGTAGATCACCGCGGCGACCAGGGCCGGGTCCAGCCGCTTCTGCGTGGCCTGCTGGCGGATCACGTCGGGATAGCGCAAGGGCAGCCCCAGCTCGTTGACCGCCTGCTTGGCGATCGGGATCGCCAGCAGGACGCCCAACACCGCCAGCCCGGCGAGCACCAGTCCGAGCGCGCCCCGCCGGCGGCGGCGGACGGTGGCCCGGCGGCGGGCGGTGGATTTGCCGGTCTGTCGCTGCCGAGACTGGCGACGGGTTGCCGTGGCGGTCGAGGGACTCACCGCTGCAGTGTGTCAAGGATTGCCGACAACCTGGCCGCGAGCTCTGCCTCGGTGCCTTCGTTGACGACGGTGTAGGTCGCTCGCTGCGACTTTTCCTCCTGTGTCAGCTGGCGGGCGGTGCGCTCGTCCAGCGCCCGATGGCCGCGTCCCGACGCCCGCTCATGCCGGACCGCCTCGTCGGCGATCACCGCGATCGTGGCGTCGTAGCCGCGATCGAGCCCGGACTCGAACAGCAGCGGCACCTCCACCACCAGGGCACGCGGCGGGGGATCGGCGCGCTCCTGCTCCCGGCGCCAGGCCATCATCCGGGCGCCGACCCGCGGCCACAGCAGCTCCTCCAGCCAGCGCCGTCCCGCGTCGGTGGCAAACGCCTTGTCGGCCAGCGCGCCGCGATCGATCCCGGTGGGGCGGGCGGGGTCGATTACCTCAGGACCGAAGCGGTTGACCACCGCATCGCGGACGTCGGGTGACTCGTACAGCTCGTGCACCACCCGGTCGGTCGACAGGCACACTGCTCCAAGCTGCTCCAGCGCAGCCAGAGCAGTGGACTTACCGGCGCCGATGCCGCCCGTCAGCCCTATGAAGGGCGGCATTCCGGGCGTCAGGCGGGTGGTGCGTCCGCCTGCGGCTGCTCGACGCCGGCGGAGGCCCCGTTGAGGCCATCGTCCGCCGCTGCGGGGTCAGTCGCCTCGGGTTCCGCAGCGGCCTCGGGCTCCGCGACCTCAGGCTCGTTCGCCTGGGGCGCAGCGGCCTCGGCCTCGGCGACCTCGGGCGCGGCGGCCTCGGGCTCGGACTCCGCGACCGCAGGCTCCGAAGAGAAGACGTCCTCCGACAGGCCGAGCTCGGGCACGTCGTCCAGCGACCCGGCGTCGCCCTCGGCGGGCGGCTCGATCGGCCGGACCGGCAGGACCTGACCCTCGACGCGCTTGATCGACAGCGACAGCCGCCGGCGCTCGGAGTCGATCTCCAGGATCTTCACTCGCACCGGATCGCCGGGCTGGATGATCTCCCGCGGGTTCTCGACGTGATGCTGCGCCAGCTCTGAGATGTGCACCAGGCCCTCGACGCCGTCGAGGATCTCGACGAACGCGCCGAACGTGACCACCTTGGTGACGGTGCCCTCGAGCTCGTCGCCGATGTTGTAGGTGTCCACCACCCGCTGCCACGGGTCCTCCTGGGTCTGCTTGAGCCCCAGCGAGATGCGCTGGCGCTGGCGGTCGATGTCCAGCACCTTGACGCTCACCGTGTCACCGATGTTGAGGATCTCGCTCGGGTGATTCACGTGCGACCACGAAAGCTCGGAGATGTGGATCAGGCCGTCGATGCCGTCCAGGTCCACGAACGCGCCGAAGTCGACGATGTTGGAGATCGTGCCCTCCACGACCTGGGCGGGCTGCAGACGGTCGAGGATCCGCTCGCGGTCCTCCTTGCGCTGCTCCTCGAGCACCGCGCGG
>JADGPO010000090.1 GCA_017882405.1 Solirubrobacteraceae bacterium | reverse complement strand
GGGACGGGATCACCGCCCTGCAGATGGACATCAAGATCACGGGCGTGACGTTCGAGATCATGCGCGACGCCCTGGCCCAGGCCAAGGTCGCTCGCGAGTTCATCCTCGGCGAGATGACCAAGGTCATCGACACCCCGCGCTCGGAGCTGTCCAAGTACGCGCCGGGCATCTCGTCGGTCAAGATCGATCCGGAGAAGATCGGTCTGCTGATCGGCAAGGGCGGGGAGACGATCCGCGCCCTGCAGGAGGAGTTCGAGTCCCAGATCGACGTCAACGACGAGGGCCAGGTGCTCGTCTATGCCTCCAATCGGGAGCTCGGCGATGCGCTGGTGGACCGGATCCGCTCGATGACCAAGGAGGTCGAGGTCGGCGACGAGTTCACCGGCAAGGTCGTCAAGACGACCACGTTCGGCGCCTTCGTCGAGCTGGCCAAGGGCACCGACGGGTTGCTGCACATCTCCAACGTGGCTCCGGGTCGCCGGATCGCCACCGTCGAGGAGGTGCTCAACAAGGGCGACGAGGTGGCCGTCAAGGTCGTCGAGGTCGACCGCGAGCGCGGCCGCATCGGCCTGCGGCTGGCCGAGGATCCTGAGGTCCAGGCCAAGAACCCCGAGGAGCTGGCGGCGATTGCCGCCGCCGAGGGCAATCGCCAGCGGCCCGACCGCGGTCCTCGCGACCGCGATCGTGGTGGACGCGACCGTGACCGCGGGCCGCGCAACGGCGAGCGCGATCGTGGGCCGCGCAACGGTGACCGCGATCGCGACCGCGTGCGTGACCGCGATCCCGATCGCACGTAGCCCTTCGTGGAGCAGACTCACCGGCTGACGACGCTCGAGTCGGGCGTCCGGATCGCGACGGAGGCAATGCCCTCCGTCCGGTCCGTGTCGCTGGGCTTCTGGATCGGCACCGGCTCGCGGTACGAGTCAGACGACCAGGCGGGCCTCTCGCACCTGCTCGAGCACCTGCTGTTCAAGGGCACCGAGAAGTACGCCTCGGTGCAGATCGATCAGATCTTCGACGGGATGGGCGCCGAGCTGAACGCCGGCACCGGCAAGGAGACCACGTCGGTCTACGCCCGGGTGATCGACGAGCATCTCGTCGACGCCTTCGACGTGATGGCCGACATGGTCTTCCATCCCACCCTGCGCGACATGGACTCCGAGCGCGAGGTGATCCTCGAGGAGATCGCCATGTACGAGGACGATCCCCAGGAGAAGGTCTTCGACCTGCTCGGGGAGGCGACGTTCGGCGACGACCCGCTGGGCCGGGCGATCATCGGACGCGCAGAGGTGATCTCGCAGACCCCGGCCGAGGAGATCGCCCGCTTTCACCGGGAGCGCTACCGGCCGGGCAACGTGGTGATCTCCGCCGCCGGCGCCGTGGACCACGACGCTCTGGTGGCCCTGGCCCGCGAGCGGATGGGCGATCTGGCGAGCAACGGAGCGGGCCGCGTCGCTCCGGCGGTCGCTCCGGCGGGGGTCCGGCGACGGTTCGAGCGCAAGGACACCGAGCAGTACCACGTGTGCCTGGGCGCCACCGGCATGTCCCGCCACGACGACCGGCGCTTTGCCCTGCGGGTGCTGGACACGATCTTCGGCGGCACCTCGTCGTCGCGGCTGTTCCAGGAGGTGCGCGAGCAGCGCGGCCTGGCCTACTCCGTGTACTCCTTCAGCGCGGCCTATGCCGACACCGGCCAGGTCGGCCTGTACGTCGGCACCCGCGGCGACAACCTCGTCGCGGCGCTCTCGGTGGTCGGCTCCGAGCTGCGGCGGCTGCACGAGCAGCCCGCGACCCCGGAAGAGCTCGTGCGCGCCAAGGAGAACCTGAAGGGCCGTGTCGTGCTGGCACTGGAGTCGACCGGCGCGCGGATGAACCGGCTCGGCTCCGAGTTCCTCGCCAACGCGCCGCTGATGCCGATCGACGAGGTCGTGGAGCGGATCGAGGCCGTGTCGCTGGACGACCTGGCGGCGCTGGTCGACGAACTATGGGCGCCCGAGCGCCTGTCGGCGGCCGGGATCGGTCCCGATGCGGAGCGCTTCGACGAGGCGCTGGCAGCGGTCGGGCCGGAGATCGTGACTGCGAGCTGATGGCGATCAAGGTCGCGGTCGCGGGAGCCGCCGGGCGCATGGGGGAGACGGTGTGCCGGGCGGTGCAGGGCGCCGACGACATGGAGCTGGTGGCCCGCGCCGATCCCGCGCTGGATCACACGGTGACCGAGGCGCTGGCGGCCGGTCCCGACGTGCTCGTCGACTTCACGGTCCCCTCGACGGCGCTGGCCAACGCCCGCGAGGCGGTGGCCGCCGGCGTGCACGTGGTGATCGGCACCACCGGTTTCGATCCTGACGAGCTGGCGCAGCTGGGCGCAGCCCGCGCCAACGTGTTCGTGGCGCCCAACTTCGCGATCGGCGCCGTGCTGATGATGCAGTTCGCGGCCGAGGCGGCGCGGCACATGGCGAGCGCCGAGATCATCGAGCTCCACCACGACCGCAAGGTCGACAAGCCGTCGGGGACGGCGGCGCGCACCGCCGCGCTGATGCGCGAGGCCGCCGGCGAGGGCGCTCCCGAGGTACCCGTTCACTCGGTCCGGCTACCGGGCCTGGTCGCCCATCAGGAGGTGATCCTCGGCGACGTCGGCCAGACGCTGACGATCCGCCACGACTCGATCGACCGAGAGTCCTTCATGCCGGGTGTGCTGCTGGCGGTCCGCCGGGTGGGCGCGCTGGACCGCTCGCCGATGGTCGGCCTGGAGAAGCTCCTCGACTAGGTATGGATCTCGGCCTACAAGGACGCAGCGCGATCGTGTGCGCATCCAGCCAGGGGCTGGGGCGCGCCTGCGCCGTCGAGCTGGCCCGTGCCGGCTGCCGAGTGGTCATCAACGGCCGCGACGCCGACAGGCTGCAGCACACGGCCGCCGAGATCGCCGGCGAGCCCGGCGCCGAGATCGTGCCCGTGGCCGCCGACGTGGGCACGCCGGAGGGCCGCCGGCAGCTGCTGGACGCGGCACCCGCGCCCGACATCCTCGTCAACAACAACGCCGGCCCGCCGTTTCGGGACTTCCGCGAGGTCGACGCCGAGGCACTGCAGGCCGGTGTCAACGCCAACATGGCCACGCCGATCGCGCTCGTGCAGAGCGTCGTCGACGGGATGGTGGAGCGCCGCTTCGGGCGGATCGTGAACGTCACCTCGGGCTCGGTGAGGATGCCGATGAGCGGCCTCGACCTCTCTTCCGGCGCCCGCGCGGGACTCACCGGCTTCCTTGCCGGCGTCGCGCGCTCGGTGGCCCACGCCAACGTCACGATCAACTTCCTGTTGCCCGGCGCCTTCGACACCGCCCGGCTGCGCTCCAACACCGAGTCGGCCGCTCAGCGCCAGGGCGCCACCGCGGACGAGGTGGCCGAGCGCCGCCGGGGTGAGATTCCCGCCCGGCGGTTCGGGGACCCCGCCGAGTTCGGCGCCGCCTGCGCCTTCCTCTGCTCGGCCCAGGCCGGCTACATCACCGGCCAGAGCCTGCTGATCGACGGCGGGGCGTTCCCGGGGATCCTGTAAACGCGGCGGCCGGATCAGCCCGGCCGCCGGTTCAACGCGCGGACGCGCTGGAGATCGCCGCGCGGGCCAGGCCCACGTACCAGTCGACGACGTCCTCGCGGGGAACGCTGGGCTTCTTCAGCCACCAGTTGGCCAGCGACTCGCCGGCGCCCACGATCGCCTCGGCGACGCCCTCGGAGGCGGGCGGGGTGAGGCTCGGAGGAGAGCCGACGTCTTCGCGCTCCAGCATCCGCCGGACCTCGGCCACGATCTCCGAGCGCAGCTGAGCGACCTGCTCGGCCAGCGGGAGGCTCGCGTTGAGCTCGCGAAAGAGTACGGTCCACCCGTCACGATGCTCCTCCACGAACGCCAGGAACTCGTCGATCACGGGCCGCAGCCGCCGTGGCTCACCGCGTTGAACCCCGACGCCCACCAGTCGCTGGACCAGCTCGGCACCGGTGCGCTCCACATAGGCCAGGTACAGGCCCTCCTTGGAGCCGAAGTAGGCGTACAGCATCGGCTTGGAGACGCCGGCCAGCTCGGCGATCCGATCCATCGCTGCGCGGTCGTAGCCCCCCTGGGCGAACACCTGGCCGGCCACCTGCAGGATCAGCTGCTCGCGCAGCGAGCGCGGCATCCCGCGGGTCCCGGCGCGACGGGTGGCGCGGACGCCCTCGTCGGCTCTGGCCTCTTGACCCGACAATTCGTACAGAAATCTACTGGATCGGATATTACTGTTGAGTAGGAAGTATGTCTGAGAGAGGAGCCAAGCCACGGCGCGGGAGGACGGCGTGATCAGCATCACCGTCAAGAACGTCGACAGGGCAAGGTCTCGCCGTACCTGGTCCGGCGCGGCCGCCCGGGCGCGATCGTCTCCCTGGGTGGGGTGGAGGGCGAGTTCCTGTTCCTCGACCAACTGCCTCCCAAGCTGCTGTTCGTCAGCGCGGGCAGCGGCATCACCCTGATCATGAGCATGCTGCGCCACCGGCGCCAACGGCCGGATGGGCCCCGCCGACCTGGACCGCCTGTGCCCCGACTGGCTCCCGCCTGACCGCGATCCAGATACGGTTGCGACGCCATGTCGATCGACGTTAGCGCCGTGCGCGGCTTCTCAGACCTTAAGGAATTCGTGGCGCTGCCCTACCGCCTGCATGCCGGAACCCCGTGGGTCCCGCCGCTCAAGCTCGAGCGCTACGCCTTCCTGACCCCCAAGCTGAACCCGTTCTTCACCCACGGGACGGCTGAGTACTTCCTGGCCCGCCGCGACGGCCGCGCGGTGGGACGCGCCTGCGCCCAGGTCGACTTCGCCTTCAACCAGTACCACGGCAGCCGCTGGGGAAACTTCGGATTCCTCGAGTTCGAGGAGGACCCGGAGGTCCTCGACGCGCTGCTGTCGGCTGCCGAGGTGTGGCTCACCGCTCACGGCTGCGACCGGATGGTGGGCCCGATGGACTTCCAGCTCAACGACGAGTCCGGGATCCTGATCGAGGGCTTCGACCGCGAGCCGCTGATCCGCCAGCCCTGGCATCCGCCGTACTACCAGCGCCTGTGCGAGGCCGCCGGTCTGTCCAAGGTGATGGACCTGCTGAGCTGGGACCTGTCGATCGACGATCGCGAGCGGATCAACCCGATCCTGCCCAAGATCGCCGAGCGAGCCCACAGCAAGTACGGGATCACGATCCGTAAGATGCAGCGCCGCCATCTGCGCGCCGAGATGGACGAGTTCGCCACGGTGTACAACGCCGCCTGGTCGAGCAACTGGGGGTTCGTGCCGTACTCCAAGGCCGATCTCGACGCCTATGCGATCGACATGCAGCTGATCTACTCCCGCGACTGGTTCATGGTCGCCGAGCAGGACGGCAAGACGATCGCGATGGCGATCACGATCCCTGACATCCACCAGGTCTACAGGAAGATGCGCGGCCGCCTGCTGCCGCTCGGCTGGTGGTACTACCTCAACCGCGAGCGGATCATCGACCGCCTGCGCGTCGGCTTTCTGGGGGTGCTGCCCGAGTACCAGCACACCGGCGTCGCAGCCGCCCTCTACATGGAGCACTTCGCCGCCGCGCAGCGCGGCCGCCAGAAGTACGGTGAGGCGGGCTTCATCCTCGAGACCAACAGCTCGATGAACCGGGGACTGAAGGCGTTGGGGGGGCGCGTCGTCAAGCGCTGGCGGGTGTACGAGCGGCTCCTCGACTCGGACAGCTCGCGGTGATATAAGGGTCCTCGCTCGCGGCAGGGAGGCCTGCTCGATGCTCGTCCGTGTCAACGGCGAGGTCCAGGTCCAGGCCAACCACGGGACACTGGGGACGAACAGCGCGCCGACGTTCAGCGACAACTGCCCCGCCCGGGCGGGTGCGCCGGATTACTGCGACATCACGCTCACGAGCGACCAGACCGTCGCCGCCACCTTCCCCTGACCCGGCGGACGGCCTGTCCGAGCCCCTGCGATAATCCCCAGCGATGTCACTTGACCTCGGATCGATCCTGACGGCGATGGTGACGCCCTTCGACGAGCGCGGACGCTTCGACGAGGAAGCGGCGGTGAGGTTGATGCACCATCTCGTCGAGCACGGCTCCGATGGTCTGGTGGTGTGCGGCACCACCGGCGAGGCGGCCACGCTGGACGACGAGGAGCACCTGCGGGTGATCGAGCTGGCCGTCGGAGAGCTCGGCGGAAGTCACACGATCATCGCGGGGGTCGGCTCCAACGACACCCGGCACGCCGTCATGCTGACCGAGCGCGCGACCGCGCTGGGCGCCGACGCCCTGCTGTCGGTCAACCCGTACTACAACCGGCCCAGCCGCCGGGGGATCGTCGCCCATTACCACGAGGTGGTGCGCGCCACCGACCTGCCGATCCTGCTCTACAACATCCCGGTGCGCACCGGCGCGGACCTGCCCAACGACCTGCTCGCCGAGCTGGCCCAGCTTGACAACATCGTCGGCGTCAAGCAGGCCAACCCGGACAACCTGGCCAAGGTCGACGGGATGGTGATCTACGCCGGCAACGACGACCTGCTGGCCGCCGTGCTCGATCTGGGTGAGCCGGGTGGGATCCTCACCGGCAGCCACATCTTCGGCGCGGAGATGCACCGGATGGTCGACGAGCCTGAGCGCCGCCACGAGATCGACGCTGAACTGCAGGACGTCTACCGCGATCTTGCAATCGCGCCCGCGGCCTGCAGCCTCAAGGCCGCGCTGGGACTGATCGGCGTACCCGTGGGCCGCCCACGCCTTCCGTACGTGGAGCTCGACGCCGACGAGCTCTCCACCGTGCGTGCGATGCTCGAGCGCCACGGCATGCTGGCCACCGCAGCGTGAGCACAAAAGTGCGAGTCCTGCCGCTCGGCGGGCTCGGCGAGATCGGCAAGAACATGATGGTCGTCGAGTCCGAGGACCGGATCGTGGTCGTCGACACGGGGCTGCGCTTCCCCACCACCGACATGCTGGGGATCGACCTGGTCCTGCCCGACTTCGCCTACCTGCGCGAGCGAGCCGACGACATCGAGGCGATCATCATCACGCACGGGCACGAGGATCATCTGGGGGCCCTGCCCTGGGTGCTGCGGGAGCTCGGACGCAGCGGATCGGGGCGCTCGCCGGTCGTCTACGGCGGTCCGCTGACGATCGCGATGGCGCGCTCCAAGCTCGACGAGCACCACCTGCGCGACGTGAAGCTCGAGGACCTGCCCACCGGCGACCAGGTCGCGCTGGGGCCGTTCACGGCCGAGCTCGTGCACATGACCCACTCGATCCCCGACTCGTGCGCGGTAGCGCTGGGGACCGGACTGGGCACGGTGCTGCTCACCGGCGACTACAAGTTTGATCAGACGCCCGTCGACGGCCCGCCGGCCGACGTGTCACGGCTGGCCGAGCTGGGGTCCGATGGGGTGCTGCTGCTGTGTGGGGACTCCACCAACGCCGACCGCCCGGGCTTCTCTCCCTCCGAGCGCACCGTCGGCCCGCACCTGGAGGAGGTGTTCGCGCGCGCGCAGGGCCGGATCGTGGTCACCAGCTTCGCCTCCAACATCCACCGCGTCCAGCAGGTCGTCGACGCCGCCGCCTCACTGGGACGCAAGGTCGCGCTGGTGGGGCGCTCGATGCGCAAGAACGTCAACATCGGCCGCTCGCTGGGGCACATCGAGGTGCCGGAGGGGATGATGATCCAGCCCCATGAGGTCGAGGACTGGCCCGACCACAAGGTGGTGGTGATCTCCACCGGCTCCCAGGGCGAGCCGCTGTCGGCACTGCGCCGGATGGCTCACAACGACCACCGCCAGATCACCCTGCGCCGCGGGGACACGGTCGTCTTCTCGGCCACACCGATCCCCGGCAACGAGCGGGCGGTCAACGAGACGGTCGACCGTCTGTACCACATCGGCTGTGAGGTGATCACTCCCCGAGAGGCGCCGATCCATGCCTCGGGACACGGCTACGTCGAGGAGCTCAAGCTGATGCTCAACCTGGTGCGCCCCCGCTATGTGATGCCGATCCATGGCGACCACAAGCGGATCCGCCTGCACGCGCAACTGGCCGACGCCGTGGGCATCCACCCCGACTCCGTGTTCGAGTCCGAGAACGGACTCCCGTTGGAGCTGGACCGCTCCGGCGCTCGGTTCGGCGAACCGGAGCAGGCCGGCATGATCTTCGTCGACGGCGTCGACATCGGCGACCCCGCCGATGTGGCGCTGCGCGATCGCCGGATGCTGTCGGCCGACGGGATCTTCATCGTCGTGGCGACTGTCTCCGAGCAGACGGGGGAGTCGGTGGTACCTCCCGAGGTGATCTTCCGCGGAGTGCCGTTCATCGAGCAGGCCGACGAGGTCATGGCCGACATCCGTGACGAGGTCGAGCGCTCCCTGGCCGCGGCCGCCGCCGAGAAGATCCGCGAGATCGACCTCATTCAGGAGGCCCTGCACGACGACCTGGCGACGTTCGTCTACGACCGGTTGCGCCGGCGCCCGATGGTCTTGCCGGTGGTCGTCGAGGTCTGATCGGCCGCCTGCCCGGCCCCGTCCCCGTTCTCGGGGGCGACGGCCGCCGGCAGTTCCGGCGCGACGACCGCCGGAATGCGGATCTCGAAGCGCGCTCCCCGACCGGTCTCGGAGCGACCCAGGGTCACCGTGCCGCCGTGGGAATGCACCACCGCGCGCACGATCGCCAGGCCCAGGCCCGAGCCGCGCCCGCCGTCACGCCCGCCGCGAACGAAGCGATCGAACACGCGTCCGCGGAGATCCTCGGGGATACCCGGCCCGGCGTCCTGCACGACCAGCACGGCCTCGGCGTCGCGCGCCTCGGTCCAGGCGCGGACGCTCGTCCCCGGCGGGGTGTGGCGCACGGCGTTCTCCAACAGGTTGAGCACCAGACGATGCAGCTCGTCACGCACGCCGTCGACGACCGCCGGTTGCGCTTGAATCGAGACCTCGTGGCGATCGGCCATCGGGCCCAGCTCGGCGGCGGCCTCGCCCAGCACCTCGCCCAGGTCGGTCGGTCGGCGCGGCTGGACGCGGCGGGCGTCGGCGCGCGCCAGTAGCAGCAGGTCGCCCACCAGCCGGCGCATGCGACGGGTGGACCGCAAGGCCGCTTCGGCCGTCTCGGCCTGCTCGCCCGACAGCTCCTCGGTCAGCAGCTCCAGGTTGGCGAGGACGCTGGTCAACGGGGTCCGGAGCTCGTGGGACGCATCAGCCACGAACTCCCTCTGGCGGTCGAGCATCGCCACCGTGTCCGAGCGAGCCGAGTCCAGCGCCCCGAGCATGCTCTCCAGCGTGCGCGCCAGCTCCGCGATCTCGTCCTCGGCCTCGGGGTGGGGCAGCTGCTGGCGGGCGTCCCGGGTGCGCTCGATCTCACGGGCCGCGTCGGTCAGCTCGACGATCGGGCTCATCGCCCGCGCTGACACGAACAGGCCGGCGAGCAGAGCGAGGATCGCGCCCCCCACCACGCCCAGCAGCAGGAACACCCGCACCCGGGCCAGAGTCTGGTCCACGTCGGACAGCGGGAGCGCGTACAGAAGCTTGACCCAGCCGACCGGCTTGACGTCCAGCCGACGTACCACCACGCGGTGGCCCGCCTCGGTGAATGTGCCGGAGCTCCTCACGGGCGAGACTGTGAACAGCTTCGGCCGCAGCGGCGCCGAGCACAACAGCTCGCCATCGGAGGAGTCGAAGAAGCGAATCTGCGCATGCTCGGCGCTCGCGTAGTCGTAGAGCTTGGTCGCGGGGCAGTTCAGCTGCGACGTGTTCTTCTTCATGCTCAGCCTGCCGTTGAGCTCGCCGTAGAGCTGAGCGACTGCGGCCGTCTCCTGGTCGTTGAACTGAGTGCGCACCTGGCGGTTGGTGAGCACGCCCACGATCCCCGCAAAGCTGGCGAGGATCACCAGCGTCAGGGCCGCAGAGCCGCCGGCCAGCCGCCAGCGGATCGGCACCAGCCTATACGCGGAGTACGTAGCCCGCGCCGCGGATCGTATGTAAGAGTCGAGGCTCGCCACCGGCTTCCAGCTTGCGTCTGAGGTTGGATACGAAGACTTCGATCGTGTTGGTCATGCTGAACGGGTCATAGCCCCAGACCTCGTCCAGCAACCGCTGGCGCGAGATCACGATCCGCTCGTTGCGCATCAGGTATTCCAGCAGCTCGAACTCCCGCTGGGTCAGCTCCACCGGGCGATCGCCCCGCGTGACCTCATGGGTATCGGGATTGAGCTTGAGGTCGCCGACGCTCAGGTGGGCCTGGCCGCGCGGAGGACGCCGGCGCAGCAGCGCGCGCAGGCGCGCCAGCAGCTCCTGTCGCTCGAACGGCTTGACCAGGTAGTCGTCGGCCCCCGCGTCCAGGCCCTCCACGCGGGACTCGATCGCGTCGCGCGCGGTGAGCACCAGAATCGGCACGTCGTCGTCGGACTCGCGCAGGCGCTTGGCGACCTCGATCCCGTCCATCCCGGGTAGTCCCAGATCCAGGATCACCAGGTCGGGGAGGAAGCCGTGCGCCGCGTCCAGCGCCGTCGGGCCGTCTTCGGCCACGCGTACCTCGTAGCCCTCCATCCGCAGCGAGCGCTGCAGCACCTGCGCGATCGCATCGTCGTCCTCGACTACCAGAACCCGGGGGGGACGTTCGAAATCGGCCACGGGCGAGATGGTAGGGGCCGGGGTGGGCCCTCGCGCGCCGGTTGATCCGCTTCTTGCAGTTGGCAGGAGGACTGCCCGGACCGTCGAAGCCAGCAGTTCGGACATGGCCGCCCGTTCGAAGCCCCGCCCCAAGCCCAAGACGCGCTCGCAGACGGCGTCGAGACGCAAGCCGACGACTCGTCGTTCGGCGCCGCCGTCACGGGCCAAGCGCTCGCCTCTGGCGAGCCGTCCGTCGCTGCCGTCTCTGGCCCTCGAGCCCCATCACGTCGACGTCCTGGCGCTGGCGCTGATCGCGGTCGGGATCTTCCTGGGCGGCGTCGCCTACCTGGGCTGGGCGGGCGGCGAGCTGGGCGACGGTGGCGTAAGAGGTATTCGGTACGTCTTCGGCGCGCTCGGCTATGCCGTGCCGGCGGGCCTGGTGGCTGCCGGCGGCCTGATCCTGGCCCGTGAGCTGCGGCCGCCCGCCCGCCCGCTGCGCACCGGGCTGGTGTGCCTGGTGGTGGCGCTGACCCTGGCGCTGGCGGCCGGAACCTTCGGCCTGGGACCCGGTCCCGTGCCGGCGCCCGAGTTCTGGCGGGCAGCGAGCTTTGAGACCCGCGGCGGAATCGTCGGGCAGGGCGAGCTGTGGCTCGCCTCGCACCTCTTCTCCCGCCTGGGGGCCGACATCCTGGCGATCTTCCTGCTGATCGCCGGAGTCATCCTCGTCACCGGAGCCGGGTTTGCCGGGGTGGTGCGCGCCACCGGCATCGGGATGCTCGGCACCGGTCGCGCCGTGCGACGCTCGGGTGAGGACTTGGCCGCGACCCTGGCGCGCCGTCCGGCGACTGCGGCAGCGAAGGCCCAGGCCCACGCTCCGGTGAACGATGGCCCGTTCTTTGCGCCGGAGCTCGACACCGACGAGCTCATCATTCGCGACACGCACGTCGAAGCCCCGTCTGTTAACGGACCGGCGCCGGAGGAGGCCAAGGAGGAGCCGCTGCTGATCGAGCTCGGGCCCGAACCGGAGCCCGGGCTCCCGCCTGAGCCCGAGCCGGAGCCGGTGCGCCGGCCGGAGGTCGATCCCGAGGACCTCACGCCCCAGGGACGCTATCGCTCGTCGATCACCGAGGATCCGGACTTCGAGTGGCGCGTGCCCAGCGCGCGCCCGCTGACGCGCTCCACCGGCGAGGAGTCGCGTCCCGACACCGCCGGCCAGGAGCAGGTCGCCCGGACGCTCTTGGAGACGCTCGGGCACTTCGGGATCGACGCCAAGGTGATCGGCCGGGTGACCGGCCCGCACATCACCCGCTACGAGATCCGCCTCGCCCCGGGCATCAAGGTGGCCAAGATCGCCCAGCTCAAGGACGACCTCGCCTACGCCCTGGCCGCCACTGACATCCGCATCCTGGCGCCGATCCCCGGCAAGCAGGCCGTCGGCGTCGAGGTCCCCAACGCCCGCCGGCGGATCGTGCATCTCGGCGACGTCTTCCAGGCCCCGCCGCCGGACTGGTCGCCGCTGACGGTGTGGCTGGGCAAGGACATCGCCGGTCACGCGATCGGCGCCGACCTGGCCAAGATGCCCCACCTGCTGGTGGCCGGGACGACCGGCGCAGGCAAGTCGGCGTGCGTGAACGCCATGCTCTCGAGCATCCTGCTGCGCGCCACCCCGCACGAGGTGCGCCTCGTCCTCGTCGACCCCAAGCAGGTGGAGCTCAACCACTACGAGTCGATCCCGCATCTGCTCACGCCGGTGATCACCAGCCCGCGCAAGGCCGCCAACGCGCTGCAGAACCTCGTCAAGGAGATGGAGCAGCGCTACTCGATCATGTCGCTGGCCCGCACCCGCTCGCTGCCCGAGCTCAACCGGGCCCGCGAGAAGCGAGGCGAGCCGCCGCTGCCCTACATCCTGTGCGTGATCGACGAGCTCGCCGACCTGATGATGGTCGCGCCCGCCGACGTCGAGGATTCCATCATCCGCCTGGCCCAGAAGGCGCGGGCGGTCGGCATCCACCTCGTGCTCGCCACCCAGTCTCCGCGCGTGGACGTCATCACCGGCATGATCAAGGCCAACGTCCCCTCGCGGATCGCCTTCGCCGTCTCCAGCCAGACCGACTCGCGGGGGATCCTGGACCAGAACGGCGCCGAGGCGCTGCTCGGCCAGGGGGACATGCTGTTCTCACCGGTCGGATCCTCGAAGCTGCAGCGCATCCAGGGAGCGTTCATCGACGAGGACCAGATCCTGGAGCTGACCGAGGCGTGGCGCCGCCAGGGCGAGCCCGAATTCCAGGAGGAGCTGCTGGAGGAGGTCCCCTCCGACGATGAGGCCAGCCCATCCGACGAGGACTCGCTCGACGCCAACGAGGACCCGCTGCTCGACGAGGCGATCTCGCTGGTCGCGCAGATGGGGACGGCCTCCACCTCGATGCTGCAGCGCCGTCTGCGACTGGGCTACACCCGCGCGGGACGGCTGATCGACATGCTCGAGCGGCGCGGCATCATCTCCGGGTATGAGGGCTCAAAGCCGCGCCAGGTGCTCATAGGCGAAGCTGACGTGCCACGGATCCTGTCTCATCTGGCCGAGGCCGACAGCGGCCCCGCCCGTATCGTTGACAAGGTGGGTGCGGTTTTATCCCCCGACGACGGCGGCGCTGCCGGCGAGGACCTCGGGTAGGCGCTGGGCGGGGGTTTGCATGGTCTTCGCGCAGCCCGGGCGCCAGTAGCCTTAGCTGACGATGGCTGACGAAATCGGCTCCCGGCTGCGGGAGGCGCGGATGCGCGCCAAGATCGACATCAACGAGGTCGAGACGGGCACCAAGATCCGCGCCAAGTACCTGCGCGCAATGGAGAACGAAGAATGGGACCTGCTTCCGGGCGAGGTCTACGTCAAGAGCTTCCTGCGCACCTATGGCGACTACCTGGGGCTCGACACCCGCCAGCTGAGCGATGACTTCCGCCGCCGCTACGAGCGGCCCGCCGACCACGAGCTGCGCCCGATCGCACCGCTGGGCCGCGAGCGCGACCGGCCGCCGCGACGGCCTCGTGTGCCGCCGTGGGCGATCATCGGCGCGGTGCTGGTGATCGTGGTGGTCGCGCTGTGGTTCGTGGGCAAGCTCAACTCCGGATCGTCGCCTCAGACCAAGACCCAGACCAGCAGCCGGACGACTCACCGGCCGCGCCACCACCCTCGCAAGCGCCCCCGCAGGGTCGTCCCCAAGGTGGTCAAGCTCCAGCTGCAGCCGACGGGCACGGTCTACGTCTGTCTGGTCGACGGCACCGGCAAGAAGCTGATCCCCGGCCAGATATTCGCCGTCGGCCAGCGGATACCGACCGAGACCGCCTCGAAGATGCTGCTCACACTCGGCAACAACAACGTCAAGATGAAGGTCAACGGAGCCTCCATCCCCGTCTCGGCGTCGGCGGGTTCGATCGGCTATCGGCTGGTCCCCGGCGGGCACAGCTCGCTGCCCACCGCTCAGCAGCCCAAGTGCACATGAGCACCCCGAGCCGCCCCCGCGCGGGGATCCTCGTCACCGGAACCGAGGTCCTCACCGGCATCATCTCTGACCGCAACGGCCCTTGGCTGTCTGAGCGCCTGGGCGAGATCGGAGTCGATGCGGCGATGATCCAGATCGTCGGCGACCGTCCCGAGGACCTGCTGTCCACGCTGCGCTTCATGGCCGACGCGGGGATGGCGCTGATCATCACCAGCGGCGGCCTGGGGCCGACCGCCGACGACATGACCGCCGATGTCGTGGGCCGCTTCTCCGGACGCGAGATGGTCCTTGACCCCGCACTGCAGGAGCGGATCGCCGAGATCCTGCGACCGATGATGACCCGCTGGCCGAACCTGAGCGAGGAGGCGGTCCGCCGCGGCAACCGCAAGCAGGCGGTCATCCCGGAGGGCGCCACGGTGCTCGAGCCGGAGGGCACGGCGCCCGGCCTGGTCGTGCCGCCCGCGGAGGGCAGTCGCCCAACCGTGGTCGTGCTGCCCGGCCCGCCCGGTGAGCTGCAGCCGATGTGGGCGACGGCGGTGAAGACCGAGGCCCTGCAGGCCGCGATCGCCGGCGCCACCACCTACCGACGGGAGATCGTGCGCCTGTTCGGGATCCCGGAATCCGAGATCGCGAACACGCTGCGGGCAGCCGAGGCCGACGGGCTCGCCCTGGAGCCCGCGCTGGAGATCACCACCTGCCTGCGGCGCGGCGAGATCGAGATCGCCACTCGCTACGAGCCGGCCGCTGCGCCCGACTATGACCGGCTGCTGGAGTTCATCCGCGCCCGTCACGCCGACACCCTGTTCTCGGTTGACGGCTCGACCGTCGACGAGCAGCTGGCCGAGCTGCTGGACGGTCATTGGCTGGCGGCGGCCGAATCGTGCACAGGCGGCCTGCTGTCCGCGCGGTTGACCGACCGCGCCGGCGCCTCGGCCTACTTCGCGGGCGGCGCCGTGGTGTACTCGAACGAGGCCAAGTCCGACCTCGCGGGCGTCGATCCGGCGCTGATCGAGCGCTTCGGCGCGGTCTCGGGGGAGGTGGCCGACGCGCTGGCCGAGGGCATCGCCCGGCGCTTCTCGGCCGACCTCGGGGTGGGGATCACCGGGATCGCCGGGCCGGACGGCGGCACCGAGGACAAGCCGGTGGGGCTGGTCTACATCTCGGTGTGGGGCGGGTGGGAGGAGGGCGGGCGCCGCCTGCGCCGGCGCACCGTGCTGCCCGGCACGCGCGCCGACGTCCGCGACCGCTCGGTGACGGTGGCCATGCACCTGCTGCGACGGCTGCTGCTGGGCGAATCAGATGCGGGGCGTGACCGCACCGGGAGCGACGAGGCTCCCGCTGGCCGGGCTTGACCCCGCCTCATCGCGCCTCATGAGGCTTTTCGTCGCCCTGGACCTGCCGGCGGCGGTGCGGACGCAACTGGCCGGCTGGGCAGCCCAGCAGCTGGGCGGGGTCGCCGGGGCGCGCCTGCTGGACGTGGAGTCGATGCACCTGACCGTCTGCTTCCTCGGCGGGCGCGACGCCGGGGAGGTGGAGGCGATCGCCCGGGCGTTGCGGATGGCGGCCGAAACGGCGCCGGTGCCCCTGGCGCTGGGAGCGCCCCTGTGGCTGCCCCGTCGCCGTCCCCGAGTGGCGGCGGTCCGGTTGCTGGACGGCCCGAGTGCTCGCGGCGGCAGCCTGGCCGCGTTGCAGTCAGCGGTCGCCGCCAGGCTGACGCAGGGAGGCCGGTATGAGGCCGAGGGCCGGCCGTTCCTGCCTCACGTCACCGTGGCGCGGGCCGGCAAGGGCGGCCTGTCGCGGCCGCCCGAGCTCGCCCCGCCGCCGGCCGTGCACTTCACCGCGGAGACGGTGTCCCTGTATCGGTCGCACACGGGGCCTGCGGGCGCCCGCTATGAGCCGCTGGCGACCGTCCGCCTTGCCGGCTGAGCGTCACGCTGCCGTGGTGGGACTGGACGGTGCTGGACGGGATTCCGCCGGCGTACACGCAGGACAGCGCGCCTGACGGGCCCAATCCGTTGCTGGTGCGCGAGGTCACGATCTACCAGAGCGGCAGCTCGCAGCCAGCCCCACCGCGCCAGCCCGGCCAGGCGCCCAGCGTGCCCCAATTGCCTTATGACTCGCAATGGCGCCAGGCGATGCAGGCCACCTCGTTTCTGGAGTTCTCCCAGCGCGTGGAGGCGATCCACGACGACGTCCACGTGTGGGTGGGCGGCATCATGAGCGGTATCACATGGGCCGCCTACGACCCGTTGTTCTACGCCCACCACACGATGATCGACCGTGCCTGGCGCATCTGGCAGCACCAGAACCCCGGCGGCACCCCGCCGCCCTCGATCATCGACGCCAAGCTCAAGCCCAACGGCATGACCGTGCGTGAGACCCTCGACGTGAAGGCGCTGGGCTACGACTACGCGGGCTCGGCCGACAGCGTGCCCGGAACCGAGCCGGTCAGCAAACGGGGCGGCCCCTGATGCAGCGCTGGACCTCGCTGCCGCTGCGCGTGTCCCGTGACCCTTCGGCACCCTGGCGGCGCGCCGACCTGGCCTTTGAGGACCTACGTGACGGTCCGTCGTTCCGCGTCCTGCTCTACCTGGACAATCCCGACGCGAACGAGCACAGCGGTCGCGACATCGCCACGGGCTACGCCGGCGAGTTCCCCGTGTTCGCCCACGGCGACTGCTGGGGCGACGCCGGCCACTGCGAGGTTGACCCCGGTCCGGTCAGTCCGTTCGCGCGCCGTTCGATGCACCCCCTGACCCCGATCGGGATCAGCGTCGAGATCACCGAGGCCCTCCAGCGAGTGGCACCTGCTGACCTACGACTGAGGCTGGCCGGCGAGGACGCGCGAAGCGCCACGCCAGCAGCTCCCATCCGCGTCCTACGGCGTCTGCGACTCGATCCACTTCTCCAGCGCCGGACCGCTCTCGCAGCTGGTGATCAGCGCGTACCGGATTCCGGGGCCATGGTGATAGCCGCCGTGGTAGAGGAACTCTGAGTCGACCACCGCCTGCTGGTATCTGGGCAGGGCGATCTTGTGCTCGGTGCCCTTGTCGAACTGATCGCGGCGGACGACGAGAGCGCTCGAGTCGTCGTTGGTCAGCTCCAGCCACAGCCGCACGACCCAGCCGTTCTCGTCCGGGTTGTTGGCGGCGTTGTTGTTGTCCAGGTGCAGGCCCCAGCGGCACTCGCGCATCGTGTTGGGCTTCATCTTGAGCAGCTGGACGCGGCCGAAGCGAGCGCCGATCGACTCCACGTACTTGACGATCGAAGGACACTTCTGCGCGTTCTCGGTCCACACGCCGTCGAGGTCGGGCTTGCCGTAGGACTCGAAGCCCTTGAGCTCCAACTCGCCGGTGCAGGAGGTGATCGGCGCAAAGGTGGTGGCGTCATCGCTGGAGTACGTGGTGTAGGTGAGGTTGTCGTACTCCTCGGCGGGGATCTCCGGGCCGTCGTGCTTCTTCAGCCGCAGATACCCGCCGTTGGCCTCCAGCTTGGGCATGCGGTAGTGCGGGGTCTGACGCTGCGTCAGCGAAGGACGGCGGACCCCGGTGACGTGCAGGATTCGCTTCGTGTACTCGTTCTTGAGGTTTTCGGTGAGAGTGGACACGGTCTCCGTGGGGGTCGTTTGTTATGTCTAGTTGCCCCGACGCGGGCATTCTCGCACCAGCGGAGGCGCTCGCGGGCAGCCCGGCGGCAACGCCTCATGTAACCAGCTTGAGTGTTCGACGGGAACGTCGCGATGCCTGCAGGCCGTGCTCCTGCACCGGCACCCCGAAGTGCATCGTGGTCACGTGCGCGGTGGTGGTGGAGGGCAGCCCGCCACCCGGCGCCGAATCTCGGTGGGGATGTCGGTGAACGAACGGAGCACGTCGGGGCTGGCGTTCATAATCGTCACGCATTTGTTCAAGCGCTGCCCCGAATGCGTCTTGTTTCGTGACAGGGCCCGGTTCTAGCTTGGTTTTTCCGTCCGCCCCCCGTCTTACCGTGATGGGTTCAAACGCGCAGAGACACAAGGAGCCGCAGCAGCATGAGCGAGAACCAGAAAGGCGCAACCGTCGGCGCGTCTGACCCCAAGGCCGACGCCAAGCGTCAGGCCGCCCTGCAGGGGGCGTTGACCCAGATTGAGCGGCAGTTCGGCAAAGGGACCGTGATGAGGATGGGGGACCCGGGCGCGCGCGTGAACTGCGACGCGATCCCCACCGGTGCGCTCTCGCTCGACATCGCGCTCGGGATCGGCGGCGTGCCACGCGGCCGCATGATCGAGATCTTCGGCCCGGAGTCCTCGGGCAAGACGACGCTCGTCTACCACATCATCGCCGAGGCGCAGAAGCTCGGCGGCGTATGCGCGTTCGTCGACGCCGAGCACGCCATGGACCCGCTCTACGCCCGGACGATCGGGGTCGACATCGACGAGCTGCTCGTCTCCCAGCCCGACTACGGCGAGCAGGCGCTGGAGATCGTCGACATGCTGATCCGCTCCGGCGCCGTGGACCTGGTCGCCGTCGACTCGGTGGCCGCGCTCACCCCGCGTGCGGAGCTCGAGGGCCAGATGGGCGACCAGACGGTGGGCGCCCAGGCGCGGATGATGTCCCAGGCGATGCGCAAGCTCGCGGGCAACCTGAACCGAGCGCAGACGCTGTGCGTGTTCACCAACCAGATCCGCGAGAAGGTCGGGGTGATGTTCGGCTCACCGGAGACCCAACCGGGCGGACGGGCGCTGAAGTTCTATGCCTCCCAGCGCCTGGACATCCGCCGGATCGAGACGCTCAAGGACGGCACCGAGGCGGTCGGCAACCGGGTCCGCGTCAAGGTCGTCAAGAACAAGGTGGCCGCACCGTTCAAGCAGGCGGAGTTCGACATCGAGTTCGGCAGGGGCATCTCGACGTCCGGCTGCCTGCTCGACTACGGCATCGAGCACAACATCGTCACCAAGTCCGGCTCGTTCTTCTCCTATGGCGACGAGCGTCTCGGTCAGGGCCGCGGCAACGCCAAGGCGTTCCTCGACGAGCATCCGGAGATGGCCAGCGAGATCGAGGACAAGGTCTATGCCGCGCTCGGCCTCAGCCGCGATCTCGTCAAGGAGATCGAGCACGAGGACCCGCCGCTTGCGGCGGTGGCGCCCGCCGCTTAGTGCCGGCGGGTCCGGCAACGTAGGGCAGGACGGGCATGTCGCTCGGCGTCGACGAGAGGCTCCAGCGGGCGCTGGACCTCGGTTATGCGTACCTGAATCGCCGCGAGCGCACGGTCTCGGAGGTTCGTGCCCAACTGGAGCGAAAGGGAGTCTCGCCTGAGCTGATCGACGCCGCGCTGCAGGCCTTCGCCGAACAGGGCTTCCTCGACGACGAGCGCTTCGCCCAGCTGTTCGCGTCCGACAAGCGCGAGCTCGAGCAGTGGGGCAGCGAGCGGATCCGCCGTGGTCTGCTCGCCCGTGGGGTGGATCGCGAGCTGGCCGAGCGGGCGCTGGCACCCGGAGCCCAGGGCGGGGGCGCCGGAGCCTTCGACGAGGCGCCCACCGAGCTCGAGCGTGCGCTCGAGCTTCTGCGCCGGCGCTTTCCCGCGCCGCCACGGGAGCGACGCGAGCGCGAGCGCGCGCTGGGCGTGCTCCTGCGCAAGGGCTACGAGTCAGAGCTCGCGCTCGACGCCCTCAGCGCCTACGCGCGCGGCGGGTAGCGCCCGCCGACTGTCACCCCACCGGCCCGTCCCAGCCGCGGCCCCCGGGCGCACGCATTGCGCCACTCCTGGGCCGGTACTACGATGGATGTAGCGAACGAACGGTCCATGAGGCCATGAAATACCCGCAAACTTCAGCCATCGGTATCCGAAGAGAAAAATGTTGACGACAACCTGCAAGGGGTCGTGGCCGCGACCCAGATGGGTGTCAGGCACCCTTCGCCAGCGCTAGACGGCACCGTCGCCGCCCTGGCACCCGCTCGTGCGCCTCGCACGGGCCGGTCGCTCGCTCTCAAGTCATCAAAGCAGTGAAGGCAGAGGTCCGGAACTCCGGGCCTTTCGAGAGGAAACGACCATGGAAATCGTCGGTGCCGCAGCGCTCATCGCGGTCGGAATCGTGATCGCCGCGCTCCTCTACGGACGGGGCCACAGCTCCGGACCGGCGGCAGCCGCGGCCGCCGAGCGGGACACCGCCACGGCCACCGCGCTTCAGGCAGCGCTGGCCGAGCGTGGCACCGCGCTGGAGCGGCGCGAGGATGTCCTGTCCAAGCGCGAGGCTGACGTGGAGGAGGAACGCTCCGCGCTTGCCGCCAGCCGCCTGGAGGTGGAGCGCACGCTCGAGCGGCTGGCGGGGATGTCGGGCGCGCGGGCCAAGCAGATGCTCCTGCAGGAGATCGAGGAGCAGGCCAAGCACGACTCGGCTCGCCGGATCCGCCAGATCGAGGAGGAGACCAAGCGCGAGGCCGAGCGACGCGTGCGCAACATCCTCTCGGTCTGCATGCAGCGGCTGGCGGCCGCCCATGCCGCCGAGACGACGGTGTCGGTCGTGCACCTGGCCTCCGACGACATGAAGGGCCGGATCATCGGCCGCGAGGGACGCAACATCCGCGCGCTGGAGAATTTGACAGGAGTGGACTTCATCATCGACGACACTCCCGGGGCGGTGGTGCTCTCGGGGTTTGACGGCGTGCGCCGCGAGATCGCCCGGCTGACGCTGGAGAAGCTGCTCTCCGACGGCCGCATCCATCCGGCCCGGATCGAGGAAACCTACTACCAGACCCGCTCCGAGCTCGAGGCCCGCATCGTCGAGCTCGGTGAGCAGGGCGTGTTCGATGCCGCGGTGCAGGGCGTGCATCCGGAGCTGGTCAAACTGCTCGGCCGGCTGCGCTTTCGCACCAGCTACGGGCAGAACGTCCTCGCGCACTCCATCGAGGTCTCCCAACTGGCGGCGATGATGGCCCACGAGCTAGGCGCCAGCCCCAAGACGGCCCGTCGGGCCGCCCTGCTGCACGACATCGGCAAGTCGGTCACCCACGAGGTCGAGGGGCCGCACGCGCTCGTCGGCGGCGAGCTGGCCCGCCGCTACGGGGAGTCCGAGGCGGTGGCTCATGCGATGGAGTCCCATCACAACGAGATCGAGCCCCAGACGATCGAGGCGGTGATCGTCCAGGCGGCCGACGCGCTCTCGGGCGCGCGCCCCGGGGCCCGCGGCGAATCGCTGGAGAAGTACGTCAAGCGCCTGCGCGACCTCGAGCAGATCGCCACCCGCCACAAGGGCGTCGACAAGGTCTACGCGATGCAGGCCGGGCGCGAGATCCGCGTGATGGTGGCCCCGGGGGCGATCGACGACGACGCCGCGACCTTGCTCTCGTACGAGATCGCGCGTGAGATCGAGAAGGAGCTGGAGTACCCGGGGCAGATCAAGGTCACGGTGATCCGCGAGTCGCGCGCCGTCCAGTACGCGCGCTGAGCGGCGGTACCCTCGGGACAACATGAAGCGCTATCACCTGACCACCTTCGGCTGCCAGATGAACGAGCACGACTCGGAGCGCATCAAGGGCATGCTGGACTCGCTGGGCTACGCCGAGTCCGACACGAGCGCTGGTGCCGACCTGATCCTCTTCAACACCTGCTCGATCCGCGAGAAAGCCGACGACCGCTTCATCGCCCGTCTCGGGGAGGCCAAGCGGCTCAAGCGCGAGGATCCGCAGCGCGTGATCGGCGTCGGGGGATGCTGGGCACAGTCGGTCAAGGAGGAGGTGTTCGCACGCTTCCCGTTCGTCGACGTGGCCTTCGGACCCGGTCAGGTGCACAAGCTGGCCGAGTTCTTGACCAGCGACTCGCTGACCGCCCAGGGGTTCTTCGAGTTCGAGGGCTTCACCGGGCACCTGCCGGCCAAGCGGGCCCGGCAGTCGCAGGGATGGGTGCAGATCAGCGTCGGCTGCAACTCCGTGTGCTCGTACTGCATCGTGCCCTCCACCCGCGGCCGGGAGGTCAGCCGCGGCCCGGCTGAGCTGGTCGCCGAGGTCGCCGGCCTGGCGTCCGACGGGGTGCGCGAGGTCACTCTGCTGGGCCAGAACGTCAACTCCTACGGTCGCGACCTGCCACGGGAGCAGCGGATCACGTTCGCCCAGCTCCTCGCCGAGGTCGACGCCGTCCGCGGGATCGAGCGCATCCGTTACACCAGCCCCCATCCCAAGGACATGCGCGAGGACGTGATCCGCGCCCACGCCGAGTTGGCGGCGGTGTGCGAGCACATCCACCTGCCGCTGCAATCGGGCTCGAGTGCGGTGCTCAAGCGCATGCGCCGCACCTACACCCGCGAGCGCTACCTCGATCGCGTCGCGCTGATCCGCGAGCACGTCCCCGACTGCGCGCTGACCACCGACATCATCGTGGGCTTCCCCGGCGAGACCGAGGCCGACTTCGAGCAGACGCTCGAGGTCGCGGAGGAGGTCGGCTACGACGGCGCGTTCACGTTCATCTACTCGCCCCGTCGCGAGACCGAGGCCGCTGTACTGCCCGACCAGCTGCCCCACGAAGACAAGGTGGCTCGCATGGAGCGCCTGGTGGAGGTCGTACAGCGTCGCGCCCGCGAGCAGGCGCAGCGCTTCGTGGGGAGGACCCTGGAGGTACTGGTGGAGGGCCCGTCCCGCACCGATCCCAGCCGCCTGCGCGGCCGCTCGCGTCACAACAAGGTGGTCAACTTCTCCGGTCTCGGCGCGCCGGGCGAGCTCGTCGAGGTGCAGATCACCTCGGCCACCAGCCAGACGCTCATGGGCGAGGCCTCGCTGCTGGCCCGCGCCGCCCGCTGACGGTCCGGATACCGGCGAAAAGGCCGGCAGACCCCATCCGCCACGTATGCGAACATACGTTCGATGCGGTGGAGCAATCTGAGTCTTGAGGCCGAGGAGAGCGCCCGTCTGCCGGGCTACAAGGACGAGGCGGTGGTGCGCCATTTCGAGGCACCCGACGCGGTCCCGACCCGTTTCTACGAAGTCCGGGCCAAGTCGATCCTCAACCGGGTCCCGGAGGCGTCGCGGATGCCGTTCCGCTGGACGATCAACCCGTATAGAGGCTGTACCCATTCGTGCGTTTACTGCATGTCCGGCGATACGCGCATCCTGATGGCGGACGGCCGCACCAGAGCGCTACGCGACCTGGAGGTCGGAGATCGCATCTATGGCACGACCGACGAAGGTGTCCACCGACGATTTACGATCACGACCGTCCTTGACAAATGGTCGAGTCTCGAACGGGCTTACGCGACGCAGCTCGAGGACGGAACTCAGCTGATCGCGAGTGATCGGCATCGATTTCTGACGAGTCGTGGCTGGAAGCACGTCACCGGTGCGAGCAGCGGCACGCTGAAGCGTCCGCACCTCACGCCCGGCACGAAGTTGCTCGGCCTCGGAGGCGCTGCTGATCCGCCCGACTGGGACGATGAATACCGGCGGGGCTACCTGTGCGGTGTGATTGGCGGCGACGGTTACCTCCTTCGCTACCGACGGACCCGGCGCGATGGCAGGACGTACATCGCTCACAGATTCTGCCTCGCTCTCACCGACCAGGAAGCCTTGGTGCGTACGAAGTCTTTCCTGGACGCTCTCGGGGTGGCCGCGAATCTCGACATGCACAGTGCTGCCGTCGGCAACCGCCGCGCGGTCGCAGCCATCCATTCGGGCGCCCGCGCAAGCTACGAGCGCATCGAAGAGCTGATCGCATGGCCGCTCTCATCGTCCCTCTCCTGGAGCAAAGGATTTCTCGCAGGCGTCTTTGATGCGGAAGGGTCGTGGACACGAGCGCGTCATCTGTGCATCTCGAACGGCGATAGCCAGATACTGGATTGCATCATGGCGTGCCTTGACCGACTCGGGTTCGATCACTCGTTGATCGATCAGCGTCCCTCAAGCCCGAACGGCGTCGCGCATGTAAGGGTGCTTGGCGGCATGTCTGAGCACATGCGCCTCTTGTCGACCGTCGATCCGGCGATCACGCGCAAGCGGTCGATTGCGGGTCGGCGGCTGTGGACCACAGCGCAGCTGCGAGTGACCTCAATTCGGCCGCTGGGGCTGGTGATGCGCATGTACGACATCACGACCGGCACCGGCGATTTCATCGCCAACGGCGTCGTCAGCCACAACTGCTTCGCTCGTCCCACGCACACGTATCTGGACTTCGACGCCGGCCGTGACTTCGAGCGCGAGATCGTCGTCAAGGTCAACGCGCCCGAGCGCCTACGCGCGGAGCTGGCTCGGCCCTCGTGGAAGGGCGAACACATCGCGCTGGGGACCAATACCGACCCATATCAATGGGTGGAGGGCCGCTACAAGCTGACCCGCGGGATCTGGGAGGCGATGATCGAGGCGCGCAACCCGGGGTCGGTGCTGACCAAGTCGCCGCTGCTGCTGCGCGATCTCGACCTGATGATCGAGCTCAATCGGCGCGCCGACTTCAGCGCCGCCCTGTCGGTGCCCACGCTGGATGAGAAGGCGTGGCGGGCCACCGAGCCGCACACTCCGCATCCTCGGGCCCGGCTGGAGGCTGTGGCCGAGCTCAACCGGGCGGGCATTCGCACCGGCATTCTGGTGGCGCCGCTGATGCCCGGGATCAACGACTCTCCCGAACAGGTGCAGCGGATCCTGGAGCTGGCCACGGAGGCCGGAGCGGCTTACGTGACCGGCATCGCCCTGCACCTGCGGGGGGAGGTACGCCAAGTGTTCATGGACTGGCTCTCCGAGCATCGTTCCGACCTGGTGGAGCGCTATCTTGACCTCTATCGCCGTGGCGCGTACGCGCCGGTGCACGAGCGCAGGCGACTGGCGGGGCTCCTCAAGGGGTCCGACCTCGACCCTTCGGAACGGGGGAGAGGCTCGTTTCTCGCTCCCGCGGCGCCCGCGCCTCCGGTGCATGAGCCCGACCAGGGACTCCTGTTCTAGGTGATGGAAACGGGGACCGTGAGCATGTTTACGTAACGCACAGACCCGACCCGTAGACCCCAAGGAGATATGCCCCGGCAATTCAAGCCCCGCAGGGACCTGAACCTGGACCGAATGTTCGAGACGCGCAGCGAAGCGTGGGAGCGCGTCGGACTATCGGTCGACGTGAGCCGGCGAGCGGTCAAGCGCGCCCAGCGAGAAGCCCTCGTGCTCATCCCACTGCTGGTCGGACTGCTTGTCGCGTACGCCCACCGAGCCGCCATCCTGGGTTGGAAGCCACACAAGGCCCACCCGTTGCAGACGCCACTGCAGATCGGGGTCGCGCTGGCGCTGGTGGCGATTGGTTGGGCGCTGGCGCGGGACGCCAGCCGTTTCGCCGGACCGACCTTCCTGCGGCGGATGGATCCGGCGACGGCCGGCACGTTCGGCTTCTTGATCCGCCTTTTGACGATTGTCATCACCGTCCTGGTGGCCCTGCGGGTCGCGGGGGCACAACTGCAGACGCTGGCCCTCGGCGGCGGCTTCACGGCCGTCGTCTTCGGTCTCGCTGCGCAGCAGACCCTGGGCAACGCGATCGCCGGCATGGTGCTGCTGAGCGCGCGCCCATTCCGCGTCGGCGAACGGATCCGGTTGCAGGCCGGGGGCGTCGGCGGGCAGGTCGAGGGGATCGTGAGCTCGCTTGGTCTGCTCTACACGACCCTGACGCGCGGCGCCGACCAGATCATGATTCCCAACAACGTCGTCCTGGCGGCGGTCGTGATGCCGCTCAAGGAACCCGAGTCCGTCGACGTCAAGGTGCGACTCACCTCGGGCGTGAGGCCCAGCCAGGTGCAGGCGATCCTCGACAACGAGATCGTCACCCCGACCAGCTCCAAGGCCGTGCTGCTGGAGGAGGTCGACGGCGACGACGTGGTGGTGCGGGTGCAGGCCACGCCGGAGCTGGCCAACGACGGGGCCAAGCTCGCCGACGAGATCATCGCCGCGCTGTCCTCGGTCACCGGCGAGCACGAAGCCGCCACCACCGACCGCCGCTGACCATCGCCCTCACCGCTGGGAGCGCTGTGCCTGCGAGAGCCGGGCAGCGATCCGGTGAGACCCCATCAGACGGCTGGCCACTGCCGCCGGCGCGGGAGCGACCGAGCCGAACGCCGCGGCCAGCCGCAGGCTGAGCGGCGCGACGTAGACCTCGGCCGGGTTTCGCTCGATCGCCCGGATAACGCCGGCAGCGACCTGCTCGGGCGAGCGGGTGGCCACGCCGGCCGGGAGCTCGACGCCGGTGTCGGCGTACATGCCGGCGTCGCGGATGAAGCCTGGGACGACGAGCGAGACTCCGACGTCGGAGCGGCGCAGGTCCTCGCGGATGCCCAGGGCGAAGCCGCGCAGCCCGAACTTGGTGGCCGAGTACAGCGAGGAGGCTGGGGAGGCGACCTGGCCCGACAGCGAGGAGATGAACACCAACTGGCCGCTGCCACGCTCGGCCATCATCGGCGCCAGCCGGTGTGCGAGGGCGATCGGGGCGCGCAGGTTCACGTCCAGCATCCGGTCAACCTGATCGCCGTCCAGCTCGCGGATCTCGCCGCTGGCGGGCATCCCCGCGTTGGCGATCAGCACGTCGACGCGAGCCCTGACCGCCTCGGCGGCCAACCGCTCCACGTCCGAAGCCGCCGCCAGATCGGCGACCAGCGCCCGCGCTCCCAGCTCCCCGGCCAGCCCCTCCAGGACGTCGCTGCGGCGGCCGGTCAGCAGCAGCCGGGCGCCGCGGGCGACGAGCGCCCGGGCGACCGCCTGTCCGATCCCGCCAGTGGCTCCCGTGAGCAGCACGGTGGCGTCGTTGAGGGCGATCCGAGGGCGCCGGGGCACGGCGCGCAGTCTAGTGTCGGGATTTCTGGATCACGGCACTCGGCGGGGGCTCGCCGGGCGGCCCGGCCCCTATTGTGGGAATACCGCCACCGTGGCGGTGAAGGCGTGCAGGAAGCTGCGGCCACCCACCGGGCCGACCTCCCCGGCGGCGAAGAATCCGGCCGCCGGCGCGCCCAGCACGTCCTGGACGATCGTGGCGTCGTGGTCGGCCTCGCCGAACATCGACTGTCCGCGGCCGTTGCAGGAGAACACCAGCGCCCCTGCGGGGGGCCGGGAGCCGCTGGCCCGGGCGCGCAGCGCCAGCGCGCGGCGCAGGTCCTCATCTGCCGAGCGGGCGTCGCGGGCGTGCAACCGCACCACCTGCCCGGGGCTGACGCTCGTGCCGACGGCGACGGCGCCCGTGTCCGAGTCGGCGCCCAGGACGCCGCGGACCAGGAAATCGCCCTGCTCGTAGTCGGGCTTGCCGCCGTCGATCACGATCCCGATCAGCAGGCCACCGGCCAGCAGCGCGCGTTGGTCGGTCGGCAGCTCGGAGATCACCTTTTCGATCGTCTGCACCGCCGGCTTGCCCGCCAGCTCGAGGATCACGTTGCCGTCGGCGGCGGTGATCGTCATCTCGCGACCGACGGGGGCAGCACCCTGGGAGACGCAGGGGAGCATCTCGACGCCGTCCAGGCAGACCCCGACCGCGCCCTCCTCGCACACCGTGTCGTCCAGGAACAGCGCCCCGGTGCCGCCCAGCGTGCGCGCGCTGGACAGGCCCCCCAGCACCGGCACCCCCGGGGCGTCGCGGGCCAGCCCGTCCAAGACGGCGTCGGTGGGGAACGTGTACGGATCGCAGAGGAGGATCAACGCGGAGTCGGCGGTCGGCTCCGGCATGCCCTCGAGCAGGCCGCCCTCGGGCACCTCGGTCACGGTGGCGTGAAACGGCCTGGCGGTGCCCTCGCCCAGCGACGCCGCCCACACCGCCACGGCCGTCCCGGACTCCAGCTCCCGACGTCCGCCGAGCACCCCACCGGCTCCACAGCCGATCAGCGCCTCGGGCACCAGCTCCTGGTGGACGCCCTGGAGCGTGGCCTCGGGCGCTGCCAGATGGGCGCCGGCGGCGAACACCACTGCCAGGTCCGCCGGCTTCCCGCGCAGCCCGTCGGCGGCCGCACGAGCCGCTTGGGCAGCGCCGGCCAGCGGATCGCGATCGGTGGAGATTCCCGCGCCTGCTCTCACCCCAGCTCACCGCCCAAGGCCATCGCTTGACGATACTCCGGTGATGGCCGCGCCAGACGTGATCGCGCTGTTCGGTCCCACCGGAGTGGGAAAGACCGACGTGGCGCTCTCGCTGGCCCGGCGCCTGCGTGAAGCCGGCGAGGACCCGGTGGCCGTATCGGCCGACGCCCTGCAGGTGTACGCCGGCCTGTCGATCCTCACCGGCGCCGCCGACGACCGCCAGCGCGCGCAGCTGGAACATCGCCTGCTGTCCTTTCTGCCCGTCGACGCGACCTTCAGCGCCGGCCAGTACGCCGAGCTCGCCCACGCCGAGATCGACGAGCTGCTGGCCGGCGGCCAGCGGCCGATCGTGGTCGGCGGGACGGGGCTGTACCTGCGCGCGGCGCTGACCGAGCTGAGCCTGCGCCCGCCGCCCGTCGAGGGGATCCGTGAGCGCTGGATCGCCGAGCTGCAGCAGCGAGGCCCGCAGGCCCTGCACGCGATCCTCGCCACCCGCGCTCCCTGGGCGGCCGCCGAGATAGCTCCCACCGACCGCCAGCGGATCGTCCGGGCGCTGGAGCTGTCAGACAGCGGCGAGCTCGAGCCGCCCAGCGGCGAGTCGGAGCTGTGGACGGACGCCACCCGGCGCCCCACCGTGCTGGTGGGGCTGACGATGGACCGCGAGGCGCTCTACGAGCGCATCGACGCCCGGGTGGACGCGATGCTGGCCGCCGGCGTGCTCGACGAGGTCCGCCGCGCCCGCGCCACCGGCGCGTCGGCCACCGCCCGCCAGGCGCTCGGTTTCGACGAGCTGCTGGCCGGTGACGTCGAGGCGATGAAGCGTCGCACCCGCAACTACGCCCGCCGGCAGCTCACCTGGATGCGCAAGCTGGCGGGCGCGCACGTGATCGACGTCACCGGCCGCGCCCCGCAGGACACGGCCTCCGAGGTGTTGTGCATGTGGCGCTCAAGCTGATCAGAACGCCGCCACGAACGGGTACATCAGCACCACACTGACGACCACGCTCAGCGCCCACAGCCCGATCAGCACGCGCAGCCACAGCCGCCCGCGCCGCCACAGCCGCCCGCGCCGCCACCCGAGCGACGTCAGATAGGCGGCCGCGACGTAGATGCCGGGCATCACCACCACCATGTAGTAGAGGTAGCTGGTGCGGCTGTCCACCGCGCTCTGCAGCTCATAGGGCAGCCACGTGCCGATGAACCAGGCCGGCCCCAGGATCGCCATCTGGACGTCGCCCAGCGAGCGTGTCGGGGTGGGGACGGCCGCCGGTCCGTCGCCAACCGCGACGGGCACGCGTCGTCGCGACGCGAACCGGTAGATCCCGAACAGCAGTCCGGGGATCGCGAGCAGCAGGATCGCCGGGTTCACCATCCCGAAGAACGCCGACACGGGATGGATCGCGTACAGCCCCTGCCCGGGCAGCGAGGGGTTGATCCGCAGATAGGTGATCGGCTTGAGGTCCAGCAGCCACTGCCACGGGTAGGAGGCGATCCCCTGGGGACCGTGCGGGCTGGTCAGGTGCGCGGCGTAGGTGATCATGTGCCACAGGTGGTCAAACGGCCCGCCGGTGATCAACCTCGCCTCGCTGTCGGCATACGGCTTGGCGATCAGGCCCATCAGCCCCAGCAGCCCGACGAACAGCCCGACGCTGACGAAGGCGGTCGCCGCCAGCCGGGTCAGGGCGGGCCACCAGTGCCAGTCCTCGGGCGGGTCGGGGTCGCGGCGGGCGACGAACACCCGCGCCAGCTCCACCAGCCCCAGCACCACCAGCGCGTAGGGAGCGACCTCCTTGAAGCAGTCGGCCACCGCCAGCACCACCCCCGCGGCCACCCACCGGCCCCGCAGATACAGGGCCACCCCCCAGATCATGGCCGCCACGGCGTAGATGTCCAGGGTCCCGATCCGCCCGTGGACGAGCAGCAGGTTGTCGCAGGCCATGAGCGCGGCCGCACCCACCGCCGTCCAGCGCCCGCCGCCGGCCGCGCGGACGAGCGCGTACATCCCGAGGATCGCCAGCGAGCCGAAGATCAGGCTGCCGATCCGCCAGGCGAACGGGCCGTCGCCGAAGATCTCGATCGCCGCGGCCATGATCAGCTTCGCCCCCTGGGGATGCTCGGCGTTGGGATCGGTGCCCAGCGGCGAGGCGTCGTAATGCGAGCCCGAAGGGGGATGGATTCCGGCGATCACGCGGGCCGCATTGACGTAGTAGGCCTCGTCGAAGACCAGCGTGTGCTGGCCGGCCAGCTTGCACGGGGACATGCACGGCTGGCCGAGCAGCAGGCCGCGCGCCGCCAGCGACAGGACCGAGATCAGGGCCAGCGCGAGCAGCGGCGTGGACGCAGAGTGGCCAATGCGCCGAACCATGACCGAGGCGACGGTACACATACACTCACCGCCGCGTGGACTTCGAGAAGTGGCAAGCCCTGGGCAACGACTACCTGATCCTCGAGGCCGAGCAGCTCGGCTTCGAGCTCACGCCCGCGCGCGTTCGGGCGCTGTGCGCACCGCACACCGGCGTGTTCGCGGACGGGATCCTGCTCCTGTCAAAGCCCGACGAGCCCGGATTCGTGGCTCGGCTGAGGATCTTCAATCCGGACGGCTCCGAGGCCGAGCTGTCGGGCAACGGGGCGCGTGAGGCGGTCCTCTACCTCCGCCGGCGGGGCTGGGTCGACAGCGACGAGTTCTCGATCCAGACGGCCGCCGGCGAGATCCGGCCGACGATCACCTCCCCGACGACGGCCCGCCTCGACATCGGCCGGGTGCGCACCAGGAGCCCCGATTACCCCGCGGGCGTCGCCGACGGCGTGGGCGCGCTGACCGCCGACGGCCAGGCCTGGCGTTTTCAGCACGTCCAGGTCGGAAACCCCCAGTGTTCGATCCGCGTCGCCGACGAGTCGGCCCTGCACGCCCTGGACCTGCCGCAGATCGGTCCCTCGATCGAGTCTCACGAGCTGTTTCCCCACCGGACCAATGTCTCCTGGTACACGCCGCTGTCAGCCGGTCGGATCCGTGCCCGGATCTTCGAGCGCGGGGTGGGCGAGACCTCGGCCAGCGGGACGGGGGCCTCGGGAGCGGCGGTCGCGCACGTGCTGGCGGGCGGCGAGTCGCCGGTCACCGTCGTGCTCGACGGCGGCGAGCTGGAGGTCGAGGTCTCAGACGACCTCCACGTTAATCTCAGCGGCTGGGCGGTGCCGGTCTTCTCCGGCACGCTGGCCGACGACCTCATCAAGGAGCTGCATGCGACCGAGTAAGCGCCTCGAGCAAATCCCGCCGTACCTGTTCGCCGAGCTCGAGCGCAAGATCTCCGAGAAGCGCGCCGCCGGGGTCGACGTGATCAGCCTGGGGATCGGCGATCCGGACATGCCCACCTACGCTCCGATCGTGGCCGCCGCGCAACGGGCGGTGGCGGACCCCTCGACCCATCAGTACCCGTCCAACCGCGGCCGCCAGGAGTTCCGCGAGGCGGTCGCAGGCTTCTACGCGCGCCGCTTCGGAGTCACCTTGGACCCGGCGACCGAGGTGATGCCGGCGATCGGCGCCAAGGAGTGCATCTTCAACCTCAACCTGGCGTTCCTGGACCCGGGAGACGTGGCGCTGGCCTCCGACCCCGGCTACCCGGTGTACACCGGCGGTCCGCTGATGGCCGGCGGCAAGCCCCATCTGATGGGGCTCGAGCCCGAGCTGGGCTTCGCGCCCGACCTGGCCAAGATCCCGGCCGACGCGCTGGCGCGGGCCCGGCTGATGTTCATCAATTACCCGAACAACCCGACGGGCGCGATCGTCCCCGATGGCTTCTTCGAGCGCGCGATCGAGCTGGCAGACGCCAACGACTTCCTCGTGGTCCACGACAACGCGTACTCGGAGACCACGTTCGACGGCTACGTGGCGCCCTCGTTTCTGGCCACGCCCGGCGCCAAGGAGGTCGGGGTGGAGGTCTTCTCGCTCTCCAAGGGCTACAACATGACCGGCTGGCGCTGCGCGGCGATCGTCGGCAACGCCGAGGCGATCGCGCAGTATTGGCGGCTGAAGTCAAACATCGACTCGGGGCTGTTCGAGGCGATCCAGCTGGCCGGCGTGGCCGCGCTCGGACCCGAGGTCGATGAGAACGTGCAGGCGATGAACGCGGTCTATGAGCGGCGGCGCGACCTCGTGTGCGACGCGCTGGCCCAGGCGGGGGTGCAGATAACGCCGCCGCGCGGCACGATCTACGTGTGGGCGCCGGTGCCCGCGGGCTTCACCAACGCCGCCGAGTACTGCGAGCACGTGCTCCAGCAGGCGGCGGTCGTGATCTCGCCGGGGGGCGCCTACGGGCCCAACGGCGAGGGCTTCTTCCGCATCTCGCTGACCACGCCCGACGATCGCCTGCTCGAGGCCGTCGACCGCCTCAGCCGGCTGTAGACGGCCGGCTGGCCGATACCATAGGTGGGCTTGGCCACGCCACCAGCCACTCATCGAAACGGCAGCCGACCGCTCGAGCAACCCGAGCGGCGGGCGCGTCAGCGAGCGTTCATGGTCGCCGCCGTGCCCGCCGGCGAGGAAACGCACCTGCCCGAACTGGCCGAACTGCTGCGCACCGCCGGCGTGGCCGCGGTCGGGGAGATGATCCAGCGGCGCGACAAGCCCCATCCCAACGCGTATCTGGGGCCGGGCAAGCTCGAGGAGCTCAAGGCCGAGATGGCCGCCGCCGACGCGACCCTGGTGGCCTGCGATGACGAGCTGTCACCCCGTCAGGAGCGCAACCTCGAGAAGGCCCTGGGGATTCCGGTGATCGACCGCACGGCGATCATCCTGGACATCTTCGCCGACCACGCCCACACCGCCGAGGGCAAGCTCCAGGTCGAGCTGGCCCAGCTGGAGTACAACCTGGCCCGCATGCGCGGGCTGTGGACGCACCTCGAGCGGCTCGGCGGCGGGATCGGCACCCGAGGTCCCGGTGAGACCCAGATCGAGACCGACCGCCGCCTCGCCCGCGACCGCATCGCCGCGCTCAAGCGCCGGCTGGCCCAGGTGCGCTCCACCCGCTCGGTGATGCGCGCCGAGCGCGAGCGCGCCCACCTGCCCCAGATCGCGCTCGCCGGGTACACGAACGCCGGCAAGTCGACGCTGCTCAACGCGCTCACCGGCGCCGATGTCCCCGTACGTGATCGCCTCTTCCACACGCTCGACCCCACCACCCGGGTGCTGCGCGCCGGCGGGCGGGACTATCTGTTGACCGACACCGTCGGCTTCATCCGCAAGCTCCCCCACCAACTGGTCGACGCGTTCGGGGCGACCCTGGAGGAGACGATCCGCGCCGATCTGATCCTGCACGTGGTCGATGCCTCGGTCGACGAGGAGGAGCTCGACTCGATGACGCACGCCGTCGACGACGTGTTGCACGAGATCGCCGCCGATGAGGCCTCGCGCGTGCTCGTGCTCGCCAAGGCCGACAAGCTCTCCGATGAGCGCCGTGCCGAGGTGTCTCACCGCCATCGCGGCGCGGTGCTGGTCTCGGCGGCAAGCGGCGAGGGGATAGAGGCGCTGATCGAGCGGATCGAGTCCGAGTTCGAGCGCTCGCTGTCGGAGGTGGAGTTGCTGGTTCCCTATAGCGACGGCGGCCGCCTGGCCGAGCTGCACGAGCTGGCCGGGGACCTGGAGCGCGAGGACACTCCCGAGGGGGTCCGCGTGTCGGTGAGGCTGCCGCCCAGCATCGCGGCGCGCTACGCGCCGTTCGCGCTGTCGGCCGAGAAGTGAGCCTGCGCGTCGCGCGCCTGGACACGCGCGCTCGCCTGCCCACCCGGGCACACCCGGGCGACGCCGGCCTGGACCTCTACGCCCTAAAGAGCGCTGCGTTGGAGCCCGGCGAGCGCGCATCGATCGCCACCGGCGTCGCGGTCGAGATCCCACCCGGTCACGCCGGACTGGTGCTGCCACGCTCGGGTCTGGCCTCGCGCCACGGGATCTCGGTCGTCAACGCCCCCGGGCTGATCGACTCCGACTACCGAGGCGAAGTGCGCGTGCTGCTGCTCAACACCGACCGCGAGCACCGCTTCGAGCTGTCGGCCGGCGATCGCGTCGCGCAGCTGGTGGTCGTCGCCGTGGGGATCGCCGAGGTCGTGGAGGTGCCGACCCTCTCGGAAACCGTACGCGGCGCGGGCGGCTTCGGTTCCAGCGGGACGTAGCTAGGGCGAGCCGAGCGGCTCGAGCAGACCGTGGGTCTGCAAGAACTGCTTGGCGGCGGTCGCCGGGTCCTGCTTGGCCACGTCGACGGCCGCGTTGAGCTGTCGCATCACGGGCGTGGTCAGCATCCGGCTCACGCGCTCGATCGTGGCCACGAAGGCCGGCCCCTCCGCGGCCAGCGCCTTGGTCGAGGCAACCGGCATCACATTGCCCCAGCCGAAGGTCCGCCGGCGGTCGGCCAGCAGGCGATAGTCGCCGGAGGCGAGCTGCCCGTCGGTGGTGTTGACGTAGGCCGCCTGCACGGTCCCGCCGTTGAGCGCCGCGTACTGGGCGCCCACCGGCAGCGCCTTGAAGACCGCGGGAGTGACGCCGTAGGCCGACGCGAGCTGGGGCAGGCCGGGGGCTGACTGCGCGAACTGGGGCGGCCCGGCGATCGCCATCGTGCCGGCCACCCGGCGCAGGTCGAAGATCGTGCCCAGCCGGTTGTCGTGCGCGAACGCGACGGTGACGGCGATCGCGTCCGTGTTGGAGAACGGAGTCGTCCCCAGCAGAGAGAGGCCATGGGCAAACGCGTAGCGCTGCGCCGCGCGGTAGGCATCCAGCCGCGTGCGAAAGCCGTGGCGGTAGCCGGCGATGGCGGAGTCGAACGTGTTCAGATACTCGGGATACATCGTCAGCGCGCCCGTCTTCAGGGCCTGGAGGGTGACGTCGGTGGGCCCGATGTTCTGGTTGAGGTTGACGGTGAAGCCCTGTGCCTGGAGTGCCTGCAGGTACAGCTGGCCGAGCACGAACTGCTCGCTGTAGTTCTTGTCGCCGATCGTCACCGCCGGCTTTCCCGCTCCGGGCAGAGTCGGCGTCGAGCTCGTCGTGGTCGTCGTCGAGGCGGCCGCGGAGCGAGTCGTGGTGGTCGTCACCGTGCGGCTGTGCGTGGAGGTGGTGGTGCGCGTCGCCGATGCGCACGCGCCGCCGCCCAGGGCCAGCGCCAGGGCGAGACCCAGACCCGCCATCGGTCTGGCGGCGGAGCGGCTCACAGCCCCGCCGCGCGTCGCGCCTCGGCATGGGCAAGCCCCTCCAGCTGGTCGTCCAGCGGGGCCAACGGCTCGTCGATGCCCGCCGCGGTGGCGATCAACCAGTCGGCAAACCAGGCGTTCTTGGGCAGCAGCGGCCCATGCAGGTAGGTACCGATCACGTTGCCCGCCCGTACACCTTCTCGCCCGTCGCGGCCGTTGTTGCCGTGGCCCTTGAGCACCCGCCCCAGCGGTTGCGCGCTCGCGCCCAGGTGCGTGCGCCCGCCGTGGTTCTCAAACCCGGCCAGCACCCGCCGATGCCCCGGCTCGAGCTCCACCTCGATCGCGACGTTACCGATCAGCCGCGGCCCCTCGGCGCGCACCGTCTCGAGCTCGACCAGTCCCACGCCCGGAAGCGTCTCCGCACCCAGCTGATAGGAGCGCCCGAGCAGCTGATAGCCCCCGCACACGGCGAGGATCACCGCCCCCCGCGCCGCGGCGGCGTGGATAGCGTCGCGCTTGGCGTGGGCGAGATCCTCGGCGCACAGCTTCTGGTCGCGATCCTGGCCACCGCCGATGTAGTACAGGTCGGCGGCGTCGGGGTCCAGTGGCTCGCCCAGCCCGCTCGAGGAGACCGAGAAGTCGATCCCGCGCCACCGGCAGCGCCGCTCGAGCAGCAGCAGGTTGCCGCGGTCGGCGTAGATGTTCATCAGGTCGGGATACAGCGCACACACGCGCAGCCGCTCACGCACGCAGCATCACCACCGTAGTGCCGACGTACTCGTTGGTGGCGGCGATCGACACGCGGTCGACCGCCCGCAGGCCGGCCGCCGCCGCCTCCTGCTCGAGCGTCTCGGCCGCCAGGCGGTCCAGGTGGATCAGGTCGCGCTCGATCGACAGCCGACCGTCGGGGGTGACCGTCTCGCGCCGGCGCTCGAGCTCGCACCCGTCGGCGTGCAGCCGCACCGCCACCGGGCGGCTGGAGTAGACGACGCCGTCGAACTCGCCGACGTCCGGGAGCGGTCCGGGCAAGCCGTCAACGGCCTCGAAGCAGTCGAGCTCCTCGGCCACCGCCACCGCCAGCACCCCGCCGGCCTCCAGGGTCAGGCGTGCGCATTCCAGGAATTGGGCGCGCCCGTCGGCGCCCCCGAGCAGCTGGATCGTCTGCATCGGCACGATGCACAGGGGGAAGGCCTCCCCCAGCCAGAAAGCCCGCGCGTCGGCGACCATCGTACGCACCTCCAGGTCGGCGGCGCGGTCGCGCAGCACCCCCAGGAGCTCGTCGTCGAGGTCGATGGCCAGCACGGCGTGGCCGGCCCGCGCCAGCTCGAGCGACACGCGACCGGTGCCGGCGCCCACGTCGAGCACCGGACCTCCGGTCTTGGCCGCCAGCTGGCGCCAGAACGACAGGTCCTCGTCGTAGCGCCCGCACTCGAGGTCGTGCCAGATTGCCGCGCTCATGCCGGTTCGGGCTCGTAGAACTGGCCGACGTGCCCGCGGCGGGCCAGCTCGGCGCGCAGCTCCAGCAGCGCCGTGTAGGTGGGCAGCGCGTACACCTCGGCGCCGGGTGGGGCCTGAAGCAGTGCCCGATCGAGCGCGGTGGGCAGATGGGGCACCACTTCCAGCCGGTCGGAAGCAATGCCCGCGTACTTGAGGCGGAGCGCGAGCTCGGCCGCACGGGTGCCCGCACACGTCACCTGGCGGACGCGGCCGGCCAGCAGCTCGAAGTCGGCATCCCAGATCCAGGAGACGTCGTGGCCGTCGGCGGTGCGGTCGTTGAGCACGCCCAACAGGTTTAGCTCATCCGACTCCAGCGTCAGCGTGCGCAGGATCTCGTTGGCGCCGGCCGGGTTCTTGACCAGCAGCACAGACAGCTCCCGATTGCCGACGGCGATTCGCTCCGCACGGCCGAAGGCGGCGCTGACCTGCTCCAGTCCGTCGGCGACCTGCGGCAGCGAGATGCCCAGGTTCAGACATAGCGAAGCCGCACCCAGCGCGTTGTAGACGTTGTAGAGCCCGGGCAGCGGCAGCGCCACATCTGCCGTCCCCGCCGGCGTGACCAGCGTGAAGCTGGCCGAGCGGGTGCCGTGGAGGTGCACATGCTCGGCGGCCACCGTGGGCGTGGGTCGCTGCTGACCGCAGCCCGGGCAGCGGTAGATGCCGAGGTGACCCAGGTAGACGGCGTCGTAGACGTAGGCGGTGCCGCAGCGACGGCAGTGCTTGGAGTCCGCGGCGTGCTGCATCTCGGCGGTGGCCACGGAGCGATCTTCGACGCCGAAGTAGGTGACGCCGCCCCGCGCACGCCCCAGGTCGGCGATCAGGGGATCGTCGGCGTTGAGCGCCAGCAGGGCGTCTGCGGACAGCGCGGCGACCATCGCCGCCCAGCGATCGGCGATCGTGTCCAGCTCTCCGTAGCGATCCAGCTGATCGCGGAACAGGTTCGCCAGCAGCACGGCCCGGGGCCGCAGCTGCGGCCCGACCCGGTCCAGCCAGAACTCGTCGACCTCGAACAGCCCCAGCTGCCCGGCGATCGTGCCGTTTCTTCCAGCCGCCGCCGCCAGCGTCGAGGCCACCCCGCCGGCCATGTTGGCGCCCGCCCGATTGTGGACCAGTCCGATCCCCGCCCGTTGCAGCACCGAGGCCGCCATCGCCGCGGTGGTCGTCTTGCCGTTGGTGGCCGAGATGATCGCGCAACCCTGCGGCAGACGGGCGGCGAGGCGCTCGATCGCCCGCGGCTCCAGGCGGGTCAGCACCTTGCCGGGAAGGCTCGTCCCGCCGCCGCGCCCGGCACGTCGCGCCAGCTGGCCGACCGCCCGGGCGGCGAGGATCTTGGCGTCCAGGGCGCTCATCGCGGAGAGCGGGTGAGGATGTGCGACGCCGCGGCGAGCGGTTCGACGGGGCTGGCGGGCACCACCGCTCGCACCGCGCCCGGCAGCGCGCGGACGGTGGCTGGCAGGTTGGCGATCGGGTCCCCGTCGGCGTAGACCTCCAGCGGGCGCGAGGCGGCGATCTCGATGCTCGTGCCCTGCAGCACCTCCACGCCCGCGTGGTTCACGTGCCCGCCCCAGAAGACGGTCGGCAGCAGGCGCAGAAAGCGCAAGCGGCTCATCTGCGTGATGACGACGATCTCCAGCAGTCCGTCGTCGAGCCGGGCAGCCGGTGCCAACCGCATCCCGCCGCCGTAGGTGCTGGAGTTGGCGGCCGCGATCGTGTAGCCGGTGATCGTGTGCGGCCGGCCGCCGTCCAGCGTGATCGTGAACGTCGCCGTCTGCCACCGGGCGAGGGCCGCCAACGCCGCGTAGGAATACACCAGGTTGCCGCGCACGAGCCTGGATCGGTTGGCGATCCGGTTGGCCTCGGCATCAATCCCGCAGCTGGCGATCCCCACGAAGGTGCGCCCGTTCACCTCTCCCAGGTCCAGCGAGCGGGTCGTCCCGGTGGCCAGCACCTGGCAGGCAGCGCGGGGATCCAGGGGGATGCCCAGGGCCCGGGCGAAGTCGTTGCCCCGCCCTCCGGGCAGCACGCCCAGCAGGCCCTCGCCGTCGCGTAGAGCGTCGGCGACCGCGCCGATCAGGCCGTCACCGCCGAAGGCCACCGCCATCTCGCCGGCGGAGACCGCCGCGCGCGTCAGCTCGCGGGCATGATCAAGGTTCCGCGTGGCCTGGAATCGGTACTCCAGGCCCAGACCCTCGAGCGACGCGCGCACTCCCTTAAGGGCACGGCCCGCCCGCCCGCCGCCGGCCGCGGGGTTGACGATCACCGACAGCTTCACGCCGTGACGAGCGCGTAGAGGTTGTCGGCGATCGCGATCGGGGTCGGATCGATGGCCGCCTCCGCCTGCTCGCGCGTGGTCACGCCGGTGAGCACGATCGCGGCGTCCACACCGGCGGCCGCCGCCCCGCCGAGATCCGAGTCCAGGCGGTCTCCCACCATCAGGGCCCGGCCGGGGCCCAGCCGGTCGATCGCGGTCTGGAAGATCAGCGGCTCGGGCTTGCCGACGGTCCGCGCCGTGGCCCCGGTGGCGTACTCCAGCGCGGCCAGGATCGGGCCCGTGCCCGGCCGTAGCCCGTCGGCCGCGGGAAACGTCCGGTCGCGGTCCGCCGCGACCATCTCGGCACCGGCGAGCACGGCCTGGGTGGCGATCCGCAGCTCGTCGAAGTCGAAGTCGTCGTGTCCGGCCACGACCACCAGTTCGGCCTCGGCGGCCCGCGGCGTTCCGTTGACGATCCGTTGGCCGGAGTCGGCGACATGGCGGAACACGGCCGGCGAGCCGATCACGAACGTGGGCGCGCCGGACACGCGCTCGGCGAGCAGAAACTGGATCGCCGCGCCGACGGTGACGACCTCCTCCAGGGAGGCCTGCAATCCCAGCGACCACAGCTTGCGAACGTACTCCTCGGGCGACCGGCGCGAGTCGTTGGTGACGAAGGCAAGCGACTTGCCGGCGCCACGCAGCTCCGAGAGGGCCTCACGAGCGTGGGGAGTGGGTGCGTCCTGCACCCAGACGCAGCCGTCGAGGTCGAGCAACACGTGGTCATAGGAGCTGAGCAAGGGGGAGAGGGCCATGGCGGCGTCCAGGATTATCCAATGCTCCGCCGTGGCTCACAGCACGCCCTCAGGCCTCGCTCCGTAGCTTCTACGGACAGGACATCCGCAGACGCTGCGGTCGATGCCGCACTCTAGAAGCCGATACGAGATCGACCTTCTTCTAGTAGCGGCCACGCGGAGGGGAATCTTGAAGCAAATCAATCAGGGTGGACGGATGTCTCAGGAGGCGCTTCTCGGCCTCTGGCGCCGGTACCACGACACCGGTGACATCAGCGCCCGCGACCGCCTCGTGTTCTCGCTCGCGCCGATCGTGAAGTGCATCGTCTATCGCAAGATCCGCGAGATCCCCGCTTACCGCGAGGTCGACGACTTCATCTCCTGCGGACTGGAGGCGCTGATCCGCTCGCTGGACCGCTATGACCCCGATAAGGGCGCCACGCTCGAGCAGTTCGCGTGGACGCGGATCCACGGCGCCGTGCTCGACGAGCTGCGCCGCTACGACTGGGCGCCGCGGTCACTGCGGCGCATGGAGCGGGAGTACAACCGCACTCGCGAGCGCTTCACCGTGCTGCACGGCCGCGCTCCCAGCCGCAGCGAGCTGGCTGAGCTGCTGGCGATCTCCGAGCAGGAGCTCTGCACCCTGATGGACGACATCGCCCGCTCCGATATCGGCTCGCTCAACACGCCGGTCATCTCCGAGGACGATCGTCCCTCAGAGCGAATGGACACACTGGTCTCCAACGACCGCAGCTGCGATCCCGAGCATGCCGCAATGCGTGAGCGCGCGATCGCGCGCTTCCGTGCGGCCTTCGACGAACTGCCTCCCCGCGAGCGCAAGGTCGCGGTGCTGCTGCACGTCTCAAACCTCACGCTGCGCGAGACCGGCGAGATCCTCGGGGTCTCCGAGAGCCGTGTGTGCCAGATCCACGGCAAGCTCAAGCGCGGCCTGCGCGAGCGCCTGGAAGAGGACGAGACGCTGTTCCTCGAACTCGCCTGAGCGGGCGCGCTGATCGCGGTCGGGCGGCTCACGTCGCCCCGCCTGCGGAGCCGGCCGGCTCTCGTTTAACCGACATCCGATGTTGTGTTTTCGCAGCATCCGGGTAGAAACACCCCCGGAAAGTTGACGCCGAGCGGACACTCGGCGTCAACAGCTTTCCGTAAACCCCATGCCCTAGATAACGCCGTCCTCAGGAGGAGTCCTATGCCCTTCCGCGGCCAGTGAGCTTCACGTGAGGGGTCCGCTAGCGCGGGCCCCTCACCTTTGGGGTAGAACAGTATCGTCAGCTCATCGCCGAAGCTTGAGAAGGCGTCCAGATCGTCTGGACACCGGTTGAGTCGATGTCAGTTTAGGTCGATGTCAGCTGTAGATGGAGCCAATGGCACCTCCCCAGCGGACACCGACCCGGCGCCGCGAGCCGGGGCGCGGGCTGTTTCTCGCCCAGGCGCTCGCCCCGCTGCTGGCCGGCGCCGTCGCCTGGCTGACCGCCGGTGCCGATCGCTGGTCGGTGGTCGCACTCGTGCTGCTCACGGCGTTCGCGATCGCGGGAGAGCTGACCGTACAGGAGAGCAGCGGTCGGATGACGGTCTCCTCGAGCTTCCTGGCGCTGATCCTCGCCTCGGTGATCCTCGGTCCCGGCCCGGCGGCGCTGGTCGGCGCGGTCGCGATCACCGTCAGCTGGCTGCACTTCCGCTGGGAGCCGCACGCGTTCGTGCACAACCTGACCAATTTCACGTGGTGCCCGCTGCTGGGCGGCCTGTTCTTCTACGAGACCTCCCGCCTGGCGCACGTTGGCTCCACGTCGCCGGCGCACTACCTGCTCGTATTCGTCACCTATCTGGTCACCCTGGCGGCGAACTTCCTGTTCGTCGCCGGATATCGCTGTTACCTGGACCGCTCGTCGCTGGTGGCCAAGACCAGAGAGATGCTCATGCCGATCCTGGCGGCGGAGCTGGCGACGGCGCTGCTGACGCTGGTCGCCGCGTTGGGGTTCGACCAGCTGGGTGTCGCGGGTCTGGCGCTGTTCGGGCTGGTGCTGGGGATCTTCCAGTACCTGGTCAGGGAGCTGATGACCTCCAAGCGGCGCTCCGAGACGCTGCAGCGGGTCGCCACCACCGACGAGCTGACCGGTCTGGCCAACCGCGAGCGCTTCCGTGATGCCGTCGAGCGGCGGATCGCCAGCGCCGGCCCGGAAGGCCGCTTCACCGTGATGCTGATGGACCTGGATCGCTTCAAGGAGGTCAACGACACGCTTGGACACCACTACGGCGACGTGCTACTGCGCGACCTCGGGCCGCGGCTGGCCACCGCGATCGGCGAGGGCGGCCTGGTGGCGCGGCTGGGAGGCGACGAGTTCGCGATCCTTCCAGGGCCCGGGCCCGCCGATCCGGCCGCGGTGGAGCGCGACGTCTCTCGGCTGTGCGCGACGATCAACCAGCCGTTCACCGTCGACGAGCTGTCGCTGGAGGTGGGGGCGAGCATCGGCGTGGCGCGCTTTCCCGACGACGCCCAGGACTCCCACGGGCTGCTGCGCTGCGCCGACATCGCCATGTACGCCGCCAAGGAGGCCCAGACCGATTACAAGGTCTACGCCGCCGAGCAGAACCAGCACTCGGTCCAGCGCCTCAACGTGCTCTCGGACATCCGCCACGCGCTGGCCACCGACGAGATCGTCGTGCACTACCAGCCGATCGTCGACCTCAACGACCGCACGGTCAAGGGCGCCGAGGGCCTGG
>JADGPO010000089.1 GCA_017882405.1 Solirubrobacteraceae bacterium | reverse complement strand
GCACAAGATCACGCCTTTCTTCGACAGCGCGTTTGACCAAACCGCGTAGGCGTCCTCGTCCCAGCCGGGCCGTTCGAACAGGAGCACGGACAGCTCTGGCTCGCAGACGAGGTCCAGGTGCTCGCAAGCCCGTATCGCCTCGGCTACCGTGCGCGTTGTCTCAAGCGTCCGCTCGATCGCCGCGACGCAGCGGTCGGTGCCGTGGGTGGCCAGGCTGAACCAGAACGGCAGCCCGGGCGCGCGCCGCGACAGGTGAATCGCAAGGTCCGACGGGTTCCCGGCCTCGCGGTCGATCCGGTCCAGGTAACCCGCGGCCTGCGAGTGCGCGGCCCGCGCAGGCTCGGGATCACGGTAGAGCAGCGCACAACAGTCATATGGGGCAAACAGCCATTTGTGCGGATCGACGATGAAGCTGTCCGCGAGCTCGACGCCGTCAAACAGGCGACGGACGCTGGGGGCGGCGAGCGCCGCGCCGCCGTAGGCGCCGTCCACGTGCAACCACACCCCGTGCTCGGCGCAGGTGGCGGCCACGCCCGCCAAGTCGTCCACGAGTCCGGCGTTCGTCGTACCGGCGGACGCCACCACGGCAAAAATGTCGTCGGGATCGTCGGCCAGCGCGGTGGCCAGCGCTTCGCCGGTGAGGTGCCCGTGCGCGTTCTCAGGCACCTCGACGATCCCGACATCAAGCACGCGCGCCGCGAGCCGGATGGAGGAGTGCACGTCCGCCGTGCACGCCAGCCGCCAGCCGGCGGCCGGCCGTTCTCCGCGGCGGGCCAGAGCGGCATGGCGGGCCGCGGCGAGCGCGGAGAGGTTCCCGGCGGTGCCCCCGGCGACAAAGCAGCCCGCCGCGCTCGGTGGCCATCCCAGCAGCTCGATGATCCACCCCAGCGCCTCGTTCTCGGCATAGACCGCGCCCGCTCCCGCCTCCCAGACCCCGGCAAACACGTTCGCCGCGCTGGTCACGAGATCGAACGCCACGACGCCCCCGATCCCCGCTGGCGTGACCGTGCGCCCGGCCTCCGCGGCAAGCTCCGAGGCGGGGCGCGCCGTCGTCTTGGAGTCCGTTGGCCGCACGACCCGTTGCGCCGCCCACTCCACCGCGACCCGCACCAACTCGGCTTCGTCGCCCCATACCTCGTGAATCACAGAGCCGATGATGCCAGCGATCCCGGCCTAGGGTCAGCGACTCAATAGGTGCCGGAAACGGCACTTACAAAGTCGTGGGCCCTTAGCCCACTAGACAGACCTACGGACTGCTGCGAGCCCGGCCGCTCGCGTCACGCAATCATGGACAGCCCTTTTCATCCACGAGCGAGTGCGGAGCCTGCGCGCCGCTTCTCGCGCGCAGCGACCGCCAAACGATCGCGCCGGTGGCGCCCCCTTCGGCGGCGATGGCATCGTCGCCAAACCAATCGTGCATCGACGCCAATGCGGGATTGAAAAGCAATCGCGCCGAGCCACACAGGCGCGGAGACGCTCGAGCCTCGGCAGACGCGGCGCCCGTGCCCGCGGGTGGGCGTCACGCGCCGCTCGCAACCTTGCTCCACAGGATGGGGAGCTGGGCGTGGGGGAGACGCGCCAGCGTATCCGTCGCCCCGCACAAGTGCGCCCGCGCGCGTGGCCGGCCCCGAGAAGGAGCCAGCCCGTCAGCTGTCCCCTTCCGACGATTGCGATCAGAGGTCCCGTCCATCCGGCTCCGGCTTTCGATCGGGGATCTGGAGGTGAAGCTATGAAAGCCACGGGCATCGAACGGCACCTTGGCGGGCAGCGCTACGGCGATGCGTGGGCCGGCGCGACGCGTACTGGTACACGAACAAGGGGACATCACATGCATCGCATTCTCCTTCGGGCCACGGTGGCCGTGTGGCGTGCTCTCCAAAGGGACCTTCGAAGTCGACGGCACGAAGTTCAACAAGAGCTCTAGGTTCAAGGCCGACCCCAAGGGATGCACCGCCGTCGGCACGGGATCGGCTAGGAATCTGCCCATTTCGCACGGCACCGGCACCGGCACCGGCGCCTACGCCGGCATCAGCGGCTCCATCCGCGTGAAGGCGACGATTGCGGAGACCGGCATCATCAAGAACGGCAAGTGCCAGAACCTTCAGAGCAAGTCATCGGCGGCAGTGAGTTCCTTCAGCGGAACCGGACACGTCTCCTACTGAGATCGCTCCGCAGCGCGCGACTCATCGAGCCGCGCGCAGATGGCGTTTCTCGACGCAAGCGGCAACGGCGGCCGCGGACCCTGACTACGGTAGCGCTGGTGACGGGCTTATCTTGCCCGTGCTCAGTCAGGGGCGGCGGGCTCGGTGGCGCGGCTGGCCGGCACTTGGGCGATCGTGTGCTCGGCGAGCGCGGTGATCGTCAGGCTTGGGTTCACACCCGGGTTGGCGGGCAGCGCCGAGCCGTCTGTGATCAGCAGGTTCTTGTAGCCGAACACCTGGCCGTGCGCGTCGATGACGCCCTGGGAGGGGTCGCCGGCGATGACCGCGCCGCCGAGGATGTGCGCGGTCGACGGCACGTTGAACAGTGCCTCGCTGGTTCCGCTTTGGGGCGTGCCGCCGATTCGCTCGGCCAGCCACTGCGCCGCGCGGTTGGCGGCGGGGATGAACGTGGGGTTGGGGTTCGCGGCGTCCTGCTCGGTCGTGATCCGCACGCCGGTGCCGAAGCGTCGTGGCCGAGGCTTGAAGCGCAGCGCACTGTCGACGGTTTGCATCACGAGCACGATCAGCGTGCGTCGCGACCAGTTGGGCGTGGCGAGCAGACGCGCGAAGCTCACGGGATGGCGGGCGATCGCGGCCAGCCAGCGCAGCGGCCTGGTGACCCGCGTGCCATCGCCCACCAGCGCGGTGAACAACGTTTTCATCGCGCCGCCGCCGGCGCCGTAGGTCACCAGCTCGACGTGCGTGTCGGGATCCGGGTAGATGCTGGAGCTGATCGCCACCGACGCAGTGAAGTCGCGCGCGTCATCGGGCGCGGTGACGGCAACGATCGACTCGCTGTTGGTGCGCACCAAGTGGCCGAGGCGCTCAGAGACGCGCGGCAGCGAACCCGAGTGCCGGCAACTCGCCAGCAGCCGGTTAGTGCCCAGGGCACCGGCGGCGATCACAACGCCGCGCGCGGTGATCGCCTCGCCGCGGCCGCGGCGCAGCGTCCCGCTGCGCACGTGCTTGACCGCGTACCCCTCAGAGCCGTCGGCGGCGCCCAGCGGCCGCACGTCGGTGACCGTCCGCTCCGCGTCGATCCTGACCCCCAGGCGCTCGGCGAACCACAGATAGTTCTTCACGAGCGTGTTCTTGGCCCCATGGCGGCAGCCGACCATGCACTCGCCGCAGCGGATGCAGCCAGTGCGGGCCGGACCCTCCCCGTCGAAATACGGATCGGGGCGCTCAACGCCCGGCTCACCGAAATAGACGCCCACGCGCGTGTGGCCATAGGTCTGCTCGACGCCCAACGTCGTGGCGAGCTCGCGCAAAAGGATGTCGCCGTCGGAGTCAAACGTCACGTCAGTCACGCCAAGCATCCGCTCTGCAGTGTCGTAATGCGGGGCGAGCTCGGCCTTCCAGTCGGCCAACTCGCGCCAGCGGGAGTCCTGAAAGAACGTGCCGCGGGCCCGGTAAAGCGTGTTCGCGTAGCCGAGGCTGCCGCCGCCGACGCCTGCGCCCGACACGATCAGAACGTCTCGGAACGGCGTGATCCGCATGATCCCGCGCAGCCCGAGCCGCGGCGCGAAAAAGTAGCGCCGCGCGTCCCAAGTGGTGCGCGCGAAATCCTCATCGCGAAACCGCGACCCGCTCTCCAGCACCCGCACCGAATAGCCCTTCTGAGCCAGCCGCAGCGCGGCGACGCTGCCGCCGAAGCCAGAGCCGATCACGACCCAATCGACGTCCATCGCCCGCGAGTTCACCGCCCCCACCCTACACAAGCCGCACCGGGATCGTGCAAAACCGGTCGAGGAACATCGAGCCCAAACGCTCCGCACCCGACCTCGGCGATCTAAACGCATCCGAGGACCCCATAGCCCACATCAGATGACACACCCCTGTCGCGGACCATTAGCGAGTCGACGGTGGGTGTGGAGGCCTTGCGCTCAGGAGGCCAGCCGCGTGCGCAGCCCGAGCCGCAGATGCTCCACGTGTCCGACGGACTGGTCGATCAGCGATGCCACGTGGTCGTCGTACAGGGAATAGATGATCCGCCGCCCGTGACGCTCGCCGACGATGAGCCCGATGTCGCGCAGCAGCCGCAGCTGATGGGAGACCGCCGACTGCTCCATCGCCACGTCCGCGACCAGCTCGGAGACCGAACGGGGTCGCTCCCGGAGCGCCGCCAGGATGAGCACGCGGCTGGGGGTGGCCAGCGCCGACATCGCCTGCGCGATCAGCGCCGCGTCCTCGCCGGTGAGCCGGGCCGTTGCCTGCGTGGTCCCGTGCGTCATCGCCGTCCTCCGAGCATGAGCGATCTCTCATATGATTGGGCGAACATGTCAACTCGGAATCGTAATGCCGCCGGGGTGGCGTTGCCGGCCGGGGGGGAGGCGCGGTGAGCGCCACCACCCCCGCGCTGGTCGCGGCCGCCGCCGGCGTCGGGCTCGGCCACGCGATCCTGCCGGATCATTGGGTGCCGCTGGGAGTGCTCAGCCGCACCCACCGCTATCCGCTGTCGAGGGTGGCGCGGCTGGCCGGACTGGCCGGCGTCGCCCACGTGCTCGTCTCACTGCTGATCGGAGCGGTGATCGTGATCGTCGGCCTGCAGCTGCGCTCGACCGTCGAGCACGTGCAGAACGCGATCGTCGGCGGATTGCTGATCGCCACCGGGCTGGCGTTCGCGGTGCTGGAGGCGACCGGTCGCGGGCACACCCACTCCCACGACCACGACCACGACCACGACTACGGGCACGCCGACGCTCACGATCACGCCGGCCGCGGCCGAGGGGCGTTCATGGTGTCCTTCGGGGCGGCCGCCTCGCCCGACCTGACGATCCTCCCGGTGTTCCTGGCGGCCACCGCCGCGGGCGCGGGCACCGCGATCGCCTCGCTGGTGGCGTTCGCCGCCGTCACGGTGACGACGATCGTGGTCCTGACGTTGCTGGCGACGATCGGCGGCTACGGGCTGCGCAGCCAGTGGCTGGAGGGCTGGGGCAACGCCTTCACGGCGCTGGTGCTGGTCGTAGTCGGCGTCCTCGTGCTCACCGGCACGATCTGACGCGGGCTAATGACGTGATTCAGAAATTCCGCGACGGCCACCGCCCAGCTACTCGCGAGACTGCTCCCGGAATTTCGAACCACGACACTCAGCCGCTGACGCGCTGCTGCTCTTCGACCGTCAGCTCGGCGGTGGGCCGGGCCTCCAGCCGGCCGTCGGGAATCGCGTCGCCGCTCTGTATCGAGAACCCGTACGTGCCGTCGCGCAGCCGGCCCTCGGCGCGCTCCACGGCGGCCAGCTGGTCGCGCAGGTCCGCGGCGCGTCCGGCGTCGAACTCGTCCTGATACAGGTCCTCGGAGTCCTTGTCGCCCGGCTCGACGTGGGCGTCGGACTCGAGGCTCTCGCCCTCGTGGATCCCGAGAGCGCGCTCGATGCGCTCGCGTTCGCGCGCCAAAAGCTCCCGTGCCCGCTCAGCTTCCATGCGACGAGGCTACACCGTCATGCCGACGCGGCGGGCGCAGCCTCAGGCTGACCGTCCAGGCGGCCGCGATCAGGATCGCCCCGGCGGCCAACGCCAGCCAGGCGACGACGTCGACTCCGGAGCGCGCGGCTGCGCTCCGCCGCGTGGGGCGGCCAGGCAGGAGCTGGGACTGTTGGGCGGCCGGGATCGCGCCGTCCTGGGCCAGGAACACGGTCTGCGCGGCCAGCACGTCGCTGGCGGGGTCCCCGTCGGCCCACGCCACGCCCGCCATCGCGCCCCCCAGGCCCAGCAGCGCTGCCAGGCACGCCAGCCCGACGATCGCCCGTCGGCGAAGGGGGTGCGTAGAGTCCGGCAACGGATATGGAGTCTATGGCGCGATGGAGCAGGCGCCCGCGCCCGGCAGTGACGGCATGGCTGCTCGCGTGGCTGCTCGCCGCGCTGGCGCTGCCGGCCGCCGCCCAGGCGCACGGCGCGGTCGATCCCGCCGCCTCCAGCTACCTGGCCCGCGTCGGTCAGGTTCCCGAGGGCACCGACGCCAAGGTCGTCGACGGCGACCTGCGGCTGTGGCTGAAGGCCTCACCGCGCACGAGCGTGGTGGTCCTCGATTATCGGGGCGCGCCGTACCTGCGCTTCACCCGCGCCGGCGTGTTCGTCAACCGGGCCTCTTCCATGTGGTACGCCCTCGCCCGCCAGCTGCATGGTCGTCCCGGGATCTCTGCCGAACAGTGGATCGTGTTGGCGCTCGTGCTGGTCTTCGCCCGGTGGGCCGCGACTCGGCTGGCCCGGGGCAGCCACGGGCGCTGCTCTACGGCTTCGTGCTGCTCGCCCTGCCGGCGTTCCCGGCGCGCCTGGCCGTGGTGGCCTGCCTGGCCACCGGCGTGGCCCTGCTGCCGGTGGTGTTCGCGCTCGCCGAGCGCCCCCAGCGCCAGCGCCGGGTGGTCGCCGGCGCCGCCACCGAGTCGTGAGGGCGGTCGCGCTGTCGGCGGCCGCCGCCGCTGCCCGCTACCTATTCCCCCCGGCGGATCAAAGCCGATGATCCTCCGGGGCCTCCGTGGCGGCGGCCAGACCGCTCAACGCCGCCCGCACTTCGCCGTCGCGGCGCGCGGCCTCCTCGTCGGTCCACTCCCAGGCCACGCCCGCGTGCAACGCCAACGTCGGCCGGTCGTGGTCGTGGATCACCTCCACGTCGACGGCGACGGCGGCGACCCCCTTCACGATCTCCTCCACCAGCACCGAGGCCCGGCCGTCGACGCTCACCGCCACCGCGCGGGCGCAGATCGCCACTGTGACCTGCGGCGATTGCCGCAGCCGGGCCAGGGATTCACGGCTGTGCGCCAGGCCGACGAGCATCCGCCGCGGGCCGGCCCGCAGCACTGCCGAGACCGGGATGGCGTGTGGGCGAGCGCCCCCGGTGACGAGGATCGCCACCGTGCCGGCCGGCCAGTCGGGGAGCTGTGGAGAATCGGCCATCGGGCCCACAGCGTGACAGCCCGCGGTCACGGGATGCGGCTGTCGTGCCGGAGGGGTACCGTTGCGCGCTGCAGCGTGATGTGCTGAGAGAGGGCGGTGTGGCGACATGGCCGTCAAGGCCGGAGACCTCGAACTGGATCTGATCGATTCGCTCATCGAGTCGGTCAGTGCACGCTTGGAGCACGAGGCGCCGGCCGCCTATCGCGAGTTCATCCGCCAGTACTACCACTGGGTCCCGGCCACGGACCTCGCCGACCGCCGGCCGGCAGACCTGGCCGGCGCGATCGTCACCCACTGGCGGACCGCCCAGCAGCGCGATCCGGGGGAGGCCAAGGTCAAGGTCTACAACCCCACCGAGGAGATCGGCGGGTGGCAGTCGCCGTACACGGCGATCCAGATCGTCTCCGACGACATGCCGTTCCTCGTCGACTCGGTGACGATGGAGCTCAGCCGCCAGGGCTACGGGATCGAGCTGATCGTGCACCCCGTGATGCGGGTCGTGCGCGACGCCGGCGGGGAGCTGCAGGAGGTGCTGGCTCGCGGGGCGACGGCCGTCGGGCTGCAGGCCGAGTCGGTGATCCACGTCGAGGTGGTGCGCCAGGCCGATTCGGACCGGCTGGCCGTGCTGCGCGCCGGGATCGAGCTGGTGCTTGAGGAGGTCAGGGCGGCCGTCGAGGACTGGGGCGCGATGCGTGCGCGCACCTCGGCGCTGGCCGCCGAGCTTCGCCGCCAGGCGCTGCCGTGCGAGCCCCACGAGCTCGCGGAGGCCCAGGCGTTCCTCGCCTGGATGGCCGACGAGCACTTCACCTTCCTGGGCTACCGCGAGTACGAGCTGGGGGCGGCCGAAACCCCCGGCGAGCTGCGCACGGTCCCCGGCAGCGGGCTGGGCATTCTGCGCGGCGCATCGCGGACGCCGGTCAAGCAACTGACGGGCCGGGCTCTCAAGGAAGCGCTCTCGCCGCAGCCACTGGTGCTCACCAAGGCCAATTCGCGAGCCACCGTGCACCGGCCCGCCTATCTGGACTACGTGGGCGTCAAGCGGTTCGCGCCCGACGGCCGCGTGGTCGGGGAGCGGCGCTTTCTGGGGCTCTACGCCACCGCCGCCTACAACTCCAGCCCGCGGGACATCCCGCTGCTGCGCGACAAGGTCGACTACGTGATGGACAAGGCCGGCTTCCCCGACGACAGCCATGACGCCAAGGGCCTGATCGACATCCTCGAGTCCCTGCCGCGGGACCTGCTGGTGCAGATCGACGCCGACGAGCTGTTCGAGATCGCGATCGGGATCCTGGGCCTGGGCGAGCGCCAGCGGGTGCGGCTGTTCGTGTACCCCGACCGCCTGGACCGGTTCGTGGCCTGCACTCTGTGTCTGCCGCGTGATCGCTTCAACACCGAGAACCGCCTGCGGGCCGGGCGGATCCTGGCCGAGGCGTTCGGCGGCGATCAGGTCGACTGGCGCCTGCAGCTGTCCGAGTCACTGATCGTCCGCGTCGACTACGTCGTGCATTGTCCCGCCGGGGTGAGGGCCGGCTACGGCGTGGCCGCGATCGAGGCGCAGATCGCCCGCGCCACCCGCGCATGGACCGACGACCTGCGCGCGGCGCTGGTCGCCGAGCACGGGCAGCGGCGCGGCATGGAGCTGTACTCCGGCTACGCGGCGGCCTTCCCGCCCGGCTATCGCGCCGACGCCGACGCCGCCACCGCGATCGCCGACATCGACCGCATCGAGCGGCTGCGGTCAGAAGGCCGCCGGACGCAGATCCACGTCTACCGCAGGCGGGGAGATGCCGAGCAGATGGCGCGGGGCAAGCTGCTCAGCGTCTCGCCGGTCTCGCTGTCGGACGTGGTGCCCAAGTTCGAGCACATGGGCGCCACCGTGGTCGACGAGCGTCCGTACGAGATCAGCCCGCCGACGGGTGACTCCGTGTGGATCTACGACTTCGGTCTGCGCTGCGATCCCGAGGACCTGGACCGCGCCGGCGACGAGTTCGGGCGGACGTTCCTCGGGGCATGGTCGGGAGAGCTGGAGGACGACCGGCTCAACGGGCTGGTGATGCGAGCCGGGCTGAGCGGGCGCGAGGTCACGATCGTCCGCGCGGTGCTGCGCTACCTGCGCCAGGCGGCGATCGCCTTCTCCGATGCCTACATGATCCAGACGCTGCTCGACAATCCCCAGATCGCCCGCCGGGCGGTGGCCCTGTTCGCCGTCCGCTTCGACCCCGACGCACACGACCCCGAGGCAGCGCAGCGTCTGGCCGAGGAGCTGCGGGCGGCGATCGACACGGTGCGGAGCCTGGATGCCGATCGGATCCTGCGCCGCTTCGTGGGGGTGGTGGAGGCGATGCTGCGCACCAACTACTACCGGCGCGATCAAGATGGAATCCCGCCCGCGTCCTCCGCGGGCATCTCGGCCTGCCTGGCGTTCAAGCTCGACCCGGGGCGGCTGGAGTTCCTGCCCCGGCCGCGGCCTCGCTATGAGATCTTCGTCTACTCGCCTCGCGTGGAGGGGATCCACCTGCGAGGCGGCAAGGTGGCCCGCGGCGGCCTGCGCTGGTCTGACCGTCGCGAGGACTTCCGCACCGAGGTGCTCGGGCTGATGAAGGCACAGATGGTCAAGAACGCGCTGATCGTCCCGGTCGGCTCTAAGGGCGGATTCGTGGTCAAGCGAGCGCCGGCCCGCGGCGGCCGCGAGGCTCAGGTCTCAGAGGCGATCGCGTGCTATCGCACGTTCCTCTCGGGACTGCTGGACCTGACCGACAACTACCTCGGCGGCGTCGTGGTCGGACCCAAGCGGGTGGTCCGCTACGACGACGACGATCCGTATCTGGTGGTGGCCGCCGACAAGGGCACGGCCGCCTTCTCGGACATTGCCAACGAGGTCGCGGCTGCTTACGGCTTCTGGCTCGACGACGCGTTCGCCTCCGGCGGCTCGCACGGCTATGACCACAAGCGCATGGGGATCACCGCCCGCGGGGCCTGGGAGTCGGTCAAGCGCCATTTCCGGGAGCTGGGCACCGACGTCGCCCGCCAGGACTTCACGGTGGTCGGCATCGGCGACATGTCCGGCGACGTGTTCGGCAACGGGATGCTGCGCTCGCCGCACATCCGCCTGCTGGCGGCGTTCAACCACGCTCACTTGTTCCTGGACCCCGATCCCGACCCCGCGGCCAGCTTCGCCGAGCGCCAACGGCTGTTTGCGTTGCCGCGCTCGGGCTGGGACGATTACGACCGCTCGCTGATCTCGGCAGGCGGCGGGGTGCACTCGCGCCTCGCCAAGTCGATCGCCATCAACGAAGAGGTCAAGGCGGCGCTGGGGATCGAGGCCGACAGCCTGGCGCCCAACGAGCTGATCTCCGAACTGCTGCGCGCGCCCGTCGACCTGCTGTTCAACGGCGGAGTCGGCACCTACGTCAAGGCCGGCTCGGAGAGCCAGAGAGAGGTCGGCGATCGCGCCAACGACGGTGTGCGCGTCGACGGAGCGCAGCTGCGCTGCCGCGTGGTGGTCGAGGGCGGCAACCTGGGGCTGACCCAACGAGGGCGGATCGAGTACGCACGGCACGGCGGTCGCAACGGCGGCGGCGGGCGCATCAACACCGACGCAATCGACAACGTCGCCGGCGTCAACTGCTCAGACCACGAGGTCAACATCAAGATTCTGCTGGGCCAGCTGACGGCCACCGGCGAGATGACCGGCGGCGAGCGCAACGAGCTGCTCCGCCAGATGACCGATGCGGTGGCCGACGCCGTGCTGTACGACAGCTACACGCAGACGCAGGCGCTGAGCCTGGCCCTCAGCCAGGCGACCCCGATGGTCGAGGTGCACGCGCGGCTGATCCGTCATCTGGAGCACGTGGCGGCGCTGGACCGGGAGATCGAGTTCCTGCCCTCCGAAGAGGCGCTGGCGTCGCGGCGAAGCGAGCGTCGCGGGCTCAGCTCACCGGAGCTGGCGGCGATCATGGCCTACTGCAAGATCCACCTGTACGTGGAGCTGCTGGAGTGCGACCTGCCCGAGGACCCCTACCTAGTGTCCGACCTGGAGCGTTACTTCCCCGCCCCGCTGCCACAGCGCTACCCGTCGCCGATGCGAGACCACCGCCTGCGCCGAGAGCTGATCGCCACGATCGTCGCCAACCAGTTGGTCGACCGGGCCGGGATGACGTTCGCGTTCCGCCTGGGCGAGGAGACCGGTGCGTCGGCCCCGCAGCTGGCCCGCGCGTATGCGGTCGCCCGTGAGGTGTTCGCGATGCGCGGCTTCTGGACCGAGGTGGAGGCGCTCGACAACCAGATCGAGGCCGGCACGCAGCTCTCCATGCTGATCGAGGGCCGGCGGCTGGTGGAGCGCGCCACGCGGTCGCTGGTGCGCTCGCTGGGCCGCTCGACGATCGACGTGGCGACGACGACGGCGCGCTTTGCCACCGGCGCCCAGCTGCTCGAGGAGGCTCTGCCCAACGTCCTGGTCGGCGACGACCGCGAGTCCTTCCAGGACCGCCTGGTAGAGCTGGCGGCGGCCGGGGTGCCGCCGGCCCTGGCGCGTCGCGTGGCGAGCATGCCGGCGCTGCTGTCGGCGTTCGACATCGTCGATGACGCAGCGCTGACGGACAACGCGCAGCCGGTGGTGATGGCCGTCTACTTCGGGATCGGCTCGCGGCTTCGACTGGACTGGCTGCGCGACCGGATCCTGGAGCTGCCGCGCGATGACCGCTGGCAGGCGCTGGCGCGCGCCGCCCTGCGCGACGACCTCTACGATATGCACCGCGTGCTGACTCGCGACGTGCTGGCCGATGGCGCGCCACACGGGGCGCCGGCGGCGATCGAGGCGTGGCTGGAGGCCAATCAGGTGGCGGTGGAGCGTTCGCAGGGCGTGGTGGCCGACGTGCAGGCGGCCCGCACCTACGACACGACGACGCTGCCGGTGGCGCTGCGCGAGCTCAAGAACCTCGTCCCAGAGCGGAGCTGAGGCGCCGCCTCAGCTGACGGTCGCGATGCGGCTGTCGTTAAGAAAGTGCGTCAGCAGTCCGGGGCCCCGCGGGCGCGCCTGCGGGCGCGCTCGCGCAGTGTGACCAGGGCCAGGGCGCCGACCTCGAGCAGGCCCCCGATCAGGAACGCCAGGGGTCCGGTCAGCAGGCGGGCGCCAACTCGCGAGGCCACGCCCCCAAGCTATCGTTGCTGGTCGGATGTCAACCCTGAAGACAAGCGTCACCGAGCTGCCCGAGTCGCGCGTGCGCGTCGAGGCCGAGGTGCCCGCCGAGGAGGTGGAGCGCCGCGTTCAGCAGGCGGCCCGCAAGCTCGGCGGCCAGATGCGGGTCCCCGGCTTTCGCAAGGGCAAGGTCCCGCCCCCGGTCGTGATCCGGCAGCTGGGACGCGAGACGGTGCTCGACGAGGCGCTGCGCGCATCGTTAGGCGGCTGGTACGTGGAGGCGATCGACGGCGCCGGCATCGCGCCGATCGGGGAGCCCGACCTTGACGTCCGCGACCTTCCGGGGCAGGGCGAGCCGCTGGCCTTCTCGATCGAGATCGGCGTGCGCCCGCAGGCCAAGCTCGGTCGTTACAAGGGCCTGGAGGTCGGTCGCCGAGAGCCGGAGGTCCAGCAGTCGGCGATCGACCAGCAGGTGCAGACGCTGCGCGACCGGCTCGCCACCCTGGACACGGTGGACCGCGCCGCGCAGTCAGACGACCAGGTGGTCGTCGACTACGTGGGCAAGGTCGACGGCGTCCCCTTTGAGGGCGGTGAGGGCCGCGACCAGCTGATCGAGCTCGGCTCGGGACGGTTGATCCCCGGCTTCGAGGAGCAGCTGGTGGGCGCCTGGGCCGGTGACGAGCGTGAGGTGAAGGTCACATTCCCGGAGGAGTACCCCAACGAGCTGGGCGGCAAGGACGCGACCTTCGACGTCACCGTGCACGAGGTCAAGGCCAAGCGCCTGCCCGAGCTCGACGACGACTTCGCCTCCGAGGCATCCGAGTTCGACACGCTGGACGAGCTGCGCGACGACATCGCCGCCAAGCTGCGCGAGGGCGAGGAGCGCGCGATCGAACGCGAGTACGAGGAGGCCGTGCTGCAGGCGGCCGCCGACGAGGCCCAGGTGGAGCAGCCCGAGTCGCTGGTCCACGCCCGCGCGCACGAGCTGATCGAGCAGACGCTCGGAGCGCTGGCGCGCCAGGGGGTCAACAAGGAGACCTACCTGCAGATCGCCGGCAAGAACGAGGAGGAGCTGGCCCACGACGCCGAGCCCGATGCCGCCGCGGCGCTGCGGCGCGAAGCGGTGCTGGCCGCCGTGGTGGCCGCCGAGCAGATCGAGCCCTCCGACGACGAGCTGATCGCGGCGCTCGCGCCGGCCGCCGAGCGCGACGGCTCCGATCCGGCCGAGCTGGTGGAGCGGCTGCGCAAGGCAAATCGCCTGGACACGTTGCGCGAGGACGTCGCCAATCGCCAGGCGCTGGAACTGCTGGTGTCCGAAGCCAAGCCGATCAGCGTCGAGCAGGCCCAGGCGCGCGACAAGCTGTGGACGCCCGGCAAGGCGGATGCCCCGGGTGCGCCGCGGGCGGCGCCAGAGGGCGAGTCCACGACTGGCACCGGCCAGATCTGGACGCCGGGAAACTGACAAGACCAAGCGCGCCGGACACCCGTGGACGCCTGGCTGACCGCAATCAGCCGGTTGCTACAGTCGGCAGGATTCCGGCGCAGGACGAAAAAGAAGGCAGGCCATGAGCCCACTCGTACCGATGGTCGTCGAGCAAACCTCCCGCGGGGAGCGCGCGTTCGACATCTACAGCCGGTTGCTCAACGAGCGGATCGTCTTCCTCGGGACTCCCGTCGACGACCAGATCGCCAACCTGATCGTGGCCCAGCTCCTGCACCTGGAGTCCGAGGATCCCGACAAGGACATCTCGATCTACATCAACTCGCCGGGCGGATCGGTCTACGCCGGGCTGGCGATCTACGACACGATGCAGTTCATCAAGCCCGACGTGTCGACGATCTGCGTCGGCATCGCGATGTCGATGGGAGCGCTGCTCCTGGCCGGCGGCGCCCCCAACAAGCGGATGGCGCTGCCCAACGCAAAGATCCTGATTCACCAGGTCTCCTCAAGTTTCCAGGGGCAAGCGACCGATATTGAGATCCATGCCCGCGAGATCATCGACGTCCGCCGTCGCCTCGACGAGATCATCGCCAAGCACACCGGCAAGGATCTCGAGGCGGTTCGCAAGGACACCGAGCGCGACTACTTCATGAGCTCCGAGGAAGCAAAGGAGTACGGAATCATCGATCGAGTGATCTCGCAGCACTGAAGGCATTAGTCTTCGGGACTGACGAGACTCGACCGAGTCGACTCCCGGGAGGGGAACCATGGCGCGTCCAACCGACTCCAACGAACAGCTCCTCTGCAGCTTCTGTGGCAAGTCGCAACGACAGGTCAAGAAGCTGATCGCCGGCCCCGGGGTCTACATCTGTGACGAGTGCATCGATCTCTGCAACGAGATCATCGACGAGGAGCTGACCGCTCCCCCGAGCTTCGACATCGAGAGCCTCCCCAAGCCGCGGGAGATCTACGACGTCCTCAACGAGTACGTGGTCGGCCAGGAGCAGTCCAAGCGCTCGCTCTCGGTGGCCGTCTACAACCACTACAAGCGCGTGCAGATGATGCAGTCCGACGAGCACGACATCGAGCTGCAGAAGTCCAACATCCTGCTGCTGGGGCCGACCGGCTGTGGCAAGACGCTGCTCGCCCAGACGCTGGCCAAGATCCTCAACGTCCCGTTCGCGATCGCCGACGCCACCGCGCTGACGGAGGCCGGCTACGTCGGCGAGGACGTGGAGAACATCCTCCTCAAGCTGATCCAGGCGGCCGACT
>JADGPO010000088.1 GCA_017882405.1 Solirubrobacteraceae bacterium | reverse complement strand
GGCCACGCTGATCAACGTTCCGCTGTTTCACGTCACCGGCACCAACAGCCAGCTGCTGGTGATGACCGAGCTCGGGGGCCGGACGTTCGTGCTGGCCAACCCACTGGACCTCGAGGGCTTCTTGCGCACCGCAAGCGAGGAGGGGGTGCAAATGCTCACCTCGGTGCCGGCGATCTACCACGCTCTCACCCGTCACCCGCTGTTTGAACAGACCGATCTGAGCAGGGTGCGCTGGGTCTCGTATGGGGGCGCGCCGATCGCCGCCGACTCGGTCCACAAGATCATGGAAGCATTCCCCACCGCCCGGGTAGGCAACGGCTTCGGCCTGACCGAGACCTCGTCGCTGACCACGTTCCTCCCGCACGAGGAGGCGGCGGAGCACGCCGACAGCGTGGGCTTCGCGATGCCGGTCGTGGACATCGCCGTCGACGCGCCGGACGAGCGGACGGGCGTCGGTGAGCTGCTGGTGCGCGGCGAGAATGTCGTCGCGGGCTACTGGAACAAGCCCGAGGCGACCGCGGAGACCTTCGTGGACGGGTGGCTGCACACCGGCGACCTGGCGCGGATCGGGGGCGATGGGCTGCTTTACGTCGTCGACCGCGCCAAGGACATGATCAACCGTGGCGGCGAGAACGTGTACTGCATCGAGGTCGAGAGCGCGCTGGCCGGCGCCCCTGGCGTCGGTGAAGCCGCCGTGATTCCGGTGCCCGACGAGATGATGGGCGAGAAGGTCGGCGCCGTGATCGTGCCCGCTTCAGACGACGCCGACGTGGCGGCGATCGTCGCGCACATGCGGGAGCGGATCGCCGACTTCAAGGTCCCGCAATACGTCCAGCTGCGCCACGAGCCGCTGCCACGCAATCCCGCCGGCAAGGTGCTCAAGGCACCGACTGGTTCCCGCCCGACGTCATCGAACAGCTCATCGCCTCGCCGGCGATCCACAACTGGTCGTTCACGCTGGTGTTCGAGGAGGTCGTCCCGTGGCTGCGCGAGCAGGGCGTGATGGACGACGGCGTGTTCGACATGGTGTTCGTGAGAAATCCGGCGCGCTGGCTCGGCCGCTGAGCTGCGGGGTCGCGTGAGCGCGCTGTTCGGGGCACTCCAGGAGGGCTCGGACCGGGTCGCGCTGTCGTTCCCCGACCGCTCGCTCACCTATGCCCAGCTGGCGGAGGCGGCCGGCCGGGTCGCCGCCCAGCTGGCGGGCGCGGGCCGGGCTGCGGTGATCGCCGAGTCGCGGATCGAGACCGCCGTGGCCGTGGTCGGCGCTCTCCAGGCCGGAGTGCCGGTCGTGCCGATCAACCCCAAGTCGGGAAGCAGCGAGCTGGCGCACATCGTCTCCGACGCCGCCCCCGAGGTGCTGCTGGTCGCCCTCGGGACCGAGGTACCTGAGGCGCTGGCCGAGCTGCGCCGCGCCGTCGTCGATCTCGACGGCGTCCACGCCGTCGCGCCCGCATCCCCCGCCGACGCCGGCGACGACGACCCGGCGCTGATCGTCTACACCTCGGGCACCACCGGAGCGCCCAAGGGCGCCGTCATGCCCCGCCGTGCGATCGCCTCCAACCTGGACGCGCTGGCCGACGCCTGGGAGTGGACAGAGAGCGACGTCGTCGCCCACGCGCTGCCGCTGTTTCACGTGCACGGGCTGGTGGTGGGGATCCTCGGGCCGCTGCGCCGGGGCGGCCGGGCGATGCATCTGGGGCGCTTCTCGCCCGAAGCGGTGACCGAGGCGCTGGCGGGGGGGGCGACGATGCTGTTCGGCGTCCCGACGATGTACCGGCGTCTGGCCGACGCCGCCGAGGAGTCAGGCGAGCTGGCGGCGGCCCTGGGCCGCGCGCGGCTGCTGGTGTCCGGCTCGGCGGCGCTGCCCGCGGCCGAGCATGCACGGCTGGAGCGCCTCACCGGCCGCACGGTCGTCGAGCGCTACGGGATGACCGAGACGCTGATGAACACGGCGATCCGTGCCGACGGCGAGCCCGCTCCCGGCACCGTCGGCCCGCCCCTGAAAGGGGTCGAGGTGCGCCTCGTCGACGACGACGGCTCCGAGCTGGACGCCCACGACGACGAGACGATCGGCGAGCTCCAGGTGCGCGGACCGAACGTGTTCCTGGGCTATCTGAACCGTCCCGACGCGACCGCCGAGGCGCTGCGCGACGGCTGGTTTGCCACGGGGGACATGGCCACGCGCCGCGCGGACGGATACATCCGGCTGGTCGGCCGGCGGGCCACCGACCTGATCAAGTCAGGCGGCTACAAGATCGGCGCCGGCGAGATCGAGGGGTCGCTGCGCGAGCACCCGGCGGTGGCCGATGCCGCGGTCACGGGCGAGCCCGACGACGACCTGGGCGAGCGCGTGGTCGCGTGGGTGGTGCTGCGCGACGGCCAGTCCGCGCAGGAGCACGAGCTGATCGACCACGTGGCCGGCCAGCTCGCGCCCCACAAGCGCCCGCGGGTGGTGCACCTGCTCGACGACCTGCCCCGCAACGAGATGGGCAAGGTCCAGAAGAAGCGCCTGGGCGCGGACCAGCCCTAGACCTTCTCCTCCACGAACTGCTCGCGCAGCGCGGTCTTCTTGAACTTGCCGGTGGCGGTGCGCGGGATCTCGTCGATGAACTCGAAGCGGTCCGGGATCTGCCACTTGGCGTAGGTACCCGACAGATGCTCGCGCAGCTGGTCGGGATCGAGGTCGCGCCCATCGCGCGCGACCACCACCGCCAGGGGCCGCTCGCCCCAGCGATCGTCGGGGATCGCGATCACCGCCGCCTCCACCACGTCGGGATGGGCCATCAGCAGGTTCTCCAGGTCGACCGAGGAGATCCATTCCCCGCCGGACTTGACCAGGTCCTTGGAGCGATCGCAGATCTTCAGGTTTCCGCCCGCGTCGATCTTGACCACGTCGCCGGTGGAGAACCAGCCGTCGTCGGAGAACTTCTCCTCGCCCTGACCACGGTGGTAGGCGCGCGCGACCCACGGCCCGCGGACCTCCAGTTCGCCCATCGCCTCGTCGTCCCAGGCGACCAGCTCCCCGTCATCGCCGCGCGCGCGGATGTCCACGAACGGCGAGGCGGTGCCCTGCCGGCTGCGGTAGTCGAGAACCTCCTGCTCGGGGGCATCGTCGAGCTCGCGCGGGGGGCGGCTGATGCTGCCCAGGGGAGATGTTTCGGTCATGCCCCAAGCGTGGATGATCCTCAGGCCGTGCTTGTCAAAGCCCTTGAGCATGCTCTGGGGCGCGGCCGAGCCGCCCACCACCAGGTGGCGCAGCGCGCTCAGGTCCCAGCGCTCGGGCTCGGACTCGATCGCCTCCAGGACCGCCATCCACACCGTGGGCACCCCGGCGGTGATCGTCACGCCGTGGTCGGCCAGCAGGTCGAGCACCGACTCGGCATCCAGTCGCGGGCCGGGGAGCACGAGCCCCGCGCCGGTCAGCGCTGCCGTGTAGATCAGGCCCCAGGCATTGGCGTGGAACATCGGCACCACCGGCAGCAACGTGTCGCGGCGCGAGACGTCCTTTACGTCGGGGAGCGCCGCCACCAGCGAATGCAGCACCTGCGAGCGGTGCGAGTAGACCACGCCCTTGGGCCGCCCGGTGGTGCCCGACGTGTAGCACATTGCCGAGGCCCGACGCTCGTCGTCGGGCGGCCACCGCAACGGCTCGGCGTCGGCGAGCAGCGCCTCGTAATCCAGGTAGCCATCGGGCAGCTCGTCGTCGGAGCGGCGCACGACGATCACGTGCTCGAAGTCCCGCGCCTCGTGGAAGTTCTCGAACACGTCGAGCAGCGACTCGTCGACGACGATCACCCGGTCCTCGGCGTCATTGACGATGAAGCCGAGCTCGTCGCGGTGCAGCCGCGGGTTGAGGGTGTGAAGCACCGCGCCCATCGCCGGCACCGCGAAGTACAGCTCCAGATGCTCGGGCTGGTTCCACATCAGCGTGGCGACGGGATCGCCCTGCTCGATGCCCAGCCCGGCGAGCGCCGAGCCCAGACGCCGCGACCGCTCGACGCAGGCCCCGAAGGTCGTCCGTCCGACCGACCGGTCCGGACGGCGAAAGACGACCTCGCGCCCGGCACTGAAGCGCTCGACCCGCTCGACCACCTTGGTCAACGACAGCGGGTAATCGTCCATCATCAGGCCTTCGCGCATGCTCTCTCCCATCGGTCGCGGCGGTCATCACGGAGACTACGCCGCCCGCTGAGAGCGTGTTTCGGGCGGCGAACGCCAACTAGGGCTCCCGCTCCCCGCGCCCGCGATCCCCCACTGGCGCAGCCGTCCCCAGGAAGATCGCGCCCCGGATGGTTCCGCCGCGTACCGTACGGGCAAGACACACGTGATGAGCGACGTCGAGACCTACACCGCCGCCCTGGCCCAGCTTGCCGTCGGGCTCGGCGCCAACGTACAGCCGGGCCAGATCGTCGCCATCTCCTCCGAGCCCGGCAAGGAGGCCGTGGCCCGCGCGATCGCCGAGGCCGCCTACGCGGCGGGCGCCAAGTTCGTCGACCTGTCGGTGTTCGACCCCTACTTCAAGCGCGCGCGGGCGCTGCACGCCGCAGCTGAGTCGCTGAGCTTCGTCCCGCCGTGGATCGGCGAGCGCATCCTGGCGCTCGGCGAGCTGCGGTGTGCACGGATCGGGCTCTCGGGACCCAGCGCCCCCCGCGCGCTTGACGGCATCGACCCCCAGCTGATCGCGCTGGACCAGCTGCCCCGCGTTCCCGAGTCGATGACCCTGGTCAACGAGCGCACCACCAACTGGACGATCGTCCCCTGCCCCAACCCGGCCTGGGCGACGCTGGTGCATCCACGGCTGGAGCCGGCGGCGGCGCTGGCCCGGCTGTGGGGCGAGATCGCCCACATCTGCCGCCTCGACGAGCGCGACCCGGAGGCCGCCTGGAAGTCACGGCTTGAGCAACTGACGCGCGTGGCCGGCCAGCTAGACGAGCTGAGACTGGACGAACTGCACCTGGAGGGGCCCGGGACCGACCTGCGGATCGGGCTGCTGCCCTCCAGCCACTGGATCGCCGCCGACTTCGAGACCGTCGACGGGATCGACTCCCGGCCGAACCTCCCCACCGAAGAGGTGTTCACCACCCCCGATCCCGAGCGCGTGAGCGGGACGGTGGCCGCCACCAAGCCGCTGTTCACGGCCGGCACCACGATCACCGGGCTCAAGGTCACGTTCGAGGCGGGCCGGGTCGTGTCCATCAAGGCCGACGAGGGCGCCGAGGTGCTGCGCGGGATGACCGAGATCGACGACGGCGCGGCCCGGCTCGGCGAGGTGGCGCTGGTCGATCGCGAGGGCCGCATCGGCCCGCTGGGGACCGTCTTCTACGACACCCTGCTCGACGAGAACGCCGCCAGCCATATCGCGCTGGGCCACGGTTATCTGCAGGGCGTCAGCTCCGAGGACGAGCATCCTCGGGTCAACCGCTCCAAGATCCACACCGACTTCATGATCGGCGGCAACGAGGTCGCCGTCACCGGCACCCTGCAGGATGGCCGCGAGGTCCCGCTGCTGCGCGACGGCCGCTGGCAGCTCTAGGGGCGCCCACTGGCGGCGCTACGCTGTCGGACTCCCGGAGAGGTGCCGGAGCGGCTGAACGGGCGCGATTGGAAATCGCGTAACGGGGGTCAACCTCGTTCGGGGGTTCGAATCCCCCCCTCTCCGTTGTCCCGCGGTCCGCAGTCCAGCGTGACCCACCCGCGCCGGTCGGCGGCCCGACAGCATCAGCCCCAGGAACGGCGCACACAGCACGACCAATGGAAGCACGCGGACGCGCGGACGAACCGTTTCCGGCCCTTCAGGCGAAGCGCGCGTAAACTCCCGCGGGCGCTGGCATACGAGGCCTGATGACGCTCGCCGCATAGCGCGCGTTCGTTCGCATCGCGAACATCGAACATCTGTCGACGCACGGGACAACGGTTAAAGATCCTTGCGTTGACGGCGATGAGTATCTAGACTTTCGTGTCCGGGAAGTGGCTGGGCGGGAGGTTCGGCATTCTCGGTAGAGACCCTTGACTCAATGACGCAAACACCAGCGCTACGACTCGTTGCAGGCGGAATTGACCCTGCCGTTCCCTGGCAGTGGTTCTGCGGTCATTGCGCGGCCCCTTCGCCGACCGGATCGGCCCCTGCGCCGACCGCCCGGGTCTGCACTTCGTGCGGGCTGGGTCTGCTGCTGGAGGCCCGCGAGGACGCCATCCCCGACAGCCGTGATGCCTTCCTGGTGGTCGATTCCGCGTTGCTCGTCCAGGCCATGTCGCGGGAGGCTCAGTCGCTGCTGGACATGAGCGAGGAGGTGGCCATCAACAAGCCGGTCTCCGAGCTGCTGGTGCCCGCCGATGCGGAGGCCCAGGGCCGTACCGGATTCGCGGCCACGATCGCGCAGGCCGCCGACGGCCAGGATCCGGACACGGCGCGCGCCGTCGTGCGTCCGTGGAACACCTTCGGCGTGCGGATGCGCGCTCGGATCGCCACCTGCGGACCGCCGCGGGCAGCGCTGATCGTGCTTGACAGCGGGCGCCCCCGCGCGCTGCGCGCCGTCACCTCGCACTAGGGGCCCACGACTAGCGGGCGCCAGCGCCTCAGTCCAATGCGGAGGCCAGTACGTCCGGCGCGCCCAGGCCACGCAGCGCTGCCGGAAGCACCACCGAGCCATCCGGCTGCTGACCGTTCTCCAGCAGCGCGATCATCGTCCGCCCGACGGCCACCGCCGTGCCGTTGAGCGTGTTCAGGTGCGCCGGCCGGGCGGGTGGGTCCGTATCCGGCCGGTAGCGCACGTCCAGCCGGCGAGCCTGGTAGTCGGTGGTGTTCGAGGCCGACGTCAGCTCGCGGTAGCGGCCCTGGCCGGGCAGCCACGCCTCGATGTCGTACTTCATCGCGGCGGAGGCCCCCAGGTCGTCGACGGCGATCGCCACCACCTGGTAGGGGATCTCGAGCTCCTGCATGATGGACTCCTCGATCGCCAGCAGCCGCTCGTGCTCGGCCGCCGCCTGATCGGGCTCGACGAAGCTGAACATCTCGACCTTGTCGAACTGGTGCACGCGGAAGATCCCGCGCGTGTCCTTGCCCGCGGCCCCGGCCTCGCGGCGAAAGCAGCTGGAGAAGCCCGCGTAGCGCAGCGGTAGCTGGTCGGCGGACAGGATCTCGTCGCGGTGCAGAGAGGCCAGGGCGACCTCGGAGGTGCCGGCCAGGTACAGGTCGTCGTTGGGAAGCTGGTAGATCTGCTGCTCGGTGTCGGGGAGCATTCCCGTCCCGTACAGCGCTTGCTCGCGGACCAGCACGGGCGGGATCACCGGCTCGAATCCCTCGCCCGTCAGCTTCTCCATGGCGTACCGCACGAGCGCCAGTTCGAGCATCACCAGCTCGCCGCGCAGGTAGGCAAAGCGCGAGCCCGAAAGCCGCGCCCCGCGCTCCATGTCGATCCGCTCGCCGGCGAGCTCGAGGTGGTCGCGCCCCTCGGGAGTGCGCTCGCCGACCTGCCGCAGCACGGTGTCCTCGTCGGGCGCCTCGGGCTGGGGCAGGTTGGGCAGCGCGGCCAGCGCGGAGTCGCGCTGCGCGCGCAGCGCGGTCTCCTCGTCGGAGAGGGCGCGGCCTCGCGCCGCGAGCTCGGCCAGCTGGGCGCGTTGAGCGTCGTCGGGCGCACCCCGCAGCGCCTTGGAGGCCTGGTTCTGCTCGGAGCGCAGCTGCTCCAGCTGGGTGTTGACCTCGCGCCAGCGCTCGTCGAGCTCCAGCAGCTCGCGGATCGCTTCGGCGGCCTTTGGTCCGCGACGCGAGAGAGCCGCGACGACGCCGCCGGGATCTCGGCGGATCAGCCTGATGTCGAGCATCGACGGGCCGCCAGTGGATCAGCCGCCGGCGCCGCTGGCCGCGCCGTTGCCTGCGCCCTGTTTCGTGCCGCTGCTCTTCGGCGTCGCGACGGTGCCGGTGTTGGCGGTGGGGCCGTTGGACGCCGGTGCAGTGGTCTGCCCGGGTGAGGGCAGCGTGCCGACCGGCTTGTTCTGGCAGCGCACCACGCCCGTCAGCTTGGGGGACAGGCTGCCGGCGTAGGTGGCCACGAACTTGGCCACATCCTTGGCGTCCTGGCCGACGACGATGTTTTGCGGCATGTAGGCACCGGAGAACCCACCGTTCTCGATCGCGTAGAGCACGCGCGTGATCGGCCGCTCGCAGCGGACGTTGAAGTTGGGGCCGCTGTTGGCCTGCGCGGTGCGCAGGTTGGGCGCCGAGCCGTGGGTGCCGGCGGCGTCCAGCGTGTGGCAGCCCGCGCAGCGCTGGGAGAACAGCTGAGCGCCCGTGTAGACGGCCCCTTGGGACTTCTTGACCTGGATCTTCTCGGTGCCGCAGGCGGCGGTCACGCCGGGGATGGCGCAGACCGCCACCAGCGCCAGGATCTTCGCCAACCGGCTCATCGGACGGAGATCATAATGACGTGCCGTGTCGGGCAGGCCCTCACCCCGGAGCTGGCTGGTGGCCGCGCTGCTCGCGCCGGCCGTCGCCGGCTGCGGCCACGTGGCCAACGTCGGGCCGGGCGGCTCGGTCCAGATCGCCCTCAACGAGTACCGGGTCACGCCGCAGGACGTGCAGGCCAGCTCGGGGACGCTCACGCTCGTCGTGCACAACTACGGCCGGCTGACCCACGACCTGGTGATCACCCGCGATGGCCGTCAGGCGGCGGCGACCGAGCCGCTCGCCCCCGGCCAGACCGCCGACATGGTGGCCACCCTCAGCCCCGGGCAGTACCTGATGTCCTCGACGATCCTGTCCGACCAGGCCCTCGGCGCCTACGGCACGCTAAGGGTGCGGTGAGCGCTCGTAACGGATGTAGCGAAGCCGGCAGGAGCCGGGCGCGGGGCGCCGAAAACAGCGACATCCCCGGCGCCGGCTTTGCGACGCTCGCCACATAGCAACACATCTGCGAGCGTCCTCCTACGGCGGCAACCAGAGGTGCCGGCGCCGGGGCCTCTTGCACCCCGCCGTCCGCGCCGACGCGGCACGCTATAAGAATCCTGGCGATGGAGTCCGACCAGGAGCTGTTCCGCGAGGTCTTCGGCCGTTTCGCCACCGGGGTGGCGGTGATCACCAGCGCCGGGGCGACCAGCTCCGGGGGGATGACCGCCAACGCGCTGTGCTCCCTGTCGCTCGACCCGCTGCTGGCACTGGTGTGCTTCGAGAACCAGGCCCGCACGCTACCGATCGTGCGCGAGGCGGGCCGCTTCGCGCTGAACCTGTTGGCCGCCGATCAGCGGGACCTGGCCGGCGTGTTCGCGTCCAAGCTGCCGGAGGCCGAGAAGCTCGACAGCGTGCCCCATCGCCTCGAGCAGGGGATGCCGGTGATCGACGGCGCGCTGGCGTGGGCCACGTGCGAGCTGCGGGAGCTGATCCCCGGCGGCGACCACACGGTCGCGATCGGCGCGGTGCTGTCGATGGGTCTGGGCGGCGGCGAGCCGTTGCTCTGGTACGGAGGGCGCTACCACTCCCTCCCATAAGCGCCGGCTCAGCCCCCCGTCGAGGCCGCCCGCACGAGCAGCACGAAGATGACCAGGGCGGCCAGCACCATCACCCCCAGCTCGCGCTGGACGATCGTCGTCACCACCAGGCGCTGCTCTGAATCAGGCAGCTCGCCCACCTCGGCGGCCGAGGAGAACCCCCGCGCGTCGAGGACCATCTGCGCCGAGGCGATCCGCAGCTGCTCGGCGACGATCGAGATGGCCAGCGGCAGCAGGCCGTAGATGAGGTGCAGGTCGGAGACCTTGCGGCCCATCAGGACGAGCACGCCACCCAGCGCGGTCTCCAGCACCACGGCCAGCTGGCCGGCGCGCAGCAGGTGCCAGAACAGCCGGCTGCTGCGCACCCGGTACCAGCACCAGGCGCCCCACACGCCCGCGCCGCCGATCAGCACCACCGACAGAATCCCGATCACCAGGTGAACCAGCTTCATCGCTGCACCAGTGTCACGCACCGGGCTGGCGGGCCCCCACCTGAACGGCAGGACCCACTAGCCGCATTTCGCACTAAGTAACAAATTGTTACAAGCCTGGCCTTCCGGGTGATATAAGAGAGCTGTGCTGCGAAGCTATCTGCCGGCGATCGTCTTCCTCCTGCTCGGTGGAGGCGTCGGCGCACTATTCGGAGTGCTCAACCTCTTCACCGGGCAGAAGAACCAGCGGCGCGACCAGAGCAAGCATGCCCCGTACGAATGCGGGCTGCCGTCGGAGATCCAGCGCGGCTTCCGTTTCGGGATCAGCTTCTACCTGATCGCGATGCTGTTCATCCTGTTCGACATCGAGGTCATCTTCCTGTACCCGATCGCCGTTTCGCTCAAGGCGTTCGGCGGATTCGCGCTGGCCGAGACGATTGTGTTCGTGGTCCTGCTGATGGTCGCCTTCGTATACGTATGGCGCCGAGGAGCCCTGGAATGGAAATAAAGCGAGAGCCGATCGGCGGCGGGGCGACGGGATCCGATCCCGCTGACTTCCGTGCGCGCCAGCTGCGGTCGCGCGACCTGCTGCGCGGCGACCTGGAGGGCGAGGCGCTCGAGCGCTACGTCGAGAAGAGCATCATGACCACGACCGTGGAGAAGGCGGTTTCGTGGTCGCAGGGCAACTCGCTGTACCCGATGACCTTCGGGCTGGCCTGCTGCGCGATCGAGATGATGACGATCGTGGGCGCCCGGATGGACATCGCGCGCTTCGGCTGGGAGGCGTTCCGCGCCTCGCCGCGTCAGGCCGACCTGC
>JADGPO010000087.1 GCA_017882405.1 Solirubrobacteraceae bacterium | reverse complement strand
CGCTCGCCCATCAGGTAGACGCTCGGGTACTTCATCGTGAGCTTGGAGCCGAGGTTGCAGTCGACCCACTCGACGGTGGCGTCCGCCTCGGCGACGGCCCGCTTGGTGACGAGGTTGAACACGTTGGTCGACCAGTTCTGCACGGTCGTGTAGCGGATCCGCGCGCCTGGCTTGGCGATCAGCTCGACCACGGCCGAGTGCAGTGAGTTCGACGAGTAGGTGGGGGGCGGTGCAGCCCTCCACGTAGTGCACGTAGGAGCCCTCGTCGGCGATGATCAGCGTGCGCTCGAACTGCCCCATCGACTCGGTGTTGATCCGGAAGTAGGCCTGGAGCGGCATCTCGACGTGCACTCCCGGCGGCACGTAGACGAACGACCCGCCCGACCACACGGCGCTGTTGAGCGACGCCAGCTTGTTGTCGTTGGCGGGGATGATCGTGGCGAAGTACTCGCGCACCAGCTCCTCGTGATCGCGCAGCGCGGAATCCATGTCGAGGAAGATCACGCCCTGCTTCTCCAGGTCCTCGTGGACCTGGTGATACACGACTTCAGACTCGTATTGAGCTCCCACGCCGGACAGGAACTTGCGCTCGGCCTCGGGAATGCCCAGCCGGTCGAACGTCTTCTTGACGTCGTCGGGCACGTCGTCCCATGAGCGCTCGGCGCGCTCGGAAGCGCGCACGAAGTAGTGGATGTCGTCGAAGTCGACCTCGGCCAGCATCGGGGAGCCCCACGTCGGCATCGGACGCGCCAGGAAGTGCTCCAGCGCCTTGATCCGGAAGTCGCGCATCCACTGGGGCTCTGACTTGAACTCCGAGATCTTCGCCACCAGCTCGGCCGTGAGCCCCTTGGGCGCCTTGTACAGGTAGTTCTCGGCGTCGTGGAAGCCGTAGCGCTCCGTGTAGTCGGAGTTGATGTTGGCCAGCGCGGCGTTCCCGGTCAGCACGGGCACATCGGGGGTGTCCTCGGTCGGTATGACGACGTCGGGAGTTGCCATTAGTCCACCTCCAGCTTGATCGTTTTGTCCTCGATGATCACCGGGAAGGTGTCGACCGGAACATACGCGGGCAGGGTCTTGGGCTTGCCGGTCCGGATGTCGAACCGCGAGCCATGTCGCGGGCATTCGATCGTGCACGACTCCTCATCGAGCTCACCGTCGATCAGCGAGCCGTCGTCGTGCGAGCAACGGTCCTCGATCGCGTACACGGTGCCACCGCAGTTGAACACCCCGATCTCCAGGTCATCCCATTCGACCAGGCGGCGCTCGCCCGGCGGGAGCTCTGAGAGGGGACAGACGTCGATGACCTGTGGCACGATCGTAAAACCTAGCGTGGGGATCGGATTTCCATTCCGAAGTCTAGCGGGGGCGGGGACTCACGCTCAGCACGACCGCTAGGCCGCGGCGCCGCTCTCGGGGGTCTCGGACTCCCAGGCCACGGCGTCACCGAGCGAGGCGCTCTTGAGCACCTTGAGCGACAGCAGCGCGCATTTCATCCGCTGAGCCGAGATGTCGATCCCCAGCAGCTCCAGCACGAACGAGCGGTCGAGGTTCAGCAGCTCTGAGACCTTCATCCCCTGGACCTCGTCGGAGGCCATCGAGGCCGCCGCCTGCGAGATCGCGCAGCCGTGCCCCTCGAAGCGCACGCCCTCGATCCGCTCGTCGTCGCCGACGGCCAGCTTGACCGTCAGCTCATCGCCGCACAGCGGGTTGAGATCGTGGTACTGCAGGTCGACGCGCTCCAGTTCGGGCTCGGGCGGGCTCCAGTTGTGGGGCCGCTTGTAGTGCTCGAGGATGTTCTCCCGATACAGGTCGTCCATGGCGTCCTTCCGAGCCTAGCCGCGTCCGTTTAGAGCTGGAGCACCCGAGACACCGTCCCGAGCGCCTCGATCAGACGGTCGGTGTCGGCCGCCGTGTTGTGGACGGCGTAGGACGCGCGGGTGGTGGCGGTGGCGCCGAGCCGGCGCATCAACGGCTGCGTGCAGTGGTGACCGGTGCGCACGCACACGCCCTCGCGACCGAGGATCTCGCCCACGTCATGCGGATGCGCGCCCGCGAGCACGAACGAGATCAGTGCGCCGCGGTCGGCGGCGTCGAGCGGGCCGTGCAGCGTCAGGCCCGGCACCTCCGCCAGGCGAGTGAGCGCGTCGGCGACCAGCGCGCTCTCGTGCGCGCGGATCCGCTCGGTCCCGATCGACTGGATGAAGTCCACGGCCGCGCCCAGCCCGATCGCCTCGGCGATCGGCGAGGTGCCGGCCTCGAACTTCCACGGCAGGTCGGTCCAGGTGGACTCGGTGTCGCCGACGGTGCGGATCATGTGCCCGCCACCCATGAAGGGCGGCATCTGCTCCAGCAGCTTACGGCGACCGTGCAGCACGCCGATACCGGTCGGTCCGTAGGCCTTGTGGCCGGTCCAGGCGTAGAAGTCGGCGTCTAGCGCGCGCAGGTCGACGGGCAGCTGGGGAACCGCCTGGGAGCCGTCGACGAGCACGGTGGCGCCGGCGTCGTGCGAGCGGCGCACGATCTCCTCGATCGGATTGATCGTCCCGATCACGTTGGAGACGTGGACCACGGCGACCAACTTGGGCGAGCGGGCCAGCAGCTGATCCAGGCCGTCGAGGTCCAGCTGACCGTCGTCGAGCATCCGCACGTAGTCGAGCTCGGCACCGCGCTCGGAGCACAGGATCTGCCAGGGGACGATGTTGGAGTGGTGCTCGGTCTCGGTGATCACCACCAGATCGCCCGCCCCGACGTTCTGGCGACCCCAGGTATAGGCCACCAGGTTGATCGCGGCCGTGGCGTTGGCGGTGAAGATCGTCTCCTCGACGGTCGAGCCCAGCCAGCGGGCGATCCGCTCGCGGGCGCCCTCGTAGAGGTCGGTGGCCTCCACGGCCAGCGGATAGACCCCGCGGTGGATCGAGGCCCGCGACTCGGTGTAGTAGCGCGTCATCGCGTCCAGTACCGGCTGGGGCGTCTGCGAGGTGGCTGCCGAATCCAGGTACGCGACCGGGCGCCCGTTGAACTCGCGGCGCAGGACGGGGAACTCGGCGCTGACGTCGAGCGGTGTCTCGACGGTGCTCATGGCTAGGCGACCGCCTCCTGAGCCGCGCCCGCGTCGATGTCGTCGGTGATCCAGCCGTAGCCCTTGGCCTCCAGCTCGGTCACCAGCGACGGGCCGCCCTCGCGGACGATCCGCCCCTTGTACATGACGTGCACGTGGCTGGGCTGCACGAGGTGCAGGATCCGCTGGTAGTGGGTGATGATCAGCACGCCGAGGTCTGGCCCGGCAACCGAGTTGACACCGTTGGCGACGACCCGCAGGGCGTCGATGTCCAGCCCCGAGTCGGTCTCGTCGAGGATCGCCATCTGCGGCTTCTGGAGCGCTAGCTGCAGGATCTCCATGCGCTTCTTCTCCCCGCCCGAGAAGCCCTCGTTCAGGTAGCGAGTTGAGAACTCGCGCGGCACCTTGACCAGCTCCATCGCGGCCTCCACCGTCTGGCGGAACTCCTTGAGCGCGATCGGCGGCTCGCCGTGCGCGTCGCGGTGGGCGTTCATCACGGTGCGCAGATACTTGGTGACGGTCACGCCGGGCACCGACACGGGGTACTGGAAGGCCATGAACAGGCCCATGCGGGCGCGCTCGTCGGGTGCGGTCTCGGTGATGTCCTCGCCGCCGAAGATGATCTGGCCGTCGGTGACCTCGAGGCCGGGGTGGCCCATGATCGCGTTGGCCAGCGTCGACTTGCCCGAGCCGTTGGGGCCCATCAGGGCGTGGATCTCGCCCTTGCCGACGTTCAGCTCGAGGCCGCGGAGAATCTCCTTCTCCCCGGCGCGGACGTGCAGGTTGCGGATCTCTAGGTCTGGCATGCTCAGCTTTCGGTCTCTGTGGCTCGGATTAGTTCGCGGGCGCGCTCACGGCAAGCGCCGCGGCGTCGATGACGGGAGCGGAAGGAGCAACGACCGGACCGCCGGCGAACTGCACTAGCTCCGCCAGCGTGGTGGTCTGCAGCGAGCGGATGATCCCGCCCTGCACGCGAGTCCACAGCAGCTTGGTGGCGCAGCCCCGGCCGGCGTCCGGCTCGTGGGAGCACAGCACCCGCTCGGTACGGTCGTGCACGAAGCACTCCATCGGAGCGATCGATCCCTCCAGCGCCTGGACGACCTCGTCCATGCCGATCTCGTCGGCAGGCCGCGCGAGCCAGTAGCCACCATGCGCCCCTCGGGCGCTCATCACCAGCCCGGCTCTGCGCAGACGCGCGACCACCTGTTCCAGGTAGGCCAGCGGCAGGCCCTCGGCATCGGCGATCGCCTTGAGGCTGGTGGGGTGCGACGGGACTTGGCGTCCCAGCTCGATCATCAGCCGCACCCCGTACTCGGCTTTGGAGGAGAAGATCATCGCCGCTAAATCCTACCAGGGGGGTCGGTTTAGGCTTCCGGGGGGCCGATTCGCCCTGTAGGGTCCACGGCCATCGAGACAGCGTCCAGCACCGCCCTCGCGACCTCAGCAGACATTAGGACTGCCGCGCAAGCGGCCCGCGCGGCCGGGCGCCTGGGGATCGACACCGAGTTCATGTCCGAGGGGCGTTACCGCGCGCTGCTCTGCCTGGTGCAGGTGGCGGTCGACAACCCGCAGCCCGGCGGCGAGCCGCTGATCTTCGTGATCGACTCGCTCACCGACGTCGACGTCTCCCCTCTGGCGGAGCTGCTCGGCGATCCGGAGTTCCTGGTGGTGCTGCACGCGGGGCGCCAGGACGTGGCGATCCTGCGGCGGGCGTGGGGCACCGAGCTCACCAACATCTTCGACACGCAGATCGCGGCCGGGTTCGCGGGCGCCAGCGCGCAGGCCGGCTACGGCAATCTGCTCGGCCAGGTCCTGGGCCAGCGCGTGGGCAAGACCGCCAGCTACACGCGCTGGGACGCACGCCCGCTGACCACCGAGCAACTCGGCTACGCCGCCGAGGACGTCGCCCATCTGCTGCAGTTGGCCGACGAGCTCGAGCGGCGGCTGCGCTCCAGCGGGCGCCTGGAGTGGGCACTCGAGGAGTGCCGCCGGTTGGAGGCGGCCACCGACGAGCGCGACCCGGAAACCGCGTGGGAGCGGCTACCGCGCGTCGGCCAACTGGACTCGCGGGCGCGCGCGGTCGCGCGGGCGCTGGCCGCCTGGCGGGAGCGCACCGCCTCAGAGCTGGACCGCCCGGTGGGCTCGATCCTGGCCGACCCGGCGCTGCTGGAGCTGGCCAAGCGCAAGCCGACCACGACCGCGGGGCTGGAGCAGATCCGCGGACTGCACCCTCCGACCGTCAAGCGCCGCGGGCAGGCGATCCTGGAGGCGATCGCCCTCGGCCGCGAGGCACCGCCGATCCCCCGCGACGAGGCGCGCGGACGCTCGGAGCCCGGCGATGCGCCGTTGATCTCGCTGGCCGAGTCGCTGCTGCGCGGGCGCGCGCTGGAGGCCGGCCTGGCCTATGAGCTGATCGCGTCGCGGGCCGAGCTGGAGCAGATCGTCGGCGCCGCGCGCCGCGGCGAACCGGAGCCCGAGGTCCGCACGCAGGGAGGCTGGCGGGCGGAGCTGGTGGGCGACGACCTGCGCGACGTGCTGGACGGCCGCTGCTCGCTGTCGGTCGGGCCCGGGCGGCGTCTGGCGCTCACGAGGACCCCGTCTGGAGCATGAGCGAGAGCGCCGGCGCGCGCTGGAACATGGTGCGCGCCAGGGCCCGAGCGATCCCCGGGCGGCGCTTGAGCGTGCCCTGGTCCCAGCTCACCAGGTCATCGGCGGCCAGTGCGTAGCTGAGGCGCAGGCGGTGCCCGGGCGAGTCCGCGGAGCGCTCCTTGGGCGTGTCGCCCACGGTGGAGGTCCAGCCCAGCTTGCGCAGCCGGCTCTGCTCGCTGGTCAGGAAGTCCGTCGAGCTGCGGAAGCCCGAGCCGACGATCACCAGCTGCAGCGCGCAGTAGGCGTGAGCGCCGCGATCGCAGCTGTGCGCGCGGGCCACGACCCGGGCTCCGTCGACGAGAGGCACGCCGTCGACCGCGAGATGTCGCGAACTGCCCGACTGTCCGCAGCCGGCCACGGCCAGGGCGCCCGCAATCGCGGCCAGAAGGGCTCGGAGTCTCATCATCCCGGATGATCTCAGGCGAACGCTCGGTAACCTTGCCCCGAATGTCCAGCACCGCCGCCAACCTCACCGATCCCGAGCTGCTGGCGACCGCCTGGGACCTCAGTCCGCTCCTCGACGGAGACGAGGAGTCCGGCGTGCAGCGCCAGCTCGACGAGGCCCTGCGGCGAGCCGAGGCCTTCTCCGAGGCATACGCCGGTCGGGTGGCCGAGCTGGACGCCGCGGGACTCGCGGCCGCGATGCGCGAGCTGGCGGAGATCAACGAGCTGATCGGCAAGGCCGGCTCGTTCGCCTCCCTGCGCTTCTCCACCGACACGGCCGATCCGAGCCGCGGCGCGCTGCTGCAGCTGGTGCAGGAGCGAGCCACCGCCCTGGAGACCAAGCTGCTGTTCTTCGAGCTGGAGTGGGCGGGGCTGCCCGACGAGCGGGCCGCCGAGCTGGTCGATGACGAGCAGCTGGCGCTCTGCGCGCATTACCTGCGCAGCGCCCGCCGCTACCGGCCGCATCTCCTGACCGAGCCCGAGGAGAAGATCCTCGCCGAGAAGGCGATCGCCAGCCAGAGCTCGTGGGCGCGCCTGTTCGGAGAGCTGGCGTCTGCCCTGCGCGTGCAGGTCGCCGACGGCGAGGTGCCGCTCGACGTGGCGCTGAGCCGCCTGCAGGACCCCGACCGCGAGGTCCGGCGCGCCGTTGCCGAGGCGGTGACGACGAGTCTGGAGCCGGGGCTGCGCACGCGCGCGTTCATCTACAACACGCTGGTTCACGACAAATCGGTGGACGACCGGCTGCGCTCCTACCCGCACTGGCTGGCGGCCCGCAACCTGTCAAATGAGGCGTCCGACGAGTCGGTGATGGCGCTGATCGAGGCGGTGCGCAGCCGCTTCGGGATCGCACAGCGCTGGTACTCGCTCAAGGCGCGCTTGCTGGGCGTGGACAAGATCGCCGATTACGACCGCTCGGCGCCGGTGCTGCCGGAGGACATCAGCTACTCGTTCGGCGCCGCGCGCGAGCTCGTGCTCGACACCTACCAGGGGTTCTCGCCCCGGGCCGGCGAGGTGGTCCGTCGCTTCTTCGCCGAGAACTGGGTCGACGCACCGGTGCGCCCCCACAAGCGCGGCGGGGCCTTCTGCGCCTACACGGTGCCCAGCGTGCACCCCTACGTCCTACTGAACTTCACCGCCCGGCGCCGCGACGTCCTGACGATGGCCCACGAGCTCGGCCACGGCCTGCACGCCGCCCTCGCCCAGCCCCAGGGGGTGTTCCATCAGTCCACCCCGCTCACCATGGCCGAGACCGCCTCGGTGTTCGGCGAGGCGCTCGTCTTCGGGCGGCTGCTCGACGAAGCCCCCGATGACCAGGCGCGGCTGAGCCTGCTGGCCGACCGGATCGAGGGAGCGATCGCCACCGTGTTTCGCCAGATGGCGATGAACCGCTTCGAGCACCTGGTGCACACGCGGCGGCGCAACGACGGCGAGCTGTCGGTCGACCGCATCAACGAGGCGTGGGTGGAGAGCCAGCGCGAGCTGTTCGGCGACTCGGTGGAGATCACCGACGGGTACCGGATGTGGTGGTCCTACGTGCCGCACTTCATCAACTCGCCCGGCTACGTGTATGCGTACGCGTACGGGCTGCTGCTGGCCCTGTCGGTCTACAGCCGGTATCTGCAGGAGGGCGAGTCGTTTGCGCCCGCCTACCTGGATCTGCTGGCCGCCGGGGGATCGCGCGGGCCCGAGGAGCTGGCCGCGATGGTCGGCATCGACCTCGCCGACCCGGGCTTCTGGGACTCGGGACTGGACCTGGTCGAGAACCAGCTCAAGGCCGCCGAGGAACTGGCGGGCGGAGCGGTCTAGCCGTGCGCCTTGGCGCGGCGCGTCCGGCTGCGCTCTTCCTGCTTCTCCACCACCTGGACGATCAGCCTGATCACCTGCTCGATGCCGGTGACCTTGGCCTCGCCCTTGCGAAAGGCGTCGCGCCAATCGCTGACGTGGCCGCGAGTGGCCAGCGTGTTGAAGGTGGCGCGCTGAACCTCCAGACGCACCTTGGAGTCCGAGGCGATGTCCTTGGTGACCATCGGGCCGGGCAGCTCGACGCGGTAGAACTGGACGTCACCACGCCCGCGCAGCTCCAGCCCGGCTACCAGCTTGAGCGGCGCCAGTGCCGGCACCTCCTCGAGGAACCGCGTGACCGCGGTCTCGATCAGGCCCTTGGTGTCGGACGGCGTGGTCAGGCGGCGAAGTCTAGGGGTTCGCGACTGAGTCGTGAGCCCTAAGGCTTGGCGGCCGGAGCCAGCGGGGCGCCGCCGTCGTAGCCGGAGACCATGACCGACCCGTCCCGGGCGATGTGGGCCCGGACGAGCGTCTGGTGCGCCGAGGTCGACGCGGCCAGGGCCGCGGCAGCCGCCAGGACCGCGACGAACGCCACCAGGGCGCGCCGCCGGAAGAAGGTCATTCGGGTTGCGAGTGCGTAGGTCATCGTCATCTCCCCTGCGTTGCCTGCGTAGGTCAACCGTAGCGCGCTGCACCGAGCGCGCAAAGGGGAGCTAGATCTTGTGGCGTTGCAGGAGCTTTCGTCCGATCACCATGCGCTGGATCTCGCTCGTCCCCTCGCCGATGAGCAGCAGCGGGGCGTCGCGGTACAGCCGCTCGATCTCGTACTCCTTGGAGTAGCCGTAGCCGCCGTGGATCCGCAGGCACTCCTCGACGCAGAAGCGTCCGGCCTCGGAGGCGAACAGCTTGGCCATCCCGGCCTCGATGTCCGAGCGCTCGCCGGCGTCCTTGAGCCGAGCCGCCCGCTGGGTGAGCAGTCGCGCGGCGTCGACCTGGGTCGCCATGTCGGCGAGCTTGAACTGGATCGCCTGGTGCTCGGCGATCGGCTTGCCGAAGGTGCGACGCTCCTGGGAGTAGCGCAGCGCCAGCTCCAGCGCGCGCTGGGCGATCCCCACCCCCCGGGCGGCGACGTTCACCCGGCCGAGCTCGAGCGCGTCCATCATCTGCCCGAAGCCCTTGCCGAGCCCGGCCTGCTCGCCGCCCAGGATGCTGTCGGCGGGCGTCCGGTAGCCGTTGAACACCAGCTCGGTGGACTCGACGCCCTTGTAACCCATCTTCTTGATCTGCGGCGGGACGTCGAGGCCGGCGTGGTCGCCCGTGTTCTCCGACACCCCGGGCTCCTTCTCGCAGATGAAGCAGGTCATGCCCTTGTACCGAGGCTCGGCCGACGGGTCGGTCCTGACCAGCGTGAACACCAGCGTCGAGCGCAGGCCGTTGGTGACCCACATCTTCTGCCCGTTGATCTCGTAGTGGTCGTCATCCACCTTCTTGGCGCTGGTCTTGATCGCCTGCACATCGGAGCCGAGCTCGGGCTCGGACAGCGAGAAGGCGGCCCGGATCTCGCCGGTGGCCATCTTGCGCAGGTACTTCTGCTTCTGCTCCTGGGTGCCGAACTTCATCAGCAGGTAGGAGCCGATGAAGTGCGTGTTGACGATCCCGCTGATCGAGATCCATCCGCGCGAGAGCTCCTCGACGATCATCGCGTAGGTCGTCAGATCCAACCCCATCCCGTCGTACTCCTCGGGGATCGTCACCCCGAACAGCCCGAGCTCCTTCATCTGCTCGACGATCGGCTCGGGGAACTCATCCTCGTGGTCGTAGTGCTCGGCGTTGGGGATGATCTGCTCGTCGGCGAACTGGCGCACCATCTCGCAGATCGCGCGCTGCTCGTCGGTCAGGTCATGCAGCTGGGTGTCAACGGCCATGGAAAAGCGGCTCCTCGGTTCAGAAAAAGTCAAGCCGAGAATACCGGCGGGTGGGGGTCCGCGGCGTGATACCTTCGCTGCCGACTCTTGCACCAATAGTTGCGTGGAGCGTCCGGGTGGGGTTCGGCAAACAACGAGGAGCCGTGGTTTCGGCGCGCGGGTGTCGCTTGGCGGTGGTTGTGATGGTGGGAGCCCTGGCGGCCCTGCTCGGCTCCGCGCTGGCGCAGGCCTCAAGCGCCAAGGCCACGACGCTGACCGTGTGCAAGCACGGCTGCCTCTACACGACGATCCAGTCCGCCGTCGACCACTCGGGCCGCGGCGCCACGATCGACGTCAAGCCGGGCACGTACGTCGAGGGCGTGATCGTCTCCGGTCACGAGCACGACAGCCTGCGGATCATCGGGCTGGGCAAGCAGCCCGCCGCGGTCCTGCTGGAGGGCCGCAACGCCCACGGCCCGGGGGGCGCCGCCCAGAACGGGATCGAGGGCGACAACGTCGACAACCTCGTGCTGGAGAACATGAAGGCCGAGCACTACGCCGCCAACGGCTTCTTCGTCAAGGACTGCCGCGACTACCTGATGAAGAACCTGATCGCCGGCTTTGACCGCGCCTACGGGCTCTACGCGTTCGAGTGCGTCGGTGGCCGCATGACCCGGTCCGTGGCCTACGGCCATGGCGACTCCGCGTTCTACGTCGGCGGCACGCCTCCGCAGAAGCACCCGCAGCGGACCACTCTGGACCATGTCACGGCCTACAAGAACGGCCTGGGCTTCTCTGGCTCGAACTCCAAGTACATGGTGATCCGTGATTCCGAGTTCTACGACAACGGCATTGGCGTCTTCCCCAACACCTGGAAGCCGGAGCCCTACGAGCCCTCGAGCGACAGCGTGATCGAGCACAACCTCATCTACTGGAACAACTTCGACCTCTTCCGCCCCAGCTCGCCGGTGAAGACCAACAACTTGGGCGTGAACGGAAACGGCGGCAACTTCCCAGTCGGAGCCGGAGTAGTGCTCTTCGGAACAACCCGCTGGACGGTCAAGGACAACTCCATCTTCGGGAACTTCCTGTGGGGAGCGGCCGCCATCTCGGATCCGACCAACGACACGGGCGAGGCGATCAACGACGACAACCGGTTCGTCGACAACAAGATGGGCGCGGCCTTCCACGACGCCAACGGCACCGATTTCTTCAACGACGGCTCCGGCTCGGGGACGTGCTTCGGGCGCAACGGGGCGGTCACCGTGGATGCCTCCAGCACCGACGCCAACCTCTACCCGACGTGCCCGAGCACCGCGGGAAGCGGCACGGTCAACGGCGACCCCAACCAGGCGCGCACGCTGCTGGCCATCGCGGGCGCCAAGCCGCCCACCAAGCAGGAGAGTTTCTGGCACGTACATCCGCACCCGGCCCGCAAGGGCCGCAAGCCCTACGAGGGATGAGGAGAGCAGACCGATGAGCCGGGCGGACAGGTGCGCGGCCGGGGGTCCGCGGCGTGATACCTTCGCTGCCGACTCTTGCACCAATAGGTGCGTTGAGCGTCCGGGTGGGGTCCGGCAAACAACGAGGAGCCGTGGTTTCGACGCGCGTATATCGCTGGACGCTGGTTGTGATGGTGGGAGCCCTGGCGGCCCTGGGCGGGCCCGCCCAGGCGCAGGCCTCAAGCGCCAAGGCCACGACGCTGACCGTGTGCAAGCACGGCTGCCTCTACACGACGATCCAGTCCGCCGTCGACCACTCGGGCCGCGGCGCCACGATCGACGTCAAGCCGGGCAAGTACGTCGAGGGCGTGATCGTCTCCGGTCACAAGCACGACAGCCTGCGGATCATCGGTTGTCGACGTTGTCGCCCTCGATCCCGTTCTGGGCGGCGCCCCCCGGGCCGTGGGGACAACAAGATGGGCGCCGCCTTCCACGACGCCAACGGCTCGGACTTCTTCAACGACGGCTCGGGCCATGGCACGTGCTTCACGGGCAACGGAGCGGCCGCCACCTTCGATACCAACCCGACAGTCTCGGACCTGTACCCGAGCTGCCCGACCACGGCGGGAACCGGCACCGTCGCCGGAAACCCCACCCAGCTGCTGAAGCTGGCCGCGGTCGTGCTGGCCAAGCCGCCTACCAAGCAGGAGAGCTTCTGGCACGTCCACCCGCACCCGGCCCGCCAGGACCGCAAGCCCTACGAGGGATGAGGAGATGAGGAGATGAGGCGGATGACGCATCGCAGGTCGATCGCGATGGTGGCCTGCGCGGTGGGCTGCGCCGCGATCGCGCCGGTGGCCGGCAGCGCCGGCGCCACGCACAAGCCCAAGCCGGTGATCAAGAAGGTTCAGGTCAGCGACGACTTCTACAGCCCGACGAAGCTGACGATCAAGAAGGGCAGCTCGGTCAACTGGGTGTGGAGCAACACGAACTTCGACACCCACAACGTGACCCTGATCAAGGGCCCCAAGGGCGTCAAGAAGAGCAAGTTCACCTCGGTGGACGGGGCTCGCGGGCTGCACTTCAAGCGCACCTTCGCGACGCCCGGCACGTACCACTTCGAGTGCACGATCCATCCGTCGATGAACATCGCGGTAACCGTTAAGCGGTAGGTCTCAGACGATGCCCGTGCCCCCCATCGGACGCCGTCAGTTCGTCGTCTCCGCCGGCGGCACGCTGTTCTGCACGCTGGCCGGACACCGGATCTCCTCCAACTCCAAGGTCGACCTCGACCACCTCGGGGCCTCGGTGCCGGTCCCGCCCAAGGTGGCGGCGGCCAACGCCCAGTCCGCGGGTCCCGAGTTCGTGTCGGCGACGAGCGCCGATGTCAGCCCGGCGCCCGGCGGCCAGGTGCGCGAGTACTGGATCAAGGCCGTCAAGACCCCGTGGGACATCGTCCCCACCCACCACGACGGGATGATGGACTCCAAGGTCAAGGGCAAGACGCGCTTCACTGCGCTGGCCTATCGCGCCTACAGCGCGAACTTCGCAAGACCCCTGGGGCCGCCGCAGATCCCCGGCCCGCTGCTGGAAGCCGAGACGGGCGACACGATCGTCGTGCACTTCCGCAACGAGACCGGCACGCCGGTGACCATGCACCCGCACGGGATCTTCTACACCACGGACATGGACGGTGCCTACAAGGGCAAGTACACGACGCCGGGCGGGTTCGTGGAGCCGCATCGCACATTCAAGTACGTGTGGCAGGCACGCGCCGGCACCGAGGGCGCGTGGTTCTACCACGACCACGGCCCGATGGATCCCCTGCCCGTGTTCAAGGGCCTGCTCGGACCGCTCATCATCCGTAATCCCCAGTTCCCCCGGCCCGACCGCGAGTTCTTCCTCTGCTTTCACTCGTTCACGACGCTGGCGACCGGATTGGACAACCAGTTCTCCTGTGTCAACGGCCGCGCGTACGCGGGCAACACCCCGACGCTGCGGGCCAAGGTCGGCGAGACGGTCGCCTGGCACGTGTTCGCGCTCGACGACAACTTCCACGCCTTCCACCTGCACGGCCACCGCTGGCTGGACCCCGACGGAGGGCGGGTTATCGACAACAAGACCCTGGGCCCCGGCAACGTGATCTCGCTTCAGTTCGTCGAGGACAACCCCGGTCGCTGGTTCTACCACTGCCACGTGTTCTCCCACCTGCACATGGGCATGAACGGGTGGTATCTCGTCAGCCCCTGACCCGGCTGGTCCTGGCGGTCAACAACGTGAGCCGCACGCGCACGCTGCGGTTCACGATCACCCGCGTGTCAGCGCTTCCGCTTCATTTTGCGCCTCTGACTTGACGCGGTGGCTCCAGGGCGAGGCGGGCCGCTGCGCAAGCTCGCCATCGAGCTCGACGTCGACCTTCTCGTTGAAGAAGCAGACCAGGCCCTTGATGCGGCCCACCTCGTCGAGCGGCTGCTCGTAGTACCAGACCAGGTCCTTGCCGCCCTCGATCCCCTTGACCGAGTAATAGCTGGCCGTTCCCTTGTAGGGACAGCGCGTGACGGTGTCGGAGGGCTCCAGCTCGGCCCGCAGATCCTCAATCGGCATGTACCAGCGAGTCGGCAGGTTGGACTCGAACAGCGCCAGCGCCCGGTCGGTCTCGGCCAGCACGACGCCGTCGAGCGAGATCTTGATGTGGCGATCGGTGGCCAGCACGTCGATCCGGTGGTACGGGTCGCGCGGGTGCACGCCGATCTCCTCAGCCTCCTCCCGCCAGCGGCCCATGCGGTTGAAGTAGAAGGCGATCAGTCCCTCGATCGGCGGCGCGCCCGGCAGCGGGTTCGGGTAGCACCACGCGCCATCCTGCACCACCTCGTCGCCGGCGCGGATCGTGTAATAGGAGGCATCCCCCTTCTTCGGACAATGCGTGTGGCGGTCGGAGTCCTCCAGCACGTCGGGGCGGACGTCCTCGGGGGGGAAGTAGTAGATCGGCTGGTGACCGCTCTCGTGCAGCATCATCGCGCGGCGGCTGTCGGCGATCGTCACCCCGCCCACCTCCACCCGCAGGCGCTTGGGTGTCGGCTCCAGGTACAGCGCCCTGCCCGGGGGCGGCGGCTCGAAGTTGAACGTACCCGCGGGCTGCTTCCCGAGCGGGCCCGTGCCGGTCATCAGTCCCATGCGACGAGGCTACTCGATGGCCAGCGTGGTCTCTGGCGTGGGACTTCACCGTTAGCCACGGCGAGACGATCGAGGCTCCGGATAGGGGCTCGGCCATCCCCTCGTATTGACCGGACCGCGCGGTCCGTGTAGAGCCGCAGAGCCGAGCACCGGCCTCCGCCATGTCAGACTGCGCGGCTCATGAACTTCGCCCGGGATGTCGTGGACGTAGCGCCCTCCGGCGATCGCGCGCTCGTGGAGCTCGACCGCGAGGGAGCCCGCCGCGAGTTCACCTTCGGCGAGGTCGCCGAAGGTGCCGCCCGGCTGGCCGGCGGCCTGCTCGCCCGGGGCGTCAAGCGCGGCGACGTGGTGATGACGCTGATCGGCAACCGTCCGCAGTGGGTGCTGACGATGGTGGCCTGCTTTCGCATCGGCGCCGTCGCGCTGCCCTGCAACGAGCAGCTGCGCGCCAAGGACCTGCGCCAGCGCCTCCAAGCCGCCCGTCCGCGTGTGATCGTGGCCGACGAGCGCAACGCGGCCGAGCTGAGCGCGGCATTGGGCGGCGGGGACCCCGACGGGTGCGAGGTGATCCTGATCCCCGACCCCTCCCTGTTGGACCACGACCCCGCCCCCGCCGTGGAGCTGGACGCCGGCGATCCCTGCCTGATCACCTTCACCAGCGGCACCACCGGCGAGGCCAAGGGGATCGTGCACGGCCAGCGCTACCTGCCCGGCCAGCGGTTGCAGGCCGCGCACTGGCTCGACGCCCGGCCTGGCGACCTGGTGTGGTGCACGGCCGCCAGCGGCTGGTCCAAATCGGCCCGCAACGTGTTCATCGCACCGTGGCTGCAGGGCGCCGCCGCGCTGCTGCACGACGCTCGCTTCGACCCCCGGCAGCGGCTGGAGGTGCTGAGCGCCGAGCGGGTCAACGTCCTCTGCATGGCGCCCACCGAGTACCGGGTGATCGCCAAGCGCGCTGCGCTGGCGCCCGTGTCCTCGCTGCGCGGGCTGGTGGCGGCCGGCGAGGCGCTGAACCCGGAGGTGCTGCGGGCGTTTCGCGAGGGCACCGGCCTCGAGATCCGCGACGGCTACGGCCAGACGGAGACCGGCCAGCTTACGGGGATGCCCGCGGACGGCGCCGTCCGGCCCGGCTCGATGGGCCGCCCCCTGCCGGGCGTCCGGATGGAGATCGTCGATGACGAGCTGGTGCTCGCCGACCCGGGCAGCGACCCGACGTTCTTCGTCGGCTACCTCGACGGCGGGCCCGCTCCCGAGCACGAGCCGTGGCACACCGGCGACCGCGTGCAGTCAGACGAGGACGGCTACCTGTACTTCGAGGGTCGGACCGACGACGTGATCATCTCCTCCGGCTACCGGATCGGACCGTTCGAGGTCGAGTCCGCGCTCGTCTCCCACGATGCGGTGGCCGAGGCCGCCGTGGTGGCCGCGCCCGACGACGAGCGGGGGACCGTGGTGCGCGCCGTGGTGGTGCTGCGCGACGGCTTTGCGCCCTCCGACGGCCTGGCCTCAGAGCTTCAGGACCACGTCAAGCACGAGACGGCGCCCTACAAGTACCCGCGGATCGTCGACTTCGCCCCCGAGCTGCCCAAGACGGCCAGCGGCAAGGTGCAGCGCGCCGTTTTGCGCTCGCGGGTGCGGGGTTCCGGACTAAGCTCGTCTACGTGAGCGAATCACGGCCCGCGATTGCCATCGTCACCCCGGTGATCGAAGCGACGTTCGGCCTCTGGAACCAGCCGGCCGCGCTGCTGCCCGCCGGCTATGTCGCCGGGATCCAGCGGGCCGGGGGGCTGGCGCTGCTGATCACGCCCGAAGACCAGCTGGTCGACGAGCCGGACGAGCTGCTGGACCGGGTCGACGGCCTCGTGCTGTCGGGCGGCCACGACATGGATCCCGCCTCCTATGGCGCGGCGCCCCACGAGGCCACCAACAACGTCGACCGGCTGCGCGACGCGTTCGAGATCGCGCTCACCCGCCGCGCGGTGCAGCGCAACATGCCCGTACTGGGCATCTGCCGCGGCATCCAGGTGCTCAACGTCGCCTTCGGCGGAACGCTTCACCAGCACCTGCCCGACCGGGTCGGCCACGAGGATCACCGGCGCGTCCCCGGCAGCTTCGACGGCGCCGACCACGACGTGCGCCTGACGCCCGGCTCGCTGGCGGCGCTGGCCGCGGGGGAGCTGCTGCACGCCACCAAGTCCCATCACCATCAGGGGGTCGATCGGATCGGCGAGGGGCTGGTGATCACCGGGACCTCCACGATGGATGGCCTGACCGAGGCGATCGAGCTGCCCGAGCGACGCTTCGTGCTGGGCGTGCAATGGCACCCCGAGGCCGACGACCGCAGCCGGGTGATGGCCGCGGTCGTCCAGGCAGCGCTGGAATACCGCGCCTCGCGCGACGAGATCGCGGCTTAGCCCAGGGTTAGCCCTAACCAACGATTCGCGGCTCGGGATAGCCGGCCCGGCGCACCGCGCTGAGCACCTGAGCCGCGTGCTCGGGGCCCCGGGTCTCGAGCACCAGCTGCACCGCGGTCTCGCGCACGTGTAGGTCAAAGCCCTCGCGCACGTGCTCCACGTCGACCAGGTTGGCGCCCAGCTCGCCCACCATGGACAGCACCCGGGCCAGCGATCCGGGACGGTCGGGGATCGTCGCCAGCGCCACCAGCCGACGGCCCGCCTGGCTTTCGTGGCGGCGAGCCACCTGGGCCAGCAGGCCCGGATCGACGTTGCCGCCTGAGAGCACGGCCACGGTCGTCCCCGCCACGTCGCCGGACACGTGACCGGCGAGCAGAGCCGCCACCGCCACCGCACCCGCGCCCTCGGTCACCAGCTTGGAGCGCTCCAGCAGGAACACCATCGCCTCGGCGGTCTCGTCCTCGGTGACCAGCACCAGCTCGTCGACCCAGCGCGCGATCAGCTTCAGCGTGAGCTCTCCGGGGCGCTTGACCGCGATCCCGTCGGCGATCGTCAGGGCGGAGTCAACCGCCACCGGGGTGCCCGCCGACAGCGAGGCGGGCACCGGAGCGCAGCTCTGGACCTGCACCCCCACCACCTTCACGTCGGGGCGCTGCGACTTGATCGCGATCGCCGTCCCGCTGATCAGCCCGCCGCCGCCGACCGGCACCACCACGCGGGCCATGTCCGGGACCTGGTGCAGGAGCTCCAGGCCGAGGCCCCCCTGGCCGGCGACCACCTCGGGATCGTCGAACGGGTGAACGAAGGCCAGCCCGCCCTCCTGGGCGCGCTCGCGCGCGGCCGCGACGGCCTCGTCGACCGTGGTGCCCACCAGACGCACCTTGGCGCCCAGCTCGTTGGCCGCCTCCAGCTTGGAGATCGCGGCCCCATTGGGCATGAACACCTCGCAGGCGATGCCCTTCGCCCGCGCGGCGTAGGCCACGGCCTGGGCGTGGTTGCCGGCGCTGCCGCAGACCACGCCGGCGTCGCAGCGGTCGCCGAGTGAGGCGATCTTGGCCAGCGCGCCGCGCAGCTTGAATGAGCCGGTGCGTTGCAGGTTCTCGGCCTTGAGCGCCACCGGCATCCCGGTACGCTCGGCGAGCGTGCGCGAGCTGAGCACCGGCGTCTCGCGGATGATCTCGGCGCCCGCCGCGGCGGCGCGCCGGATGTCCTGCGGGGTAACGGATCCCCGTCCGCCCCCCGCTCCGTCCTTTATCGCGGTCGTCTCAGTCAGGGAGCGCCACCACCGCGTCCATCTCCACCTGCGCTCCCCGCGGCAGGGCCGTCACACCGATCGCCACGCGGGCTGGCGGGCTGGACTCGAAGAACGATCCGTAGACCTCGTTGATCGACGCGAACGCCGACATGTCGGTGGTGTAGATCGTGACCCGCACCGCATCGCCGAGGCTCGCGCCGGCGGCGGCGCACACCGCCGCCAGGTTCTCCAGGCAACGTCCCGCCTGGTCGGCGACGGTCGTCCCCACCATGTCACCGGTACGAGGGTCGAGCGGTATCTGGCCCGAGCAGAACAGCAGCCCACCGGATGCAATCGCGTGGACGTAGGGCCCGATCGCCGCCGGTGCGTTGGTGGCAGTCACGGGTTCGCGACTTGCTGGCAAAACGATTCCTTTCTCCCTGAAGCAGTTCAGACAGCCTATTGCGCGGGTGGGGCCGAGGCAGCTGGGTAGCCTCGAGTCATGGCCAATCGCCTCGCCCGAGAGACCTCGCCGTACCTCCTGCAGCACTCCGAGAATCCCGTCGACTGGTTCGCGTGGGGCGAGGAGGCGCTGGCGCGAGCGCGATCCGAGGATCGCCCGCTACTGGTCTCGATCGGGTATTCCGCCTGCCACTGGTGCCACGTGATGGAGCGCGAGTCCTTCGAGGACCCCGAGGTGGCGGCGCTGATGAACGAGCATTTCGTGTGCGTGAAGGTCGACCGCGAGGAGCGGCCCGACGTCGACGCGGTCTGCATGGAGGCCTGTCAGGCGATGACCGGCCAGGGCGGCTGGCCCCTGAACGCGTTCCTCACCCCCGAGCAGGCCCCGTTTTACGTCGGCACCTACTTCCCGCCTGCGCCCCGCCACGGCATGCCCAGCTGGCGGGCCGTGCTGGAGGGCGTCGCCGAGGCCTGGGCGCAGCGGCGTGACAAGGTCCGCGAGCAGGGCGGCGAGGTGCTCAAGGCACTGGGCGGCGCCTCACGGCTGCCCACCTCTGACGAGCCGATCGGCGAGGAGCTGCTGACCGCGGCGATCAGCGGCCTTGAAGAGGTCTACGACGGCAGCAACCATGGCTTCGGAAGCGCGCCCAAGTTCCCCCAGGCCCCGGTGATCGAGTTCCTCCTGGCCCGCGGCGAGCGTGAGATGACGCTCGGGACGCTGCGGGCGATGGCTGCCGGCGGCATCTATGACCAGGTCGGCGGTGGCTTCAGCCGCTATGCGGTCGACGCGGCCTGGACCGTGCCCCACTTCGAGAAGATGCTCTACGACAACGCGCTCCTGGCGCGGGCCTACCTGCACGGCTGGCAGGTTTCAGGCGATCCGCTGCTGCGCCGCATCTGCTCAGAGACGCTCGACTGGGCGCTGCGTGAGATGCGCGGCTCCGAGGGGGGCTTCTACTCGGCGCTGGATGCCGACTCCGAGGGCGTGGAGGGCAAGTTCTACTTGTGGACGGTGGACGAGCTGCTGGCGGCGCTGGGTGGGACCGGCCTCGCCGGGCGGGCGCTGGCCTTCTTCGGCGCCACCCCGGAGGGCAACTTCGAGGGCTCCAACGTCTTGGAGGGCCGAGGCCCAGAGCCTGAGCCGGCGGCGCTGCAGGAGATCCAGCGCGTGCTGCTCCAGGCGCGCGCGCGCCGCGTGCGACCGGGCACCGACGACAAGCGCCTGTGCTCCTGGAACGCGCTGATGATCTCGGCGCTGGCCGAGACCGGAGCCGCGCTGGAACGCGAGGACTATCTTGCGGCGGCGATCGACTGCGCCGAGTTCCTGCTCGGCGAGCTGCGGACCCCGGACGGCCGTCTGCTGCGCACCTGGAAGGACGGGCGCGGGCACATCGACGCCTACCTCGAGGACCACGCCTATCTGCTGGAGGCGCTCCAGACGCTGTACGAGGCGACCTTCGATCCCCGCTGGTATCGGGAGGCCCGGGCGATCGCCGACACGATGCTCGCGCGCTTCGCCGACGAGGATCAGGGCGGCTTCTTCACCACCGCGGCCGACCAGGACACCGGCTTTGCCCGGCGCAAGGACCTCGATGATTCCCCGATCCCGGCCGCGGGTTCGTCAGCCGCGTTCGGCCTGCTGCGGCTCGCGCTCGTGACCGGCGAGGCCGCCTACGAGGAGCGAGCGCTCGGCGTCCTGAGCGTGCTCGCCCCGATCGTCGGTCGCCATCCGCTCGGTTTCGGCCACGCTCTGCAGGCGTTCGACTTCCATCTATCGAGGGTCGACGAGGTCGCCCTGGTCGGCTCGGGTGCGGAGTTCGACGACCTGGCGCGCGTCATGCGGAGGGGCTACCGACCGCACGTCGTGCTGGCCGGCGGGCCGTCCGATGGCGTCCCGCTGCTGGAGGGTCGCGAGCCGGTCGACGGTCAGGCGGCCGCGTACGTCTGCCAGGGATTCGTCTGCCAGGCTCCCGTCACGTCCACAGAGGACCTGACCCGGGCGCTGGACTGATCGCCGGTCAGAGAACCGGCAGGTAGCGCTCGAGCTCCCAGGGGGTGACCTGCACCCGGTAGTCGTCCCACTCCTGGCGCTTGATCTCGATGTAGCGGTTGAACATGTGCTCGCCGAGCGTGCGCAGGACCAGCTCCGACTGGGAGGTCAGCTCGATCGCCTCGCCGAGTGTCTCGGGCAGCTGATCGATGCCCAGCCGCCGGCGCTCGTCAGGCGAGAGGTGGTACAGGTTGCGGTCCATCGGATCCGGCAGCTCGTAGCCGTGCTCGATCCCCTCCAGTCCGGCCTGCAGGAGCACCGCGAAGGTCAGGTACGGATTGCAGGCAGGGTCGGGGCAACGCAGCTCCATCCGCGTGGCGCGCTCCTTGCCGGGGTGATAGAGCGGGACGCGAACCAGCGCGGAGCGGTTGCGGCGCGACCAGGCGACGTACACGGGCGCCTCGTAGCCGGGGACCAGGCGCTTGTAGGAGTTGACCCACTGGGCGAAGATCGAGCAGATCTCCCGGGCGTGGCGCAGCTGGCCGGCGATGAACGCCTTGCCGACGTCCGACAGGAAGTTCGGGTCGTTGGCGTCATAGAAGGCGTTGCGCTCTCCGCGAAACAGCGACTGGTGGGTGTGCATCCCGGAGCCGTTCTCGCCGAACAGCGGCTTCGGCATGAAGGTCGCGTGCCAGCCGTACTTCATCGCGAACTCCTTGACCGTGATGCGGTAGGTCATGCAGTCGTCGGCCATCTTCAACGCGTCGGCGTAGCGCATGTCGAT
>JADGPO010000086.1 GCA_017882405.1 Solirubrobacteraceae bacterium | reverse complement strand
CGTGCGCGCCGCCGCGCCGCCGGCCGCCGCTGAGCGCCCGCAGGTCGTCTGGTCGCAGGATGAGGGCCTGCTCGCGATGCGCCGCGAGGTCGAGTCGCTGCGCGCGCTGCTGCAGGATCAGCTGGCGAGCCTCGCCTGGAGCGATCGCCTGCGGCGCGAACCGCTGAAGGCACTGGTGCTCAAGGATCTCAGCCTGCTCGGCGTCGCGCCGGACATCGCCCGCGCGCTGACTGACAAGGTGCCGGCCAAGACCAGCGGCGCGGCGGCGGCGCGCATCGCGCCGGCGCTGCTGCTCAAGCACCTCGCCGCGGTCGACCACGGCATGCTCCACGACGGCGGCGTGTTTGCGATCGTCGGCCCCACCGGGGTCGGCAAGACGACCACGATCGCGAAGCTGGCGGCGCGCTGGGCCCTGCGCCACGGAGCCCAGGATCTGGCGCTCGTGAGCCTCGACCACTACCGGATCGGCGCCCGCGACCAGCTGCTGACCTTCGCGCGGATCCTCGGCGTGCCGATGCACGTCGCGACCACCTCGCGCGAGCTCGGCGCGGTGCTCCAGGGCCTCGGCTCGCGGCGCCTGGTGCTGATCGACACGGCCGGCATGAGCCCGCGCGACGAACGCCTCGCCGAGCAGTTCGCGACGCTCGCCGTGCCGGACCGCCGCATCCAGCCGCTGCTCGCGCTCGGCGCCAACAGCGAGCAGCAGGCCCTCGACGAAATCGTGCGCTCCTACTCGCGGGCCCGCCCGGAAGGGCTGGTACTGACCAAGATCGACGAGGCGGCGAGCCTCGGGCCGGTGCTGTCGGTCGCGTTGCGGCACGCGCTGCCGCTCGCGTGGCTGGCCGACGGCCAGCGCGTGCCGGACGACCTGCATGCGGCCCCGCCGAAGCGCGTCTGGCTGGTCAAGAAAGCGCTGAAACTCGCCGCCCGCGGCGGCGCACTCCACGGCGTCGACGACGCCTATCTCGCAGCTCATTTCGGAAAGGTGGCGACGCATGGCTAACTGGAAACCCTTCGATCCGCCGCGGCCCGCGTCCAGCCGCCCCGTCAAGGTCATCGCCGTCACCGGCGGCAAAGGCGGCGTCGGCAAGACGAACGTCACGGCGAACCTCGCCGTCGCGCTCGCGGACCGTGGCCAGTCGGTGCTGGTACTCGACGCCGACCTCGGGCTCGCCAACGTCGACGTGGTGCTCGGCCTGCAGCCGCGCTGGAACCTGAGCCACGTGCTGTCCGGCGAGCGCGCGCTCGAGGAGATCATCGTCGAGGGTCCGCGCGGCATCCGCGTGGTGCCGGCGAGCTCGGGGATCCGGCAGATGGCGAACCTTGGGCCGCTGGAGCACGCGGGTCTGATCCGCGCGTTCAGCGACCTCGGCCAGCGGGTCGACGTGATGCTGATCGACACCGCCGCCGGCCTGCACGAGAGCGTGACCACCTTCGCCCGCGCCGCCCACCACGTGCTGGTGGTGGTCTGCGACGAGCCGGCGTCGCTGACCGACGCCTACGCGCTGATCAAGGTCCTCAGCCGGGAGCACCGGGTGCAGCACTTCCGGGTGCTGGCCAACCAGACGCGCAGCCCGGGCGAGGGGCGCGACCTGTACGAAAAGCTGTCCCGGGTCTGTGACCGGTTTCTCGATGTGACCCTCGATTATGCGGGGTCCATCCCCTACGACGAATTCCTGCGCCGGGCCGTCCAGCGCCAGTCGGCGGTGGTTGAGGCCTTCCCCGGCTCGGTGGCCTCGCAGGGATTCAAGAAACTGGCCGCCAAAGCCGATACATGGGCAGTGCCCGGCGGAGCACGGGGCCACCTGGAGTTCTTCGTCGAACGCCTGGTTATGGCGAACACGGGCGTAGGCGCTTTGCAATGAGAGCAAGACAGCAGTACGCCGAGGCTGCGCGCCCCGCGACGGGGTCCGGCCCGGCTGACATTCCGCAGGACGAGCTCGTCCTGCGTCATGCCGATTTGGTCAAACGAATCGCCTACCACCTCGTGAGCCGGATGCCGCCCAACGTCGAGGTCGACGACCTGATCCAGGCGGGCATGATCGGGCTGCTGGACGCCGCCCGGCACTACACCGCGAGCAAGGGCGCCAATTTCGAAACCTATGCCGGCATCCGCATCCGCGGTGCGATGCTCGACGAGGTCAGGAAGTCCGACTGGACGCCCCGTTCGGTGCACCGCACCGTGCGGGAGATGAGCGAGGTCGTGCGCCGGATCGAGAACGAGACCGGCCGCGAGGCACGCGCCGGCGACGTTGCCGAGGCGCTCGGCATCAGCGTCGAGGAGTACCACCGGGCGATCGCCGACGCCGCGAGCTGCCGGCTGTTCAGCTTCGACCAGATGGGCTCGAGCGACGACGACGGGCCGGTGGCCCATACCCGCGACGACAACCCGGGTCCCCAGGATGACCTTGAGGAGGAGGACTTCCGCAAGGCCCTGGCCGCTGCGATCGAGGGCCTGCCGGAGCGCGAGAAGCTGGTGCTGTCCCTGTACTACGACGATGAGCTCAACCTGCGCGAGATCGGCGCGGTGCTCGACGTCAGCGAGTCGCGCGTCTGCCAGATCCACGGTCAGGCGCTGGTGCGGCTGCGGGCCCGCATGGAGGACTGGCGGCAGGGGCGCTGAGCCCGCCGCGCAGTTGACCCATGGATATCCTCAGCGTCGTCGGCATCGTGCTTGCCTTCGTGTCGATCATCGGCGGCAGCATCCTGAAGGGCAGCGGCGTCAAGGCGCTGCTCGGCGCGGCGGCGTTCGTGATCGTCGTCCTCGGCACGTTCGCGGCGATCTTCGTGCAGACGCCGATGAACACGTTCAAGCGGGCGCTCAAGATCATCGGCTGGGTGTTCAAGCCGCCGTCGATGAACCCCGACGCGACGATCGCGAAGATCGTCGAGTGGAGCAACATCGCCCGCAAGCAGGGCCTGCTCGGCCTAGAGTCCGCGGTCGAGACCGAGAAAGACGAGTTCATGAAGAAGGGCCTGCAGGCGCTCGTCGACGGTGGCGAGCCCGACGCGATCCGCAACCTGCTCGAAATCGAGCTCGAGGTGCGCGAGCACGCCGATACCGCGGCCGCCAAGGTCTTCGAGGGCATGGGCATCTATTCGCCGACGCTCGGCATTATCGGCGCGGTCATGGGACTGATGGCCGTCATGCAGAACCTCGCCGATCCCTCCAAGCTCGGCCACGGCATCGCGGCGGCGTTCATCGCGACGATCTACGGCATCGGACTCGCGAACCTGTTCTTCCTGCCAATGGCCGCCAAGCTCAAGTCGGTGGTCCACGGCCAGACCCAGGTCCGGCAGATGTGCATCGAGGGCATCATCTCGATCGCGCAGGGCGAGAACCCGCGCAACATCGAGGCGAAGCTGAAGTCCTACGTGCATCACTAGGCGCCCTGCACCATGGCGCGCAAGAAGAAGCACGAGGAGCACCAGAACCACGAGGCGTGGGCGATCCCCTACGGCGACCTCGTGACGCTGCTGTTCGCGCTGTTCACCGTCATGTACGCGATGTCCTCGGTCAACGAGGGTAAGTACCGCGTGCTGTCGGACTCGCTGGTCGCGGCGTTCCGCGGCGCGCCGAAGACCACGACCCCGATTACCGTCGAGAAGGCCTCGAGCGGCAAGGGCGGCGACCAGCACCTGACCGGCGTGCGCCCGACCGCGCTGATGAAGCTCCGGGACCCGCGCCCGACGTTGCCCGGTATGGAGCGCACCGACAAGGACCCGTCCGACCAGAAAGGCCAGCAGCCGCATGGTGAGGCGCACGGTGCCGGTACCGACCCGAAGTACGCGCTGTTCAAGATGGCCGAAGACGTGCGCAAGGCGCTGCAGGGGCTGATCGACCAGAAGATCGTCCACGTCCGCCAGACCGCCTTCTCGCTCGAGGTCGAGATCAAGACCGACATCCTGTTCCCGAGCGGCGTCGCGGCGGTGGCGCCGGGCGCCGCTCCGGTGCTCGCCAAGATCGCCGACATCCTCAAGCCCTTCCCGAACGCCATCCGCGTCGAGGGCCATACCGACAACCGGCCGATCAGCACCTCGGTGTTCCCGTCCAACTGGGAGCTGTCGGCGGCCCGGGCCGCCAACGTCGTGCAGCTGTTCACCAAGGCGGGAGTGGACCCGCTGCGCATGCAGGTGCTCGGGCTCGGCGAGTTCCGGCCGGTGGCGCCGAACGACACCGTCGACGGCCGCAATTCCAACCGACGGGTCGTGATCGTCGTGATGGAGCAGAAGGTGACCGACGGTGGCCAGGACCCGGTCGACGAAGCCATTAGGGCCACCGCCGCGGTGGAGGCCCATGAAGGGCCCACCGTACTCGTGCAACGCCAAAACAACGTGGGGAAGGATCCGACATGATGATCGACACAGCCTGGCTGGTAGCGGCGCTCGCCGGCGGCGCCTTCGGTGTGGCCGCTCTGTGCGTCGTGGCGCTCGCCGGCCGGGCCCGGCGTCAGGCGGAACACCTCGGGGCGCTCGAGGACGAGCTTGCGGCGCTCAGGACCGAGGTCGCCGCCACCGCAGGCATCGGCGCGCGGGTCGGCGAGCGGCTGAGGCGCCTCGACCAGCTGAGTTCGCAGCTCAATGACCGTCTCGGGCAGCTCGAAGTCCGCGGCGACGGCCGCCCCTACGACCACGCGATCGCCCTCGTGCGCCACGGTGCCGACGCCGACCGGCTGGTGCGGCACTTTGGCCTCAGCCGCGGTGAGGCGGACCTCGTCAGCCTGGTCCACGGCCGCCGCAAGACCGGCTAAGAGGGTCGGCCCCTTCGGAGGGCCGTCCTCACCGCATCCGGCGCCCGCCGCCGGGCGCCTGACCCCGTTCCGGGCCCCCGGCGGGGAATCTATTGCTCAGAAAACGTTGACACAACACGCCTTGGGCCCGAAAATACGCGGCTCATTTGCCGGAGGGGTACCCAAGCGGCCAACGGGAGCAGACTGTAAATCTGCCGGCTTATGCCTTCGAAGGTTCGAATCCTTCCCCCTCCACCAGTTTCCGGGCCGGGGGTGGCCACGGGGGTGGCGCTGGCCTCGGGTCCTGGACGGCTGCGGAGTCTTATATATAGGCGGACCGGGCGCGGTGGGATCGGCAGGTTGGTCGAGGCGGGTGTAGTTCAATGGTAGAACCTCAGCCTTCCAAGCTGATGGTGTGGGTTCGATTCCCATCACCCGCTCCAGAGCCCCGCGGCGGAGCTCGCGGGT
>JADGPO010000085.1 GCA_017882405.1 Solirubrobacteraceae bacterium | reverse complement strand
AGCATGGCGCCGACCGCCTATGCGCCAGTGGCAGCTCGAGTGGTTGAGCGTCGCCGTGCAGTTGCGCTGGCTCGCCACTATCGAGATGCCGAGGGCCTCTCGATCGCCCAGATCGCCGACCGCCTCGCCTTATAGAGCTCGCCGCGACGGACCTTGCCGACCAGCGCGTGAGATGCCGGAGGAGGGACTCGAACCCCCGACACGCGGATTATGATTCCGCTGCTCTAACCGACTGAGCTACTCCGGCGAGGGCGGCGGAGTTTAGTTGACCGCCTGGGCGACCATGCTCGTGGCGCAGCCCGTCGGTGCAGGAAATCAGGTCCTCGGACCGCTGAGCGGGGTCAGCCGGCGTCGACGTCGGTGGGGGCCCGCAGGAGCAGGACGTGGTCGGGGTTTATCCCCACACGCTGTCCGGTCTGCACCTCGGTCACCCACGCGAGCTCCATGATGGAGCCGCGAGCCGCGGACAGGATCAGCCGCTCGATCTCCTTGGCGTCTCCGTGCACCCGGAGGCGGTCGCCGCCGACGAAGACGATCTCGGTGACGGACGTCACGGCCGCAGGTTGATTGTCTCGTTCCCGCCAGCGGAGGTCACGAGGCGAACTCCGATACCGAGTAGGCGCTGCAGCCGAGCACCTCGCAACGGTCACCGGACGGCTGGTCACCGGGCGACTGGTCGGCGGGCTGGCGGTAGACGACGAACGGTTGGTGGGGCCCCATGTCGAAAATCGCGGTCACGATATCCCCCCAGACCGGATCCGGCGCTCCGACCTTGGTGATGCAGTCCAGGTTGCCGCGGCGGGTCCACAGCTCCATGATCCTGCGCCTGCTGGGAGCTCGGCCCATCTTCTCCTCGGTCTGCCTGCGCAGCTCCTGGTATGCGACCTCACCTGCCCGTCCGGGGCCCGTGGGCATGAAGAATGTGGTCACTGGCCGCTACAGGCCTCGCTCGCGGGCGTCCTTGTCGAGCGCGGCAGTCAGCGCTGTCGGCTCTACGCGCGCCTCGAGCTCTGTGATTCGCCGGTCCTGTCGCTGTGATTCCCGATACACCGAGTCCTGCAGTCCCAGGACGAGCTGCTCGAGATGGGCGACCCGTGGCTGCAGGTTCTGCTGCAGGTTCTCGGGAAGCGCCGGGTCCGAAGCTCCGGCCGGCCCTCTCCGAAGCTGTGACAGCACGTCCGGCGTGGCCAGCGCCCGTCGCATGTCCCTGATTCGCGCCACCAGCCCGTGGGGCTCCCGGCTCATCGCTGTCTCGGCTGGCGCGGAGGGGCCTCAGGGCGAGGCGGGTAGAGGCGTCGTTCCTCGTCGGTCATCTGCCGGATGATCAGCGAGCCCTTCTCGACCTCGTCACGGACGTTCTCGAGCTTCGCCTGGCGCTTCTCCTCAGCTCGCTCTCGAGCGCTCTTCGCCGGCATTACCCGCCCGGCCGATCGCCGTGGCGTGATTCCTTGGCCTCGTCTTTAGCGAAGCGGAGATTGGCTTCGGCGCGTGCGCTTTCGCGTTCCAGCTCGCGCATCCGCGACGGGCTCGTCAGGCGAGGACCGTAGGCCTTGGCCTTGTACAGGTCAAAGCGCTGACGCGCGTGTCGAGCCTGCGCCTGCAGCTCGTCCAGCCGCGCCGCGCGTGATCGTTCGGACATCACGCTCACCATGCTCAGCTGGGCTCCGGCTTGCGGAGCGCGACCGCTATGGCCTCGGCCAACGTGTCTTTGGCCGCGTGGTCGGTGAAGAGCCGGTAGCCGACCAGGCTCTTCATATCGTCGATTCGCGCGGGTGGCAGTCCGCATTCGGGACAGCTGGTCAGATAGATCGCGTTGGCCGGCGTGAAGCGCAGCTGGCAGGGACGGCAGCAGAGATGACTCATGACCGCGACTTTCCCTTGCTCGTGCCCGGGAGTGCGATCGGGTCGCGCCGGACCCTCACAGGTCGTCCAGGCGCTCGTTGCCCTCGTCGAAGTCGCAGTTACGCCCGCGACCGAAGACTCGGAGCACGTGCCATTCCGGAGAGGCGCAACGCTGCTGGACGGGGCACCTGGGAAAGGCGGCTGCCGCCGGCGCACCGAGCGCACCTTGGCCTGCAAGCTCCGTCGTCCTGGTTGCGGTGGCCATGGCCGACCGCCTCTCTGCCCCTCTGACCAAAGAAATCGCCCGGTAAGCGAGAAGGGCATAAGGCTCGCTGAGCGCCCCTTGAGCTTACCACGCGCCCGGTCTGACTCTGGCTGGCGGAGGCGCGGTCCGATCCGCTGCTAGTGGACGCCGAAGAGCCGGGTCACGGTCGGGCCCGGCGGGTCAGGAGAGGGCACCCGGCGGGAGCACATACCGCCGCGGGGTCGCGGAGCTCGTGCCGCGACTCGCGTCGAGCTTTCCCTGGTGAAGGCCTCGCGCCGGAGCGACGCCGGCCCGCGACTCGGGCATCCCGTCATGGGAGGTGATCCAGTCGAGGATCGCGCCGGACTCAGCGCCCTCGGCGACGACGGCCGCTCGTTCGATCACCTGTCCGCCGGATGGGTGCTGGCGCGAAAGACGCGTCACCACGGCGCGGATCGCCTGGTCGTCCATCATCCGACACCGGGTCGTTGCGTCTGAGCAGGCGCGTCGTGGTCGGACGTCGCAGGGGCCGACCCCTGCCAGTTCGGCGGGTAGGCGTCGATCATGTACTTGTCGCCGCGCAGGGCGCTCAAGAATCGCCCCACCAGGGACTTGGATGGCGCGCTGGGCGCAGCTGCTTCCTCCACCGGCGGTCCATGGCTTTCGCGGCTGGGCGCTGCGTTGACGCTTTGGGTCGGCATGTGCCTGCTCCTTTGACGGCTCGCGGGTGCGAGTGGCGTCCGATGCTTCGTTGAGAGCGGCTCTTCCGTCGCTGGGGACGAAACCGTCCGTGAGGACGCCGTTGCCTGTCGGTCGGCGGGCTGCGCGAATGATTCGCAGGAGCGGTGAAGTGGCCCTGAAGAACATGATGCTACGCCTCCGGTGGACCGACGGCCTCCACAGGAGGCAACCCGCCGACCCGAGCGGGCTTCACTTTCGCCCTGATCAGAGGAAGAGTGGGGGCCTCCGTGGCTGCTGCCCAGCAGCTGGGATCGCTGGGCGAAGCTGTTCGAGCAGAGCGGCTACACCGCGCTCACTCCAGGCTGGCCCGACGACCCCGGACCCCGCGGACGAGGCGAACGCCCATCCCGAGACGTTCGCGCACAAGACGATCGGTCAGGTGGCCGACCGCATCGACGAGATCCTCCGGGATCAGATTCGCGGTCGCCGCCTGGAACTGGTCACGCTGCTTGCCTCGGAGCCCGCCGGCAACATCACCGGCGTCGACTACGTGACCGGTGGCGGGCTGATCAAGACGACCTGAGACGATCCGAACGCGACAGTCGGCCAAGGCCACTACCGGACCGGAGGCGGCCTGCCCTCCGCGCTCGCGGGCAGCGCCGGGTCCCATTCGCACACTGCGCAGGCGTGGCGAAACGCCGAATGAGCGAATTCGACGACGGCCGCTCGTGGATCCGATGCCCGACGAGCGTCCTCTGAGTCAAGGATGTACTCCCCCAGCGTCGGCTCCCAACGTGCCTGGGAGGGGGAGAGCGTCGCCGCCTCGAATCCGTCGGGCGCCGGGTGGGCGTAGGCGTAGAAGGCCGCCTGGTCATGACGGGCATCGCCGGGCCACCAACCGATGGCCACCTCCTGAGCGTCCATCGCGTTGCGCATGATGAAGTCGGTCGCCGGCGGGTCGGCCGGCCGGCCGGAGAACAGGTTGACGGCGAGATCGAACGAGCCCCACCACGCGTTGACGGGGGTCGAGCGACCGCGGTAGGGTGCCCGGAACCGCGCCAGCGCGAGAGCGGCCTGGGTCGCGGCGGAGAAGTAGGCCTCGACCTGGGAGGCGTCGTAGGTGTGGTGCTCCTGATCCTCGTCCAGGGGCACGCTCCACGCGACCTCCTGGGGTGCCGGGTTGATCTCCACGGGACCGCCGTGGCGGCCGACCGCATCCAGGACCTCCGTGGTCACGCTGCCCACCGCTCGATCGGGCATCAGCGTGATCCGCCGGGACCGGCCATCGCTGTGTTCGACGACCGCCTCGTGAGCGCGCAGGTCCAGCGCGACAACCAGCGCGCCCGAGCCGTCGGGTACCGGCAGCGGTGCGGTCTCCCATCCGCGCGCGCTCAGCCGCAGCGCCGCGTGCTGAAGCTGTGGCTCGGCCGGCGCGAGAGCCACCGCGAGCTTGCCCAGCAGCTGGGTGTGCGCGTGCAGCGTGTCGCAGGTGTCGCTCCAGGTTCCGTAGGAGAGTGGCGGCCACGAAGGGGGCACGGTGCAAACGCTATCCACTTCCCTCCGGGCGCCGGCTCACGCGGAGGCTGCGTGCGTGGCGCGACCGCCGCGGGGCGGCCGCACCACGACGGCAACTGGTGGAGCCGTCAGCTGGGGAGCGGCTCGGTCTCCCTGACCCCGGGCCGGTAGCTGCTCTCGGGCTCGAGGATCGCGTGCATCTGCTCGCGAAACTCGGGCGTGTCCTGGTGGCCGTGAACCGCTACAGCGTGCTGCGCGGCGGCGGCGATCACCTCGTCCTCCTCACCGATGATCGTCAGCGAGCAGTTGCTGTCGCTCTCAAAGCGACGGCAGTCAGCCATCATGCGTGCCATCTACCTCACCTCCTGGTTGGTGTGCTGAAACGATTGCTGCCAGTGGCCGGAGGCCGGGTCAGCTGCCCTGCGCGTAGTGGCTGGCCCCGAACCAGTCGATGACCGCTACCGGCTCATCGCCGACCACCCAGGCGTCATGACCACTGGGCAGCGAAGTCACATCGCCGGGGCCGGCGACGAACTCGGTGCCGTCGTCCATACGGATCGCCAGGCGGCCGCTGACGTGATACTGAAAGTGCGCCGCCTGGCAGCTGTCGGTCTTGGCGAGCGGCTTGACGTCGTTTGACCAGCGCCAGCCCGGCTCGAATACCAAGCGGCCGACCTCGCCGCCGGTGAAGCTGAGGATCTCCGCGTGCCCGTTCGGAAACTCCCGCGTCTCTTCAGGCGCGTCGAATGTCTTGTGCTCCGTCGACTGCATTCCGGCCCCTTTCGCTGCGGTGGACAACTGTCCCGCCTGGTATGCTTACCTACTAGTAGGTCAATGTCAAGGAATTTCCGTCCCGCTGGCACTCGAGTTGAAGATGGCTTCCGGCACCTCGACCACTAAGACGAACACCGCGCAGCGGATGCTCGATACCGCCGAGGGGCTCGTCCAGGTCAGGGGCTTTAACGGCTTCAGCTACGCCGACGTCGCCGACGAGCTGCAGATCACCAGGGCCAGCCTGCACTACCACTTCCGCGGCAAGGCCGAGCTCGGGCACGCCCTGATGACTCGATACGCGACCCGCTTCGCCGAGGCCCTGCAGGGGATCGACCGCGACTTCCCCGCTCCCCCTCAGAAGCTGCACGCCTATGTCGGTCTGTACAGGAACGTGTTGGAGCGAGACCGCATGTGCCTGTGCGGCATCCTCGCCGCCGAGTACCAGACCCTGCCGGACGCGATGCGCGAGGCAATCACCCGCTTCTTCGAGGACAACGAAATCTGGCTTACGGACGTTCTGGCCCGCGGTCAGGGGGACGGCAGCCTCTCGATCGACGGAGCGCCCCGCGATACCGCGCAGATGATCGTGAGCGGACTCGAGGGGGCGATGCTGGTGGCCCGCACGCACGGCGGACTGACGCAGTTTCAGTCATCCACCGACCGCCTGCTCGCCTCGCTGATCGCCTAGGGGTCAGTCGCCGTAGCAGCGGCCCGACCTATGATCCGGCGATGCCCGACCTCGGCCCCGCCGTGGACACCGTCCTGCGCCGCTGTCTGGCGGTCACGCGCGGCGAGGGCCTCCGCCCCCGCTGGCGGCGGCGCTCAGCGCCTGCGACGTGTTCATCGCCCCGACGACGCGCTTGCTCAGCCACACACGCGCCGCGCAAGGCTGCCAGCGACGCCGGCGCCACCATGCCCGGGGTGACCGACGACATGTCGGCGCGCGTGATGGCGGTCGACTTCGACCTGATGAGCGAGCGCTCACAAGCCGTCGCGCAGCTGCTGGAAGCGGCGGACAGCGCCCGCGGCGCCCTGGTGGCGAGCAGCATCGCCCGCCTTGGGCTGACCACCGAACAACCCGCGCGGCTGACGGTGTCCGACGGACGTCTGGCGGCCGCCGAGGGCCGACTCGGCCCCGAGCTGCTGGCCCAGCTGAACCGGCACGGGGAGTTGGGCACGAACGTCGCCGAGCTGGGGGTGGGCACCAACGACCGCGCGCGCCTCACCGGCTTCGTGCTGGAGGACGAGAAGATGCTCGGCACGGTGCACGTCGCGTTAGGGGGCAGCGCGGGGATCGGCGGCACGGTGTCGGTGCCGACCCATCTCGATGTGGTGGTGCTCGACGCCTCGCTGACCGTCGGCGGCCGCGAGGTGCTGGTCGACGGCCGATACGCGCACGACACGTAGTGGCCGCCCTTCTGGCGTACCCCAACGTCTCCGAGGGCCGCGATCAGACCACGATCGCGGCCGTCGCGGCCGCCTTCGGCGACGGCCTGCTCGACGTCCATTCCGATCCCGACCACCATCGCAGCGCGTACACGCTCGCCGGCGAGCCGGGAGCGCTGGCCGATGCCGTCGTTCGCGGCGCCGCCGAGGCGGTGCGCCGGATCCAGATCGACACTCACGATGGCATTCATCCGCGCGTCGGAGCGATCGACGTGGCTCCGATCATCCATATCAATAACGACGACCGCGGCGCCGCCTGTGCGGAGGCGCTGGTGCTCGCCGATCGCCTGGGCGCCGAGCTCGGATTGCCGGTGTTCCTGTACGGCGTGCTCGCCGGCGGTCGCTCGCGCGCCCAGCTGCGCCGCGGCGGCCCGGCCGAGCTGGCGCGACGCATCGCCGCCGGGGAGCTGGCGCCGAACTTCGGGCCCGACGCGCTTCACCCCACGGCCGGCGCCGTGCTCGTCGGCGCTCGCCCGCCGCTGATCGCCTTCAACGTCGAGCTCGGGCCGACGGCGACGCTGGACGACGCCCGGGCGATCGCGGCGAAGATCCGGGAGGGCGGGGAGGAGGGGCTACCGGGCGTCCGCGCGATCGGCCTGTGGCTGGAGCACCTCGGTCTGGCGCAGGTGTCGACCAATGTCGAGGACCACTGGCGGGCCTCGCCGGCCGCCGTGGTCGCCGCCGTCGCCCGCCACGCGCCGGTGGCCGGGGCAGAGCTGGTGGGGCTGGCGCCGCGGGCCGCCTTCGAAGACTTCCCGGACGACGTCGCCCTGCGCGGGTACGAGACGATCGAGGATGCCCTTCACCGCCGCGCCCGCACCGCGTAAACTCCTTAGGTAATGGCCCAGACCAAGCGCAAGCGCCGCACCAAGCACCGCGGAACCGCCGCGGGCGTCGTGCAGTCGCGCGGGCGCACCAGCCGGCCGGCCAGTCCCGCGGAGCGCAAGAAGCAGACGCGCGACCAGGCCCGTCAAGCGCGCCTGGACAAGGCGCCGACATGGCGGAGCGCCTTGAACCGGGCGTTGCTGGCCAGCGGCTTCATGCTGATCTTCCTGCTGGTGGTCACCAAGGGCAAGGTGCTGGCGGCGCTGGCGTTCGCGGTGTTCTCGCTGGCGCTGTACGTCCCCGGTGGGTATTACCTGGAGACGTTCCTGTACCGCCGCCGCATGCGCAAGAAGGAGCTCTCGGGATGATCGACGCGCGGATGTTCACCGTCGGTCCAGTGCAGGAGAACTGCTACATCGTGCGCGACCCCGGTTCTGATCGGGCGGTGATCGTCGATCCGGGCGAGGAGGCCGAGCGCATTCTCGGTGCGCTCCAGGCGCTGGGCATCACGAAGGTCGACGCGATTCTGCTCACCCACACGCACTTCGACCACGTCGGCGCATTGGCGGAGGTCGCGCGGGCCACGGGCGCGCCGGTGTACTGCCCGGAGCTCGAGACTGAGATCCTCGCCAACATCAACGAGTATGTGCGCTTCCCGGGCTTCGGTCCGTTCGAGAGCTATAACGCCGACCACACGGTCGCCGGTGGCGAGACGCTCGAGCTGGCCGGGTTGAGCTTCGAGGTGATCTTCACGCCGGGACACAGCCCGGGTCACGTCAGCTACGCGCTGCCCGAGCACGAGGCGCTGTTCTCCGGCGACGTCCTCTTCCAGGGCTCGGTCGGCCGTGTCGACCTGCCCGGGGGCGACTGGCCGACGCTGCTGGCCTCGATCGAGTCGCTCCTGAACGCCTTCCCGGCGGAGACGACCGTGCACCCGGGCCACATGGGCCTGACAACGCTCGGCGCCGAGCGCGACTCGAATCCGTTCCTGCGCGAACTCGCGCACGACCGCTAACCGCGAGCTCGCAGATGAGCACGATCCAGGCCCCCCGGGGGACGTTCGACGTGCTGCCGGCCGACGCGGCCCGGCGCGCGGTGCTCGAGGACCACGCCCGGCGGATCCTCGGCGCCGCCGGCTATCACCGGATCGAGACGCCGACGTTCGAGGCCACCGAGCTGTTCGCGCGCGGGGTGGGGGAGGCCACCGACATCGTCCAGAAGGAGATGTACACCTTCGACGACGGCGGTGGACGCTCGCTGACGCTGCGCCCGGAGGGCACCGCCCCCGTGTGTCGCGCCTACATCGAGCACGGCATGCACAAGCTGCCCCAGCCGGTCAAGCTCTGGTACCTGTCGAGCTTCTTCCGCGCCGAGGCGCCGCAACGTGGCCGCTATCGCCAGTTCTGGCAGGTGGGAGCCGAGGCGATCGGATCGCCGTCGCCCGAGACCGATGCCGAGCTGATCATCCTGCTGTCCGACGTGCTGCAGTCGCTGGGCGTGCGGGAAACGCGGCTGCGGCTGTCCAGCCTGGGCACCCCGGCGACCCGCGCCGAGTACCGCGAGGAGCTGACCGCCTATCTGCACGGGCACGAGGACGGCCTCTCGCCCGAGGTGGTGGCGCGGATCGACCTCAACCCGATGCGCGCCTTCGATTCAAGCGACCGCACGACGATCGAGACGATGCGCGGGGCGCCGACCTTGTTGGATCGCCTCGCTCCCGAGGATGCCGAGCACTTCGAGCAGGTGCGCGCGCTGCTCGATGACGCCGGTCAGCCCTATGAGCTCGATCCGACCCTCGTGCGCGGGCTGGACTACTACGCGCGCACGGTGTTCGAGTTCGCCTCCGACGCGCTGGGCGCGCAGTCGGGAGTCGGCGGCGGCGGTCGCTATGACGGGCTGATGGAGCTGCTGGGCGGCCTGCCCACGCCCGCCTCCGGGTGGGCGGCCGGCGTGGAGCGGATGCTGCTGGCCAGCGGAGAGCTGCCGATCGCGCCTGACGTCGTCGACCTGTTCGTGGCGCTCGCCGTTGCAGACCGTGGACGCTCCGCGTTCGAGCTCGCCAACGACGCGCGCGAGGCGGGTCTGCGCGCTCAGATGGAGCTCGCCGGGCGCTCACTCAAGGGACAACTCAAGCACGCCGACCGGATCGGCGCGCGCTACGTTGCGATCATCGGCGACCAGGAGCGCGTGAGCTTGAGGAACATGGAGTCCGGCGAGCAAGTAGAAATCGAAATCCAGGCCGTGATCCCCACCATCCTGCGGGGCAGCCGCCTATGAGCGCGATGGCAAATCCGCCCCGCGCGAACCGCTATCGCGACGCGTGGGCCGGACAGATCGACGCCTCGCGCGCCGGCGAGGAGGTGCGCGTCAGCGGCTGGGTTCACCGTCGCCGCGACCACGGCGGGCTGATCTTCATCGATCTGCGCGAGCGCTCGGGGATCGTGCAGCTGGTGTTCAACCCCGAGACGGCGGCCCGGGCGCACGCCGACGCTCACGCGCTGCGCTCCGAGGACGTGATCACCGTCTCCGGGACGGTCACCCGGCGCGCGCCGGAGAACGTCAACCCTCACCTGGCGACGGGCGAGATCGAGATCGCGGCCGCCGAGCTGGAGATCCTCGCCGACGCCGACACGCCGCCGTTCCCGCTCGACGAGGACACCGCTGTCAACGAGGATCTGCGGCTGCGCCACCGGTCGCTGGACCTGCGCCGCGCGCCGATGCAGGAGGCGATCGCCCTACGTCACCGGGTGGTGCGCACGATGCGCGAGGTCCTGGACGCGCGCGACTTCCTGGAGATCGAGACGCCGTTTCTGACGCGGTCGACGCCTGAGGGCGCCCGTGACTTCCTGGTCCCGGCCAGGATCGCGGGTGGGCGGGTACCGGGTCTCTTCTACGCGCTGCCCCAGTCCCCGCAGCTGTTCAAGCAGCTGCTGATGATCGGCGGCTTTGAGCGCTACTACCAGATCGTCCGCTGCTTCCGCGACGAGGACGCGCGCGCCGACCGCCTGCCCGAGTTCACCCAGCTGGACATCGAGATGGGCTTCGTCGAGGAGGACGACGTGCTCGAGCTGTCCGAGGAGGTCATGGGCGCGGTGTTCGCCGATGCCGGCCTCGAGCTGCCGCCGGCCCCGTGGCCACGGATGACCCACGACGAGGCGATGAGCCGCTTCGGATCAGACCGTCCCGACGCGCGCTTCGGCCTGGAGCTGACAGACCTCGGCGAGGCGCTGGCCCAGACCGAGTTCAAGGTGTTCGCGGGCGCGCTGGGAAGCGGCGGCGTGGTCCGCGGGATCAACGCCGGCGCGCACGCCCTGGCTCGCTCGGATCTCGACGCGCTCACCGAGCTGGCCAAGCAGCACGGGGGCAAGGGCCTGGTGTGGGCGTCCGTGCAGGACGAGGAAGACGCGCCCTGGCGCTCGCCGGTGGCGAAGTTCCTGACCGCCGCCGAGATCTCCGCGCTCAACGAGCGCTTGCAGGCCAAGACCGGCGACCTGCTGCTGATCGTCGCCGACGAGCCCGCGGTCGCCTCCCAGGCGCTGGGCGCCCTGCGGCTGGAGCTGGCGCGGCGGTTCGATCTGGTGCCCGCCGGGACGCACGACATCCGCTGGATAGTGCGCTTCCCGATGTTCGCCTACAAGCCCGACGAGCAGCGCTGGGACGCCGAGCATCATCCCTTCACCGCGCCGGCCACCGCCGCCGGCGAGCCGGCCGGCCTTAAGGATCTCGACGACCCGGCAGCTCTGCTGTCGCGCTCCTACGACCTGGTGCTCGACGGCAACGAGATCGGCGGCGGCTCGATCCGCAACCATCGCCTGGACGTGCAGTCGCGCGTGTTCGAGCTGATCGGGATCGGCGAGGCCGACGCCCAGGCACGGTTCGGCTTCCTGCTGGACGCGCTGCGCTACGGCGCCCCGCCCCACGGCGGGATCGCGATGGGTCTGGACCGGGTCGTCGCGCTGCTGGCCGGGCGCGACAACATCCGCGAGGTGATCGCGTTCCCCAAGGCGACCAGCGGCGGCGATCCGCTCACCGGTGCGCCCGCCCCCGTCGAGCCGGGCCAGCTGCGCGAGCTCGGCCTGCGCCTGGCCTGAGGCGCCTCCGTGGACGTCCTGGCCTTCGAGCACCACCTGACCTCTCCTCAGGGTCAGGGTCACGTGCCGCCGCGCGCCCACACGATCACCACCAGCGGCGGGTCGTGCTGCGATGAGGTGACCTTCTCGTTGGCCATCGACGGCACGCGCGTCACCGACGCCGGCTTCACCGCCCGTGGCTGCGGGGCCGCCAGCGCCGCCGCCAGCGCCGCCGTCACCCTTGTCCGAGGCGCCGTGATCCTCGACGTCGCCCGGATCGGACCCCGCCAGATCGCCGCCGAGCTGGGCGGGCTCAGCGTCGCCAAGCTGCACGCCGCGGAGCTGGCCTCCGACGCGCTGGCCCGCGCGCTGGGCGCCGCCGTGAGCGCGGAGGCCAGGCTCCCCGCCGACGCCGAGGCGACGCTGGTGGCGATGAGCAGCGGCGTGGACAGCACGGTGGCCGCGCATCTCGTCAGCGCCGCGGGCACGCCCACGCTGGCGGTCACGCTGGAGCTGTGGGCCGATCCGGAGAACGATGGCGAGCGCAGCTGCTGCTCGGCCTCGGCGGTCGCTCAGGCTCGCTCGCTCGCTCATTCGATGGGCCTCGCACACTTCACGCTGGACCTGCGCGAGCCGTTCCGCGCCGGCGTGGTGTCGCCGTTCATCGCCGGCTACGCCGGGGGGGAGACGCCCAACCCGTGCGTCGGCTGCAACGGTCACGTGCGCCTGGACGCGATGCTGGAGCTGGCCGACCGGCTCGGCTGCGACCGCCTCGCCACCGGCCACTACGCGCGCACCGCCGAGACGGGAGACGCGCACGGACCGCTGCTGCGGGCCGCCGCCGACCCGGCCAAGGATCAGACCTACATGCTGGCCGCCGTGGCCCCGGCGTCGCTCGCCCGGATGCGCTTTCCGCTGGGCGAGCTGCACAAGCCCGAGGTGCGCGAGATCGCCTCGCGGGCCGGCCTGGCGGTGGCCGACAAGGTCGACTCCCAGGACCTGTGCTTCCTGGCCGGAACCGACCGCGCTCGCTTTCTCGCGCGCCACGGCGGGATCGGCGACCAGCCGGGCGAGCTGGTCGACGCTGCCGGCACCGTGGTCGGGCGCCATCAGGGACAACACCGGTTCACCGTCGGCCAGCGCCGCGGTCTCGGCGTCGAATCGAATCCCGCCCACCCCACACCGCTGTACGTCCTGGACAAGGACGCCGCCACCGGGCGGGTCACACTCGGACCGCGCGAGGCGCTGCAGACGTTCAAAGTCGCCGTCCGCGGTGTGCGCCTGCATCGCGCCGGCGCGCGCGTGAACCGGGTCAAGCTGCGCTACCGGTCGCGCCCGATGGCGGCGCGGCTGGCGGGGGAGCCCGAGGCCGGGCGCCACCGGACGCTGGCGATCGAGCTGGCCGAGCCGGCCGACGGCGCCGCCCCCGGTCAGCTCGCCTGCCTGATGGACGGCGAGCTGGTGGTGGGCTGGGGCACGATCACCCGCGCCGCCGGTTAGTCTCCCGCCGAGCGTGGCCGGACCCGCGCCTACACTGGGCTCTCCCATGACCTCCGACGAGATCCGACGCACGTTCCTGGAGTTCTTCGAGTCCCAGGGGCACTTGAGGCTGCCCTCGGCGCCGCTGGTTCCGGCCGAGTTCGATCCCTCGGCGCTGTTCACCATCGCCGGCATGCATCCGCTCAAGCCGTACTTCCAGGGGATCGAGAAGCCGCCACGAAAGCGGGTGACGACCTGCCAGAAGACGTTCCGCACGCCGGACATCGAGATCATCGGAACGACCACGCGGCACCTGACGTTCTTCGAGATGCTGGGCAACTTCTCGTTCGGCGACTACTTCAAGCGCGAGGCCATCGAGTACGCATTCGAGCTCTCGACGGAGGTGTTCGGGCTCGACCCCGAGCAGATCTGGATCACCGTGTTCCGCGGCATGCCCGGCGTGCCGGCCGACGACGAGGCGGTCGAGCTCT
>JADGPO010000084.1 GCA_017882405.1 Solirubrobacteraceae bacterium | reverse complement strand
GGCAACGGGACGTCCATCAACGAAACGCCGGTGCCGGTCAGCCTGCCGGCGAACTCGGGGACGCCGGTCCAGATCGCGGCCGGCTCGGACTTCAGCTTCGTTCTCACCTCCACCGGGGCCCTCTACGCGTTCGGAGAGAACTCCTACGGGCAGCTCGGTAGCACGACGAACAACAACACGAACAACCCCAACGCCACCCCCACGCAGGTCGCCATTCCAGGCGGCGTCAACCTCGATGCCGTCGCCAGCGGATCGTCGGCCCTGCACACGCTCGTGATCATCGCCGCCCTGGATCTGGCGACGAGCACCCTTCCGGCCGGCGTAACCGGAGCCGCGTACTCCGCGCAGCCGACCCTCCTCGGTGGCCGGGCCCCGTTCAGCTGGACGGCCTCGGGCCTGCCGCCGGGACTCGCGATCAACGCGGCCACGGGACAGATCTCGGGCACGCCGGCCGCCGCGGGCAGCTACACGCCCACGCTGGGCGTGACCGATGCGAACGGCATCGTCGACCACGCGGCGCCGACCCTCCGAGTCAACTCCCCGGGGGGCACGGGTTCGGGATCGACGACGAAGACCACGACCAGGACCAAGCCGACGCTCGCGCTCCCCAAGATCACCGTCACCGGCCCCCGCGCGACATTGACCGTGAGCTGCGCGGGCAGCTCCGGCCAGCGCTGCGCGGGCGCGATCACCGGCACGAGCACGGAGCACCTGGTCGTCGGCAAGCTCGTCTCCGTCACCGCAGCCAAGACCAAGACCAGAGCCAAGAAGAAGACCGCCCGGAGGGTCAAGCTCGTCAACCGCCGCTACACCCTCGCCGCCGGTATCAAAGCCCACATCGCGATCTCGCTCAACAAGGCCGGCCGCGCACTGCTGGACCACTTCTACTCCGTCCCGGTCAAGCTCGCCATCACCAACTCCGGCAAACGCACGACCCAGAAGACGACGTTCCGCTACGGGCTCATCCGCGCCCCGATCGACTACTTCTGGTACTTCCGCCCCGGCTACTCGTTCATCGGCAACCTCGGCGCCGGCAACCTACGGCGCTCCTGGCATGCGACGCTCACCTGCCACGGTGGCGGCTGCCCGCTGAAGCGCGCCGCCCTGAAGATCCGCGGCGGCAGGACATCGGCTACCGCCACGCTGAAGGGCGCGCACCTGCGCCCGGGCGCGATCGTCCAGCTGACGATCAGCGGCGCCGACCAAGTCGCCGAGGTGCTGCGCTTCACCATCGTGCCCAACGCCCTGCCCAGGACCACCGCGTTGTGCCAGACCCCGGACCAGCACGCGCCCGGGGCCTGCACTCGGTAGACCGGCCGGCTAGACCCCGGCGGGAACCTGCGCCAGGGCGGTCTCCACCTCGACGAAGGGAACCCCGACGGCCTCGGCGACCGGCGCGTAGGTGACCTCGCCGGCGGCGACGTTGACGCCCAGCTTCAGGCCCGGGTTGTGGGTGACGGCGTCGTGCACCCCGCGCGTGGCCAGGTCGACCACGAAGGGCATGGTGGCGTTGGTCAGCGCATAGGTGGAGGTGATCGGCACGGCCCCCGGCATGTTGGCCACGCAGTAGTGCGTGATGCCGTCGACCTCGTAGGTCGGGTCGGAGTGAGTGGTCGGATGCGAGGTCTCGAAGCATCCGCCCTGGTCGATCGAGACGTCGACCAGCACCGCCTGGCGCTTCATCAGGCCCAGCTGCTCGCGGGTGATCACGTGCGGAGCGCGCGCGCCGTGCACCAAAACGGCGCCGATCACCAGGTCGGCGACGGGCAGGCGCTCCTCGATCTGCAAGGTGGAGGCGAAGCACGTGTCCGCGCGGCCGCCGAACGCGATGTCGAGCTCCCGCAGACGGTCGATGTTGCGGTCGTAGACGTACACGGTGGCCTCCATGCCGACGGCGATGAAGGCGGCATTCATCCCGACCACGCCGCCTCCGATCACGACCACGTTGGCAGCGGCCACGCCGGGCACGCCGCCCAGCAGGATGCCGCGTCCGCCCAGCGGCTTCTCCAGCATGAACGCCCCGGCCTGGGTGGCGATCTTGCCTGCCACCTCCGACATCGGCGCCAGCAGCGGCAGCCGCCCGCGCGAGTCCTCGACGGTCTCATACGCGATGCAGGTGGCGCCGGACTCCATCAGGCCGCGGGTGAGCTTCTCGTCGGCGGCCAGGTGCAGGTAGGTGAACAGGATGTGACGGGGCGTCAGCCGCGCGACCTCCTCGGGCTGGGGCTCCTTGACCTTGACGATCATCCCGGACTCGGAGAACACCGCCTCGGCATCGGTCAGGATCGTGGCTCCCTGGGCGATGTACGCCTCGTCGGCGATCGCCGAGCCCTCGCCGGCGCCGCTCTGCACGAAGACCTCGTGGCCGGCGTCGGCCAGCTCGCGCACGCCCGCGGGCGTGAGCGCCACGCGGTACTCGTCTGATTTGACCTCGGTGGGGACCCCGACCTTCATGCCACGAGCTCCCGGCCACGCAGGGCCAGCCAGAACTCGATCCGATCGCGGGCGCTGTGCAGGTCGCGCCCCGTCAGCTCCTCCACCCGCCGGATCCGGTAGCGCAGCGTGTGCCGGTGGCAGTACAGCCGCTTGGCGGCACGCTCCCACTGACCGTTCTCCTCTATGAACGCTTCAAGCGATCTCATCAGTTCACCTCCGTAGTGTCCCTCGCAGGCCTCGATCGGGCCGAGGATCGAGTCGCAAAACAGCCGCAGGGCCTCATCTTCCTGCAGCGACAGCAACAGCTGGAACGAGCCCAGGTCCCGGTAGGTGGCCACGTGGTGGCCGGGGGATGGGTGGGTGGGATTCCCGTTTGCGGCGCCGTCCGGCCTCCGTCGCGGTCCTCGGTCCCCAGGGCGACCGCCTCCACCGCGCAGCGCGCCTCGTGGAAGCTGCGCCGGGCCTCTCCCCCGGCCACCGCTCGACCGACCCCCACGCGCAGCCCGGGCGGGTGGGTGCCCATCCTTGACCGCCACCAGCCAGGCCTCGGGCAGGCGTTCACGGTTGCCGTTGCCATTGCCGTTCACGCCATCGCCGACCACCGGCAGCGCCAACGAGCGATCCGCCAGCCCGGCGTGGGAGGGCAAGAAGGCGCGATGCGGGTGGGTTCGCGTCCGACGCTCGTACAGCTCGTCGTGCAGGGCGGTCACCGCTTCGGGCTCGATCGCCCGGCGAAAGGCGCGCTGCGCCAGGGGCTCCCCGCGCGCGTCGAAAACCAGCACGGCGGCCCCGATCAGCGTCGCCAGCGTCCCCGCCAGCGCTTCCAGCCCGCGCTGCGAGAGCACCACGCGCTCCAGGCGCTCGTGCGCCGACAGCGCGCGGCGCAGGACCGCGTACTGCTCGTTGACCAGCTGCGTGAAGGCCGCCTCGGTGACGGCGATGAACGGCACCTCGTAGGGCACCTCGAACACGGGGAACTCGCGCTCGGTCGCGGCCTGCATCAGCGCTGCCGGAACCTCGCGGTGACCGAAGCCGACGCCGAAGCCCAGCCCGGCCAGCTGGTGATCGGCCAGCTCGCCACCCGACAGCCACGGCGTCGGGTCGTTGAGCTCTGAGATGTGCACCCAGCGCACGGGGAGGTCGGTGGTGGCCTCTCCGCACAGCAGCCGCACATCCAGGTCGCGCAGCAGTTCACGGACGGTGAGCACGGCTCCTACCGGGTGGGCGGGACCGAGTCCCGGGACCGAGTCCCCGGACGCCTCGGCCTACGCTCCTGGTCGGACTGGAGGATGTGCCTGGCCGGATCGAGCATGATCGTGCGAGCGTCCGCGCATCCGGTCGCCCGCCTCGGTGAGGACCGGACGCAGGATCGACTCGATCTCCTCGAACTGCTTGGGCCCGGCGATCAGGGGCGGCGAGAGCTGGATCACAGGGTCGCCGCGATCGTCGGCGCGGCAGATCAACCCGCGACGGTACAGCTCCGCGGAGAGATAGCCGCGCAGCAGGCTCTCTGACTCCTCGTCGGTCCACTGCTCGTCGGAGTCCTGGTCCTTGACGAGCTCGATCGCGTTGAAGTACCCCGCGCCGCGCACGTCGCCGACGATCGGGATGTCACGCAGCGAGTCCAGCATCTGGCGGAAGTCGCCCTCGTGCGCGCGGACGTTCTGAAGGATGCCCTCGCGATCCATCACGTCGATGTTGGCCAGCGCCACCGCCGAGGCGATCGGATGACCGGCGAACGTGAAGCCGTGGGTGAAGCTGGCATCCCCGTGCGAGAACGGCTCGAACACGCGATCGGAGGCGATCACCGCACCCATCGCGGCGTAGGAGCTGGTCAGCCCCTTGGCTGTGGTGATGATGTCCGGCAGGTAGTCGTAGCGCTGGGCGCCGAACCACTCTCCGAGCCGGCCCCAGGCGCAGATGACCTCGTCGGAGATCAGCAGCACGTTGTACTCGTCGCAGATCTCCCGCACCCGCTGCCAGTAGCCCTCGGGCGGGGTGAAGCACCCGCCGGCGTTCTGGACGGGCTCCATGATCACCGCGGCCACCGTGTCGGGCCCCTCGAACTCGATCCGCTGAGCCACGGTGTCGGCCAGGTCCTGGGCGGAGAGGCCGTGGGGCAAGCGGAAGGTGTTGGTGTTGGGCACGTGGCAGCCGCCCGGGGTGAGCGGCTCGAACGGCTGGCGCAGGCTGGTGATGCCGGTCGCCGACAGCGCGCCGAGGCTGGTCCCGTGGTACGCGATGTCGCGCGCGATGAACTTGGTCTTGAGCGGGTTGCCGGTGAGCTTGTGGTACTGGCGGGCGAGCTTGAGCGCGGATTCGACCGCTTCGGAGCCGCCGCTGGTGAAGAACACGCGGTTCAGGTCGCCCGGCGCGAGGTCGGCGATCCGCGCCGCCAGCTCGATCGCGCGCGGGTGAGCGAACGTCCAGTTGGTGTAGAAGCCGAGCTCCTTGGCCTGATCGGCTCCCGCCTGGGCGACGTCGGCGCGACCGTGCCCGATGTTGACGCAGAACAGCGCCGAGAGCCCGTCGAGGTAGCGCTTGCCGTGCTCGTCGTAGACGTAGCAGCCCTCGCCGCGCGTGATGATCGGGATCTCCTGATCCTCGTAGGCGGACATACGGGTGAAGTGCATCCAGAGGTGGCGGCGTCCCAGCTCCTGGAGCGAGCTGCGCTCGGTCCTGACTGCTTCCTCGGTGCTTGCCATGGGTCTCCTCGAGATTGCTCGTATGCCGTTCTGTACAACCGTACCCGGGCTTGGATGCGAACTCAATCCGCCCATATGTCTAATTGGTACGTTTGTACCTGTACGACCTGGCGTGCAGCGCGGGATCCGGTAGCTTGCCGCCTGAAATGATGCTCAACCATTATCGGAACGGCACGGGCGAGCCGCTGGTCCTGATCCATGGCATCGGGAGCCGGTGGCAGATGTGGGAGCCGGTGCTGGACCGCCTGGTCGCCCACCGGGACGTGATCGCGCTGGACCTCCCCGGCTTCGGCGGGTCGGAGATGCCGCCGGCCGGCACGCCCGCGGGACCCGCGTCGCTGACCTCGCTGGTAAGCGAGTTCTTGGGTGAGATCGGCGTCGAACGCCCACACGTCGCCGGCAACTCTCTCGGGGGCCTGATCGCGCTCGAGTTGGCGCGGCGGTCAAAAGTGCGCTCGGCCAACGGCATTTCCCCGGCGGGCTTCGCGAATCGGCGCGAGTCGGCACTGAGCCGCAGCCTCCTCTGGGGCGGGGTGCGCGCGGCCCGACGCTTGGCGCCGCGCGCCGATGCGCTCATGGGGCCGCCGGCGGCTCGGATCCTGGCGGTCGGCCAGTACGTCGCCCACCCGACCCGGATGACGCCAGCCGACGCAGCGGCCAATCTACGGGCCCTGGCGGCCGCTCCTTGGTTCGACGAAACGCTGCCCACGATCGGCGACGGCCACTTCGGCGACGGCACGGGCATCAGGGTCCCGGTCACGATCACATGGGGCGACCGCGACCGGGTGCTTCCGCCACGTCAGCTGTGGCGCGCGGCGAAGGCGATCCCCCAGGCGCGGTTCGTGCCGCTGCCATCGTGCGGTCACCTGCCGACCTACGACGATCCCGAGCTCGTGGCGCGGGTCATGCTGGAGGCCAGCGCGCCGAGCCCGTGGCGACCGGCCGCTGCGGGTCGGTGACCCACTCGCTCCAGGAGCCCGGATACAGCGCGCCGCGCAGGCCGGCCAGCTCCAGCGCCAGCACCGTATGGGCCGCGGTGATGCCCGAGCCGCAGTAGGCCCCGACCTCGATCTCCCCGGTCGCGCCGGCAAGCGCAAAGCCCTCGCGCAGCTCGCCGGGATTGCGGAACCGTCCGGTGGGCTGCAGCTGGGCGGACATCGGCAGGTTGCGGGCGCCGGGGATGTGGCCGGCGACGGAGTCCATCGGCTCCACGTCTCCGCGATAGCGCTCCGGGGCGCGGGCGTCGAGCAACACGCCGGCTCGAGCCAGGCCGGCCGCGCCGCCGGCGTCCAGCACGGCCATCGTCCCCGGCTCTCCTGAGAAGTCTCCGGGGGGCGGCGTCTCCGAGCCGCTGACCGGCGGGCCGCCGGCGGCCGCCCAGGCCGCCAGACCCCCGTTCAGCACCCGCACGTCGGGGTGGCCGTAGTGGCGCAGAAGCCACCACGCACGCGACGCGGGCAGCGAGTTGGCGGCGTCGTAGACGACCACCGGCCGATCGTTCCAGACGCCGGCGCGACGCATCGCCGCGACGAAGTCCGCACGTGAGGGAAGCGGATGGCGGCCACCCTGGCCCGGGGGAGCCGACAGCTCCCGGTCGAGGTCGACGAACGCCGCGCCCGGTATGTGCCCCTGCTCGTACTGATCGCGCCGCGCGGGCGGGGCCGAGGTCAGCTCCCAGCGGACGTCGAGCAGCGCGGGGCGGTCGGCACCGTCCAGCCGCTCGATCAGCTCGGCGGCCGAGATCAGCGGGCGCGGGCCAGACACCCGTTCAGTGTGACAGCGCGGGGGGAGCTCAGAAGGCCGGAGCCACGGCGCCGGAATTGGCGGCGCGAACCGGGCCGGGGGTCAGCCAGGCGGCGACCAGGACCATCGCGAAGGCGAAGCACTCGAGGGCCAGGACCAGCGGATGGCCCGACATCGGGTCGCCGAACACGATGATCCCGCCGACGATGCCCGAGACGTTGGCCGCGGTGCCCGTGACGGCGATCACCGGGACCGCCTCACCGTCCTGCAGGCCCTTGGCCGAGGCGTAGAAGGCGGCGATCGAGGCGGCGACCGTCACCGCAGCCCATGGGCTGACGAGCCCGATCGTGCCGTGCGCGTGGACCATCCCGGAGATCGCCTTGATCGAGACGTCCGAGACGCCGAACAGCAGGCCCGAGGCGGCGCCGAGCATGAAGCCGTGGTGCTCCTTGGAAGCACCGATCCGCGGACCGATGATCATCAGCATGCCGGCGATCAGCAGGACGGCTTCGAAGACGATCATGCCCGGGACCGAGAAGCGCGAGTGGGCGCCGTGGACGGCGGGGAGGCTCAGTCCGAGCAGGACCAGCCCGACGGCGGTCAACGAGATCCCGGCCCACTGACGCCGCGAGACGCGCAGCCCGAAGGTCCGCTCGGCCATGACGGCGAGCAGGACGACTCCCCCGGCGAGCACCGACTGCACGACCGAGAGCGGGGCAACGGCCATCGCCCCGACGTGAAAGATCCATGCTCCGGAGGCGATCAGCATCCCCAGCGCGAACAGCTTGGAGGAGAACAGTGCCTTTCCCGAGCGCAGCGGATGGCGAAAGTCGACCGGGGGGGCCGCACAGGCACCGCGGTGCTTGAACAGGAAACCAACGTTCGTCGTCAGGGCGCAGGCAAGCGCTAGCGCGATGCCGAGCATTAGAGTCATAAAGAGGAGGTCCTAGATCGGAACGACGGAAGGCGGAACTAGCCTTACTGTGCTTTTCGGCACACGCCAGCGGCGGCTTGAGCAGGGAGCGGCCACGTCCACCTGGATCTGGACGCCCCGCGAAGTCACCAAGGGCTTCACTGCTCCCAACCCTGCCGAGAGCACCTTAATCAAACTTATGTGGCAGCCATTGCTGTTGTTAGACATCGACGGCGTGATCTCGCTGTTCGGCTTCGACGTAAAAACGCCGCCGGCCGGTCGCTACCAGCTCGTCGACGGGATCGTGCATTTCCTATCTACCACGGCGGCCGATTTCCTACACCAGCTGAGCCAGACGTTCGAGCTGGTGTGGTGCACCGGTTGGGAGGAGAAGGCCGACGAGGTCCTGCCCGCCGTCCTGGGGGTGCCGAAGGGTCTGCACCATCTGACGTTCGCCCGGCGCGATGACGCGCCGCCCCGTCATTGGAAGCTCGCCTCGATCGAGGCGTTCGCCGGTCCGCGCCGCGCCCTGGCCTGGGTCGACGACGCGTTCGACGACACCTGCCACGCTTGGGCCGCCGAGCGGGAGGGCCCGACGAGCCTGGTGCAGACGGATCCGGCGGTGGGGCTGACGCCGGCGCAGACGGCGCAGCTGCTTGGCTGGGCCGCGGCGCGCTCCTAGAAGGCGCCGTGGCGCCCGGCACCGGCCCGATACCGCTCCACACCGGCCTGCACATCGACCAGCGAGCCTCGCCCGTGAGCCAGCTCGCCGGCCATCGCCTGCTCCTCGGAGAGCCCCTCCTGCTCCAGGACCGACAGGCGGTCCCCCCGCAGGCAGGTCTGGGGAAACGCGGCCAGCTGTGCGGCCAGCTCCTGGGCGGCGACCAGGCCGCGGCCGACCGGCACCACCCGGTTGACGAGGCCCATCTCCGCGGCCTCGGCGGCCGACACGGCACGCCCGGTGAGGATCATGTCCATTGCGCGGCTGACCCCGATCAGGCGGGGCAGTCGCACCGTGCCGCCGTCGATCAGCGGCACGCCCCAGCGCCGGCAGAACACCCCCAGCACGGCATCCTCCTCGGCGACGCGCAGGTCGCACCACAGCGCCAGCTCCAGGCCGCCGGCGACCGCGTGGCCGGCGATCGCCGCGATCACCGGCTTGGACAGGCGCATCCGGGTCGGCCCCATCGGTCCGTCTCCTTCCTCGTCGACGCGGTTGCCGTCGGGTCCGCCGATCGCCTTCAGGTCCGCTCCGGCGCAGAACGTGCCGCCGGCGCCGTGCAGGACCGCCACCGCCGCCTCCGGGTCGGCGTCGAACGCCCCGAAGCCCTTGGCCAGCGCCGCCGCGGTGGGCCCGTCCACGGCGTTGCGGCGCTCCGGGCGATCGATGACCACCGTGGTGACCGCTCCCTCTTGGCTCACCCGCACCGCCGTGCTCACGATCCCACCGCGCGGCGTACCAACGTGCCCAGGGCCTCGACGATCTCCTCGGGCGCCCGGTCGTCGGACGCGAGCGGCGCCAGAGGACCGACGAGCGCCTCGCCGCATCCGCCGACAAGCGCCGCGGCCGTCAGCCCGACGTCCTGGGCGGGCAGCTCCCCCGCCTCGATCCCGGCCTGCAGGCCCTCGGCGATGAGCCCCGCGTAGCGCGCCCGGTAGGCGAGGCGCTCGGAGTCCACGCGCGGGTCGACCGGTTCTGCGATCAGGGCCCAGGCCAGCCGGGGGTTGGAGAGTGCCCTGCGGGCGAACGTGCGCAGGACGGTGACCAGCCACTCGGCTGCCCCTTTCTCGGACTCGGCGCTGGCGGTCCGCATCGCCCGCTCCTCACGTGAGCAGACCGAGCGAAACACCTCCACGAACAGCTCCTCCTTGGAGGCGAAGTGGCGGTACAGCGTCCCGGCCGCGACGCCGGCCCGATCGGCGATCGCGACCACGGAGGCGGCTCCGTACCCGCCCTCCTCGATCAGCTCCTGGGCGGCCGCCAGCAGGCGCTCGCGGGTGCTGGCAGCCCCAACGCCCATCACGCTGCCGGCAGCGCCCGCTCGATGATCGAGACCGCGTCGACGCCGCGCGGCAGCGTCCCGTATACACGGCCGCCGTGGCCATCCAGCCGGGCGGCGCAGAACGCGTCGGCGACCGCCGGTGGGGCGTGGCGCACCAGCAGCGACGCCTGCAGGGCGACCGCCAGGTCCTCCACCAACGACCGCGCCTGGAACTGGCTGTCGTACAGCCGCTGCTCCGAGTCGCCGCCGGCCGCACCGGCGAAGGCCTCGCGCAGGCGCCGCCTCAGGCGAGCCAGGTGGATGTCGAGGCGCGGCTCGGCGCCGGCGGCCAGCTCGCATTCGGCCAGGAATGCCGCCGGTCCGGCCGGCTCCTTGGCGATCGCCCGCAGGACGTCGAGCGCAGCCACGTTGCCCGAGCCCTCCCAGATCGAGTTCAGCGGCGCGTCGCGGTAGATCAGCGGCAGGCCGGAGTCCTCCACGAACCCGTTCCCGCCCAGGCACTCCAGCGCCTCGGCGGCGTGGGCCGCGGCCCGCTTGGATACCCAGTACTTCATCACCGCTGTGGCAAAGCGCCGGAAATCCGAATCGCCGGGGTCGTCGTAGCCGCGCGCGACCCGCAGCGCGGCGACGGTCGCGGCCTCGGACTCGATCGCCAGATCGGCGAGCACGTTGCGCATCGCCGGCTGGTCGACGAGCAGCGCGCCGAAGGCGGCCCGGTGGCGCGCGTGGTGGATCGCTTCGAGCGTGCCCCGCCGCAGGCTCGTGGTGGAGCCCAGCAGGCAGTCAAGCCGGGTGTGGTTGACCATCCGGATGATCGTCGGCACCCCTAGGCCCTCCTTGCCCAGCAGCCAGCCCTGAGTGCCGTAGAACTCCACCTCCGAGGAGGGCAGCGAGCGCGTGCCGAGCTTGTCCTTGAGCCGCTGGAACTCCATCCCGGGACCCCGCCGCACGAGAAAGCAGGAGAGGCCGGCGGCCGCCTGCGCCAGCACAAGGAACACGTCACAGGGCGGATAGGAGCAGAACCACTTGTGGCCGTGCAGCTCGTAGCTGCCGTCGCCGGCCGGCTCAGCGCGCGTGATGTTGGCACGCACGTCGGAGCCGCCCTGGCGCTCGGTCATCGCCATCCCGGCCAGCGCCCCGCGGTCATAGTCGGCGAGCGTGAGCCGGGGCTCCCATTCGGCGGCCAGCTCCGGTGAGCCGTCTCGTAGCGCCGGGATCGCGGCGTAGGTCATCGAGACCGGGCACATGACGCCGTCGTTGGCGTTTGACCAGAGCATGAACAGCGCCGCGCGCACGACATGCGCACCGGGCTGCGGGTCACGCCACGGCAGGCTGTGGATCGAGCGCTCCACGGCCGCTCTCAGCAGCCAGTGCCACGAGGGGTCGAGCTCGACCTGGTCGATGCGGTTGCCGTAGCGGTCGTGGGTGGTCAGCCGGGGCTCGTTGCGCTCGGCGCGGAGGCTGTGCTCGCGCGCCTCGACGCTGCCGGCCAGCGTCCCGGTGTCGTGGGCGAGCGCCGCCCCCCAACCGCCGCCCTCGCGCTCAAGCCCCTCGCGCAGCGCCAGGTCTGACTCGAACAGGTCCGCGGGCTGCAGCGGGGGCGCCTGGTTGCGCACCTCGCGCGCCGGGTCGTCGAGTTCAGTCGTGGCCATTGCCGCCTCCGTTGAGAGCGTGTGAATCCGGGTTCACACAGCATACGCCCGGAGTGTCTAATGGGTGCCGAGCACGATCTCGAGCCGGCGGCGAATGGTCGCGTGGCGCCCGGCTCGGTTGTGCGCGGCGACGGTCACCGTAGCCTGCACGGGGGCGCGGGATCGCAACCGCCGCACGGCGGGACGGCCGAGCTTCACCGTGAACGTCCGTCGCTTCCCGCCACCGACCCGGAAGGCCATCGCCCCCAGCTCGACCGCGGCCCGCCGGCGCCCCGTCGACGATCGACGCGGCGCGCGCAACGTGAGCCGGCCCGCGCAATAGGACTGTCCGCCCGGGCAGGCCAGCGTCACGCCGACGGCGCCGTGCACGAGGGTCAGGTGGCCGCCGAGCACGCGCACGCGCGGCGCGACCCGGTCAAGGCTGGCTCGTCGGCGCGTGCCCGAGCCGGGTTGAGCGGGCGGCGGTCCACCGGAGCCGGTCGACCCGCTCGGTGGGCCGGTGATGGGAGTCGTGGTACTCGGACCGAAGCACGGCGTGTAGAGCGAGCCGTCCAGCGCGAGCGCGTACAGGGCCCCCATCATCCCGCTCGCCGCATCGCTCGCGCAGAAACCCGGAGATAGCGACGTGTCGTACTCCGCGTTGAGCACCGGCTTGCCGGCGCTCACGTACGGCTGGTAAGCGGAGCACGAGTTGTACTGGTTGCACTGCTCGTCGAGCACGCCGTCAAAGAAGGGCTGCAGCGCGGAGGCCTGGTCGGAATCGTTCTTCTGCAGCACGGCCATCCCCAGCGAATGCACCTCGGCGGCGATCCACTTGTCGTAGGTCAGCTGGTCGGAAGCCTGCAGCGGGAAACCGGTGGTGTTGCCGTAGCCGTCCATGTTGTCGGGCTCCACAGCGTCGAACCCCTTCTGCTGGCACATCTGAAACCGGGCGGTCATGATCGGCTCCAGCACCGAGAGCTGCCGGATGTCAACCCAGCGCTCACCGGGCCAGCCGTTCTGATCACCGAGCACCGAGCTTGGAAAGCTCGCGTTATCGGATCGCCAGTTCTCCGCCGTTCCGACGTCCACGTAGCAGATCATGTGCTGACCACGGGCATGAAACGCCGCCACGGTCGACGCACTGGTGTCAAATCCGTCGACGTCTGAGGCCTGCACGGGCTCGACCGCCGGCGTCCCGATCAGCTGCCAGTACCACGTGAGCTGCTGCGGCGGATCCCACCAGCCGGCCGCCTGCGCACCACCCGCGCAGAGCAGCACGCACGCGCCCACAAGGGCGAGGATCCCTGTCCACCGGCCCAACAAGGCGACAGAGCATAGAGTCGATACGCGCGCGCCGTCGGGCGGAGGCTCACGGGGTCGCGGCGCTCAGCGTTTCGCCCGGCCAACCGGTCGGTGGCATCGTCGGTTCCCCCCAGCAGACGACGCGAGAGCAGGCCCAAGAGGAAGCTTTCCCAGCGGTTTGTGAACCCGGATTCACCACCGTAGCGAGACTGGGACGCTCGTGTACCGCGGCCTCCCGGGAGGCGCTTCACCAGAACCTCCCGAAAGCTCGCACCTTTGGGCTAAGCTTCATGTATGGGGGCATCGAATGAAATCATCGACGGGCTGCGGCGAATCGCCAGGGGCGCCTACCGACCCGAGGAGGATCGGGACGCGGTCGAGGGCGCCTTCAGGATCGCGGCAATGCTCGAGCAACGCGGGGATCTCGCGGGTGCGGAGGGAGCCTACGCGCGGGCCGCGCGGGGCGGACACCCGGCGGCGGCCTGCAACCTGGGCGTCCTCTTGGAGGGGCGGGGCGATCTCGAAGGAGCCGAGCGCGCCTACCGCCGCGCCGACAGGGCCCGCGATGCCAATGGCGCGTTCAATCTCGGAGTGCTCCTGGAGGAGCGTAGCCATCTGGAGGACGCCGAGGCCGCCTACTGGCGAGCCGACCGGCGAGGGCATGCGGCCGCGGCCAGCAACCTGGGAGTGCTGCTGGCCGAGCAGGGCAGGCGCGACGATGCCGAGGCGGCGTTTCGGCGTGCGGAGACGCGCGGAGACCCGGACGGCGCGTGCAATCTCGCGTTCCTTCTCGCCCAGGGGGGCACACCACCCGAGCCGACGCCTCGTACGCGCGCCGCATTCGCCCGACGCGCTCCGGGCCCGAGCACCGCGCCGACGCCCGAACGTCGCTTTACCAGGCGTCGATCCGTCCTCGTCGCGGCAGGAGCGGCCGCGACGCTGGCAGCCCTCGTGGTTGCGCTGGGCTCATCTGGCACTCCGCACCCCCGGCCGGCTCTCGACGCCACAGCGTCGCCGGCGTCCGACGCGTCCGTGCAGATTCTGCCCTCGGTCGCCACGCCGGCTGCTCCGCGAGCCCATCGCCATCACGCGGCCGCTCGTGCCCACGCGCGCAGGCCTCGTCATGTCGTCGTCCACAGGCGACCCGCCGCGAGGCCGGTGGTGACAGTCGCGACCACCACGCCGACCACTACCTCCACGGCTGCCCAGCCGCCCGTGACGTCGACTTCCGCGCCCCCCACCACCACCTCCGCCCCGGTGAGTCCGGCTCCGAGTCCGTCGCCAGCGCCGGCTCCCTCGCCGACACCCGCGCCCGCACCGGTCCAGCGTCAGGCTTCGGGTGGCTCAGGCGGCACGGCCAGCCCGCCGAGCTCCCCCCCCACCCACAACTCCGGCGGCTCGGGGACGGCGAGCGGGGGCGGGTAGGACGGCAAGGTGGCTATCGACTGCCGGGCTTGATAGAGTTTGAACAGTTAGTAGGGGCAAACCAGTACAAAAACTAAAAGGACTTGGGCATGAGCCAAGGGGACAGCTCACCTCGCCGCTCCCACGAGAGGGTGCAGTCGATTCCGGCGGTCGCCAGGACGAGTGTCCTGGGGATGCTGCCCGCCGCGGCAGCGGCGATCGCGGCTGAGGCGGCCGGCCTGCACTGGCATTCGCATCTGGCCGACACCAACCTCCGGACATGCCTGGAGACGACGATCGTGCTGTCGACGTTGCTGGCATGCGCGTTGCTGATGCTCCAGATCCGCCGTCGCGCCCGCCTGCAGGACGTCCTCCTGCTAAGCGCGCTGCTTGCGGTCGGAATCACGGACTTCGTGTTCCTGACGCTCCCGAACCTCGTGGGCCAGCAGATCCCGGCGTTCGGCACGGACGCACGCCAGCTGGCGGGGGGGCTCGTTCCGCTCGTCTTTTTGGCAACGGCGTTCGCGGGCGGCGCCGAGGCGCTGCGCATGAGGCGCGGGCGGGCCATGGTCATCGGCGGTGCGTGCCTGGCGGCGGTGTCGGTCATCGAGGTGCTGGATCTCATCACCGGCCGCCAGGGCGGCGGGCAGATCGCCGGCGATCTGATGATTGCGCTCGCGGTTCTCGAAGCGGTCATCTTCGTGATCGCGGCGGTCGCGTTCATCTGGCGATTTTCGGCGGACAGCACCGCAGCCGCGCTGCTGGCGTCGGCGTCGCTGCTGCTCGCCGGCGCCCGGCTGCAGACACTGGCCATCCAAACCGTCCCCGCCGACTGGACCACGCTGCGCGATCTGCTGCGGGTGGCCGCCTACGGCCTTCTGCTCGCCGTCGTCGCACGCGATTTCGGCCTTAGCAACCGCGCGCACGCCCGCGACGCAGTTCGCGTCGAGCGCGAGCGCATCGCGCGCGACATCCACGATGGCCTGGCCCAAGACCTGGCGACGATCGCGCTCCATGCGCAGAGCCTGGAGAACTCCCTCGGCGGGGAGCACCCTCTCACCGTGGCCGCCCGGCGGGCGTTGGTGTCCACACGCGAGACGATCGTCGACCTGTCCGCATCGCAGGCCTCCAGCACGAGCGCGGCAATCCGGACCGTAGCTGACGAACTGGAGGCGAGGTTCGACGTCGTGGTCACCGTGAACGACCACCTGCACTCCGGGGGCGCGGCTCTTGATCTGTCTCCTCGTGCCCGTGAGCACGCGGTGCGGATCGCGCGCGAGGCGATCGTCAACGCCGCGCGGCATGGCGGGGCGCGGCACGTCGAGGTGGCACTCGAGGCCCACGACGCAGACTGCCTGCTGCGGATCTCCGACGACGGATCGGGCATCGAGCCCGCGGCGCTGGCGTCCGGCTCCGGTTTCGGCCTGCGCACGATGCGCGCCCGCGCCGCCGATCTCGGAGGTGAGCTGACGACTCGTGACCGGGCGTCCGGTGGCACGGTGCTCGAGCTCTGCTTCGCTCGGCGCGCCCCCCGCTGAGCTCGAGCGGGGTACCCTGGTCCGAATGTCGCAGCTTCGTTTGCGAGTTCTGACCCCCATCCTGGCGTTCGCGCTGGCATTGACGCTGGGCTACGCGCCGCTGGTGCCCGGCAGCCATGCGCGCGCGGCAGCGGTCGCGCCGACCGCCCACCCCGCCCTACACATCTGGCGCCCCGCGCCGCGCACCACCTGGCAGTGGCAGCTCACCGGCCGCCTGGACCAGTCCGTGCCTGCCGCGATGTACGACATCGACCTGTTCGACAACTCCGCCTCGGTCGTCGCCTCGCTGCACCGCAGCGGGCGGCACGTGATCTGCTACCTCGATGCCGGCACCTACGAGAACTTCCGTCCTGACCGCGGGAAGTTCCCGCCATCGGTGCTCGGCAAGACCAACGGCTGGCCTGGTGAGCGCTGGCTCGACATCCGCCGCCTGTCGATCCTGGAGCCGATCATGAGAGCACGCTTTGAGCTCTGTCGAGCCAAGGGCTTCGATGGCGTCGAAGCCGACAACGTGGACGGCTACGAGAACGGCACGGGGTTCCCCTTCACCGGAGGCGAGCAGCTCACCTACAACCGGTGGCTCGCGCGCGCGGCTCACTCCCTCGGCCTGTCGATCGCGCTCAAGAACGATGTCGATCAGGAACGCCAACTTCAGCCGTACTTCGACTACGCCGTCGACGAGCAGTGCTTCCAGTATTCGGAGTGCGCCAAGCTGCATCCCTTCGTGGCCGCGCACAAGGCGGTCTTCGAAGTCGAGTACGACCTTCAGACGTCCAGCTTCTGCAGCCGGGCCAACGCCGACGGCTTCATGTCGATGCGCAAGGGCATCAACCTGGGAGCCGCCCGCCAGGCGTGCTGGCAGCCCGGCCGCTGACCAGTGCGGCCAGCACCGCAGCCAGCAGCTGGCGGTCGTGCGTACCCGGCGTCTGGCTGGCGAGCCTTCGCGGTATCGCCTCCACTCCGCGCGCGGCGAGCCGGCCGGGATCGAACTCCGGATCCGCGGCGGCGGGATCGAAGAGGACGGCATCGACGCGCACCTGATGGCGATGCAGTGTGTCGAGCTGACCGTGCAGGCTGTCTCCGGGCTCGAACCCGAGATTGGCGATCCAGAGGATCGTGCCGGGCGCGGCCCGCAGAGCCTCTCTGATGGCGGGAATCGCGGTGACGGCGAGCACACCGGAGAACAGTGGACCCGGGGCGATGACGACCGTGCCCGCGCCCGCGATGGCTTCGATCGCCTTGGGCTCCGTCTGCGGTCGCTCCGGTACGAGACGCAGCCGCTGGGGCTCCCGACCATCCGTCGGCTCGCTCCCGCGGATCGTCCGCCGTTCGGCCTCGATGCTGTAACTCAGCGGCCCGGCCGTGGCCGGCAGCACCGCGCCGTTGATCCCCAGCCGTTCGCCCAGCCAGGTGCTCGCCGTGCCCAGGTCTCCGAACGCCGCGGTCAGCGAGCCCAGCACAAGATTGCCCAGCGGATGGGAGCCCAGACGCTCGATCGTCAGCGGGCGGCGAAGCGCTCGGGCGAGCACCGCGCGATCGCTGGTCAGGGCATCGATCGAGCGCCGCAGTTCGGAGACCGCCGAGTCATGGGCGCCGTCCGCCGCGCGCGGTGCATCCGCTCGCTCGGCGGTCGCAACGACGACCGTGAGGGGGTTGTCGAAATCGCGCAGTGTCCTGAGGACGGAGCCAAGGCCGGCGCCCCGCCCCAGGACGACGAGCGGACTATTCGACGGTGACGGTCTTGGCAAGGTTGCGCGGCTGATCGACGTTCAGCGCGCGAGCGCGGGCCACGTGATACGCGAGCAGCTGCAGCGGGATCACGGCGAGGATCATCTGCAGAATGGGGTCGGTTTTCGGGATGTAGACCACGTTCTCTGCATGCTCGGCGATCTCCAGGCTGCCCGCGCTGGCGACGGCGACGACGTGAGCGCCCCGGGCACGGACCTCGGAGAGGTTGGACAGCAGCTTGGACAGGATCGGCTCGTCCGTGGCCACGCACACGACGGGCGTGTCCGGACCGAGAAGCGCGATCGGGCCATGCTTCATCTCTCCCGCGGCGTACGAATCCGTGGGGATGTAGGAGATCTCCTTGAGCTTGAGCGCACCCTCCATTGCAACCGGCAGGCCGGACAGACGCCCGAGGAACAAGAAGAACGGACTCCAGGCGAGCTGCAGGGCGATCGTCCGGACGGGCTCGTCCAGCTCCCCGACGGTCTCGTCGATCATCGCGGGCAGACGGTCCATCGACTCGCCCAGGCGCGCCAGGTCCTCGGCGGGCAGCGACTCGCGGACGTCCGCCAGACGCAGCGCGAACGCGAACAGCAGCGCGACCTGCGCCACGAACGTCTTGGTCGCGGCGACGCCCATCTCGAGCCCAGCGCGGGTGAACAGGACGCCGTCGGCATCGCGCGTGGCCTGGCTGCCCGCCGCGTTGGTGACGGCCAGTACGGTGGCGCCACGAGAACGGGCCAGCCTCATCGCCGCCAGGGTGTCGGCGGTCTCCCCTGACTGGGTGATCCCCAGCACGAGTGTCCGCGCGCCGATGATCGGGTCCCGGTAGCGGAACTCGGAGGCGACCTCGACGTCGACCGGCACGCGTGCCCAGCGCTCGATCGCCTGGCGACCGGCAAGGCCCGCGTGATACGAGGTGCCACAGGCGACGATCACGATCCGGTCGGTGCAGCCCAGCAGCTCGGGCGACAGGATCGAGTCCGGAGCGGCGCACGAGGCACGCCAGTGCGACAGCGTCTCGCCGACGGCGACGCTCTGCTCATGGATCTCCTTGAGCATGTAGGTCTCATAGCCGTTCTTGTCGCAGGTGTCCTCGTCCCAATCGACGGACGTCACGATCGGCTGGCGGGGAAGGCCGTCGATCCCGACGATTGTCGTCTCGGTGGGTCGCAGCGCCACCACCTCGTCGTTCTCGAGATGCAGCGCCTCGCGGGTGTGCGAGTGGAAGGCCGAGATCGACGATGCGATGAACCGCTCGTCCTCGCCGACTCCGACGACCAGGGGACATTCGCGCCGCACGCCTACGAGTGTGTCGGGTTCCTCGTCGCACATTGCCACGAAGGCGAAGTGACCGACCAGGTCGTCCAGTGAGCGCCGGACCGCCTCGGCCAGGCACCCGTCGTAGTAGAGCGCGATCAGGTGGGCGACAACCTCCGCGTCGGTGTCGGATTGCATGGTGACGAGATCCGCCGCCAGTCGTCCTCGAAGCTCGAGGTGGTTCTCGATGATGCCATTGAGCACGATGCGGACCCGCCCGCTGGTGTCGTGATGCGGGTGGGCATTGCGCTCCATCACCGCGCCATGGGTGGCCCAGCGCGTATGGCCGATGCCGGCGGACGGCGCTAGCGTCGCGGTCGTCGCCGTACCCGACGGCACACGCGCCAGCGCGGCCTCCAGCGAGTCAAGGTTGCCCACCGCGCGGATCGTCTGCACGACATCACCCTCCCGCCACGCCACTCCGGCCGAGTCGTAGCCACGGTATTCAAGCTTTCGCAGTCCCTCAAGTAGCGTCTCGCGGCAGGGTCTACTGCCGACGTAGCCGATAATCCCACACATCCTTGCCCCCTGGGTGATCGTTTGTCAGTAACAAGCATTGAACGTTCTGTCACCCGAGCTTGCAATGAGGCGTCGGACCCATCGCCGTTCAAGTGCCTGATCGTGACCTGAGGCACGCAACTCGTGTGCACTCGCGAATCTCGGTATCCTGTGCGACAACCGGAAGTTGAGGGGCTTGATGCAGGGAGATGGGATACGAGTGGTGGTCGTCGACGACCACGAGCTCTTCCGCGGTGGGATGGTGCAGCTGCTTCGCGAGCACGGCTTCAACGTGGTCGGCGAAGCTGCCATGGCCGTCCCCGCGATCAAGCTGGCCTGCGAGCTCCACCCCGACGTCGTCCTGATCGATCTCAACATGCCCGGCATCTCGGGCATCGAGGCAACTCAGAGGCTGCACGCCCTGGCGCCCCTCGTGCGCGTACTGGTGCTGACGGTGGTGGCCGACGAGCATGCCGTGACCGAGGCGCTGCTTGCGGGAGCCAGCGGGTACCTGCTCAAGGATGCTCCGGTCGCGCAGATCGTCGAGGGGATCAAGGCGACCGCTCGCGGCGAGTCGCTGATCTCGTCCCGGATCGCCGGTCACCTGGTGAGGCGCATCCGGCAGCCTCCCACGCTGCAGATCGACAACGCACACGCCAACCTGACACCGCGTGAAATGGAGATCCTCGAGCTGATCGCCCGGGGCATGGACAATCCCCAGATCGCCCAGACGTTGTTCCTGAGCCAGCACACGGTCAAGAACCACGTCTCCAGCATCCTGGTCAAGCTTCAGGTGCAGAACCGGATCCAGGCGGCGGTCCGGGCGGTTCGTCGCGGCCTGGTCTGAGAAGCGACCGGCGGCCGCGAGCCCCGTCGGCCGGGCAGATCAGCTCTGGTCGTCGGCGGGGGGCCCGATGGTGTCTTCGCGCAGCGCCGCGGTGGTCTGACGGAACGCCTCCAGCTCCTCCCCGATCTCGGCACGCCGGGTGAAAAGCGCGGAGCACTCGTCGGGGCTGCCTCCGGCGAGGGCGAGCTCATCCAGTTGCCTGCCGAGACGCTCCCAATCTCCCTCCAACAGCAGGCGGTAGGCGTGCATATCGGTGAGCGCCTCGTTGATGCGCGTCTCGGGACCACAGAGCGCCCAACGGGCGCTGGGCTCAGCGCTGCTCTGCGCCATTGGCCCTAGCTGCGGCGGGCATCGAGCTATCGATTCGATCCGCGATTGTGTCCAGCCTGTCGCGCACGGATTCGATCGCGCGGGTTATCTCCACGCAGGCCTGATCCAGCCCCTCGCGGATGACCAGGCAGTCGGCCAGCAGGGACCATGCGTCATCGGCCTGCTCGGCCTCGGTGGCAGGCGTCGGGAGCATGCGGACCCGATCGATCATCGTGCCCGCGCTCGCCGGCTGGTGACGTGACGACTTGAGGCGTGCGTTCTCCTCGCGCAGCAACATCAGCTGCAGCTTCAGCTCGGCCTCGTCGTCCATCGACCCGGGCAGATCCAGGGTGTCGGCGAGTCCCTTGAACCGCTCGATCCGGCGGCGAAAGCGCCCGGCCGGTTCGGCGGTGAAGTCCTCGGGCACGGCGCCGGTCGGCTCGCTGTCCGCAACGGGCACCTCCAGCAGGGCCTGCATGTCAACGTCGGGATTGTTCACAGCGGCTGTCCTAGGCACTTGCGTCATCCGATAGTGATCCGTGGCTCTTCTGTTCTGCGCTGGTCATGCCATACCCCCATGGCTCGTGTGCAGCGTCCAATTCCGTTGGACGCTGCGTGAAGCTTGCCAGTCGGTGGCGACACGGTCTATGGGCCACCTTGCGTAAGAACGTTCATACGGCTGAACTCGGTCGGCCGCGCCCGTCATTGGATCCACAGCGTCGTCGCCAGCGTTCCCCCCGAGTGCGCCAACCGCACGACGAGGGGCGGCAGGGTGAGGGCCACCCCCACGCTCGCCGCCACCGCCATGGCCACGCCCGGCGCGTGCGTATGGATCAGGGCCGGCCACGCGAGCTCGACGGCCACCGCGACCACGGCCGCCACGAGTGCCGCCGACTGCAGCGCGAATGACTCGAGCAACCCGATCAACATGCTCAGCGTGCCGATGGCGCCGAAGGCGATGAACACCGTCAGCGCATCGCTTGGGCCGAACAGCCCGCCGAAGACGTCAGCTAGCCCGATGACGAGTCCGGAGAGGACGCTCACGGCGACGATCAGGCGGACCAGGGCGCCGATGAAGATCGACATCGCCGGGTCCGAGAGCGCGACTTGGCCGGCGCGCTCCAGAGTGACGCCCCGCATCCCTCGCGGTACGGCATCGAAGAAGTTCCACAGGTAGTAGCCGCCCCAGTAGCAGCCGATCACCGATGGGAGCAGCGCGACCGACGGATAGGTGCCGTGCACGCCCGCGCTGATCGTCGGGTCGGCGACGAGCAGGACGCCCATCGCGCCTCCGACCAGCGCCGCCGTCAGCGCGCGGTCGATGGTTCCGGCGCGCTCGTCGGTGCGCGTCTGTCCGCTGGTGCGGATCGCGACCACGCACATGAGCAGCGTGATCGCGGTGAGCAGGGCGAGGGTTACGTCGGGGCCGAGACCTTGTCCCATCGCCACCGTTCCGACGACCAGCACGCCGGCGTAGATCAGGCCCCAGCCTCGACGGGTCAGCACCGTTCCGCCGACGAAGATCGGGACGAGCATCGCGGCCACCGGACCCCAAGCCCCGAAGAGCGCCAGCGGCGCGTCGATCACGACCAGCAGGACCGCCCATATCCACATGCCGTCGCGCGCGAGGCAGGCGAGACCATGCGGCCGGCCGAGATACCGGCTGCGCAGCCCCCATTGGAAGGCGATCGCCAGCGGAAGTGCAATGCGAATGGCATGCGTGAGCACGTCCGGTCCCAGATGCCGACTGATCGGACCGGCCCACGCTGCGATGGAGATGATGAGCAGCACGAGGGTCAGGCCTTCGGCGATCACGCTGCTGCGCTCGCTGTCGGCGAACGGATCGGAGCTGCTGAGGGCGCGCAACGGCGGCCCGTCGAGGCTCACCAGGTCACGGGCCGCCGACATGGCCGCCCGCGCCGGACGGCCCGTCCACGCCTCGAGCACGACCGTCGCCTCCAGGACGTCTCGTGCCCCGCGGCCGAGGCGTGCCTCCAGCACCGCCTCGGAGTACCGATCGGCGGCCGCGACCGGAGCGTCCACCTGCTCCAGATGCCGGGGCGCAGCATCTGGCTGGCGGCCGCGCCCGGGCTCGGTCGACGGACCCCGCGTCCTCGTCCTGCGGGGAGGCCGGGAGTCGTTCGGCCCGTTCCCGGGAGACCGACTCACGCCGCCACCCCCGTCGCCGTCATCTCGTCGATCAGCTGGCCGTAGGCCCCCAGGCACCGGGTGAGCGTGTAGCGCCGGTGCAGACGCTCGAAGCCGCGCTGGCCCAGAGTCCGGCCCAGGCTCGGGTTACGCAGAAGCGTCGTCACCGACGACGCGAGCTCGTGCACGTCTCCCGGCGGCGCCAGCAGCCCGCAGCCCTTCACCACGCCGGGCACTCCGCCGACGGTCGTGGCGACCACGGGGCGTGCTTGCGCCATCGCCTCCAGCAGCGCCATCGGCATACCCTCCGAGATGCTCGTCATCAAGACGAGGTCGCTGCCGCGAATGACGCCGTGCGGATCATCGGTCCGGCCCATGAAGCGAAAGCGCTCGCCCAGGCGCAGGTCCTCGTGCATCCTGTGGCACGCCGCGCCGTATTCCTCCTGTCCGGGGGTGATAGGGCCCCAGTACTCAAAGCGCGCTTCCGGCATCCGTCGGGTCACCTCCTGGGCGACGAGCATCATCGTCTGGACGTCCTTGAGCGGATCGACTCGGCCGACGGCAACGACGCGCTTGGTCCCGCGGAGCGGGGTGGGCTCGTGGGACGGCTCGATCCCATTGGGGATCACGCGGATCTTGGCCGGATCCACTCCGAGCCCTCGCTCCCACTCGCCATTGGCCTCGGTGACCGGCGCGATCACGTCTGCGGCGGCGTACGCCGCGCGCGTCAGACCGAGGGCCATTCGGGGGGAAGTGGAGCCTTGGCCGGGGCGACCGGCCGTGTCCGAGACCGATGCCAGGTACGCCTCGCGGACGTAGACGCCGTGCTCGCTGAGCAGCAACGGCGTCCCGTGCAGCGCCTTGTGGACGATCGCCGGGATCGCCGCCCAGCCGGCGGCGGTCACGTGCAGCAGTTCACAGGGCGGCGTGGGAACGGCTGCGGTGCGGGCAACCCAGTACAGGGCCTGGTAGAGGCGAGCCGCCTCGATGGCGTCGTAGATCGGCGCGGGGGCGGAGTCACGATCACTCTCGGTGAGCAGTTGCACCAGCTCGGCGAGAAATCGCGTCCAGCTCTCGTGGGCGCGGAACTCCCGGCGAACCGAGTGGGGCCGCAGCCGACAGCGCACGAGGGCCAGGCGCAGCTGATGCAGATCGCCCTGCCACGGCATCAAGCCGCGAAGCAGCTGAGTCGGCAGCGAGCCGCTGTCCTCGGCGTTCGTCCGACTGAGACTCCGCGGAGCGCGCTCCTGCGACCACAGCTCGATCGGCGCCAGCAGCCTCGCGTTGGCCGGCAGCTTCATCCGCGGCCGCACGCGCTTGCCGCCGGCGATCACAGGCAGAACGCTCCAGTCGATCTCCTCCAGGCCCGACAGCAGGATGTCGCACCATGAGCTGACGCCCCCGGTGGCGTACGGATAGGTACCCTCGGTGATGATCAGCACGCGGCGGCGGCGGGCGCCGGGCGCAGCGTGCGAGTGGTTCGCAGTTGAGCGTAGCTTCGTATTCATGGTTTGACGGGACGGGCCCGTGATGCGATCGCGCCGGTCTCGACCCCGACGGCGCGCCTCGTGGATGACAGTGTGGGGGCAGAGGCGGCGAATCCCAATGGCCCGAACGCCCGGTCTTGCGTTCACGGACTTGAACGCCTCCGGGAGCCACAAGCGCCGTCGCGGGGCGGGCGGATCTGCCAGCATCAGGAGCCGACATGAGGATAAATCGCCGCAAACGCTCCACAACCCGGATCCGGATGCAGCTCCTGCTGCTCGGGCTGACCGGGACGGAGCCTGCGTTCACGGCTTGGTCGGCGTGGTTGACGCGCGCGGGAGTGGCCTTCGACGCGGTCGCCCTCAAGGACCTCACGACGCCCACCGAGTTCGTGGATGAAACGGGCGGAGCGCTCTACCAGGGGATGATCCTGTCCGATGCCGGGCTGATCGAGATGGCACTGGAGCCCGGAGCGAGAGAAGCGCTCGAGCGCCTGGAGTGCGATCTCGGCCTGCGGCGGCTGACGGCCTATGCCTACCCCGGTCCGGAGTACGGGTTGACGAGCGCGCACTGGTCAGGCGAGCTCGACGACGTGGAGGCGGTGCTGACGGATGCGGGCCACGAGGTCTTCCCCTACCTGAAGCGGCAGCTGCCCGTCGATCCTGGCAGTTGGGTCTACCTCGCCCATCCCGAGTCGCCCAAGAGCTTTGAGACGCTGGTCGCCGCGCCCGACGGTGCGGCGCTGGTGGGCATCCACCGGCATGCCGACGGGCGCGAGGAGATGGTGCAGCTGTTCGATGCCAACGGCAACCAGGCTCAGGGGCAGATCCTTCGACGCGGGCAGCTGAACTGGCTGACCGCCGGGACCCACCTGGGGTACGAGGGCAACTACCTGTCGGTCCAGGTCGACGACGTCCTCTTGGCGAACCACTCCTGGAGCGTGAACGGACACCGCTCCGACCAGCGGCCCCAGGCGCGGATGAGGATGACGGCCGCCGACGCCGAGCGAGCCGCCCGGTGGGTGCGCAGCCGCGGCCTGCGGCTCGACCTTGCGTGTAACGGTGCCGGCAGCCGCGACGCGCCGGGCGCCGAGGACGGAGACGATTCCCTGCTGCGCGCGCTGCTCGAGCATCGGGATGCCTTCGGCTGGATCAACCACACTTTCGAGCATCGAAACCTGGATGACTTGTCTCAGGCTGAGATCGAGGCTGAGATTGAGGAGAACTTCAGGTGGGCCGCGCAGGTCGGCATCGATTTCGAGCGACAGGCGCTCGTCACGGGCGCGCATACCGGTCTGGCCAACCTTGCCGAGGATCCGCCTCGCGCCGAAAACGCCCACCTGCACGGGGCGTTGCGCGCGCAGGGGATCCACTACGTCGGCTGCGACGCCTCACGGCCCTATCCTGCGCACACGGGGTCGGCCCTCTCGCCCCCGGGAACGCCGTTCGCGATCGGCACGGCTCTGGCGGTCCCCCGCCATCCGACCGCCCTTCCCCATGACGCCGCCACCCCGTCCCAGGTGCTCGACCGACTGCGTTCGGCCGGCCAGCAGGGGGTGATGACGTTCGATCAGGTGGTGCAGAACGAGGCACGCCGGGTGTTCACAGCGGTCGTCAGCAACGACCCCCGCCCCCACTACTTTCATCAGAGCAACCTGATCGCCGGCGATGACGAAGACGCATCCGGGCTGGTGTACACGCTCCTGGACGCGGTGCTCGATCGTTGTCGTAGCCACCTCGCCGATGATGTGCAGGTCCAGCAACCAACCCTGGCCGAGATCGGACGGCTGCTGCTTCGCCTGCATGCCTGGCAGATCGTGCTCGCCTTCGGTTCGGTCCGCGCCTACCTCGAGGGCGACCGCGTGACGCTGATCAACGACTCTCCGTCAGCGCTCGAGGTTCCGCTCACGGGAGCCTTGGCGCTCACGGGAGCCTTGGCGGTGGGCGAGGGCGATTGCGATTGGGTGCGCGTGAAGCCGGGCGAGACGAGTCTGGAGCGGCGCCCCTACTCCCCGGAGCTCACCTGAGGCTGCTGCTCGGCCCGGTCGAGCATGTCGAGCACGGCTTGCCGACTGGGAGCGCCCAGCTTCTGCAGGATCGAGGAGCTGTGGCGGCGGACCGTCACCTCGGAGATCCCGAGCTGAGCCGCGATCTCGGCGGTGCGCTCGCGCTTACGCAGGCGCTCCAGCACCTCGAACTCTCTCGTCGTCAGCTCGACCGCCTTGTTGTCGATCGATATGGCGAGCCGACGGCGGTGCCCATGCGCACGGAACTCCCGGATAAGTTGCGCGGTGAACTCTCGCGGCAGCGCCGCTTCGCCGTTGGCCACGCCACGGATCGCGTGCGGCAGGCGCTCGGGCGAGGTGGTCATCAGCAGATAGCCGTCGGCGCCCGCGCGCAGGACACCGAACAGCTCGTCGTTGCGTCCGCTCGCGGTCAGCATCACGATCTTGGTCTCCGCGAGCGTCTGCTTGATCAGCCGCGCCGCCTCTGTCCCGTTCCCCGGCAGACTCGTCGTCAGCAGGCAAACGTCCGGGTGCGTGCGCAAGGCGGCCTGGAGGGCCTCCGCCGCGCTGCTGACCTCCGCCACCACCCGAAAGCCATGAGGCTCGAGCGCGTACTTGATCCCCACTCGCGTCGCCACATGGTCATCACCGAGAAGGACGGTGAGCTCCACCGGTCCGTCGGCCTGCCCGCTGCTCGTCATTTCGTTCAATGCCGCCCCCTTGAACTTGCTTATCCCTAATCATCCCTGATCAATCCTCGCCGAGTCTAGCAATCTGTAGCCGTAGCGCCGTTTTTCGGAGGCACCCGGTTTCCAGAGCACCTGCTGCTGGCGGCCGCGAGCTCGGTCTTGCAGTCCTCTGCCCGTACAGCTGCGTTCCCCATGCAGACCGGCCCGCTGCAGGTCATCCCCGTGCAGATCGGGCCCCCCATGCAGGTGCGTCCCCCGTTCACGGCGTGAACGCATGAGGGGCGACACAACCCATTGGCGGGCCACGGGTGCTCGTCCACACTGATTGCTCATTGGGGGCCAGACGCCGCGGCAGGACGCCGCAGAGCGCCGGCTGGCACTTATCGATTCAGGGGACGCAATACATGAGACGCATCATTGGTTTGTTGATCGCTGGGTCGATGTTCGCGGCCGGGCTGCTGGCCATCGTCGGCATTCCGTCCTTCGCGGGCGGCTCGGGAGCCAGCGTCGCTGCGGCGGCGACTCCCGCCCAGCAGATCGGCATGAAGGTTCTGCTCATCACCGACACCACCGACGCCACAACGGCCGGTGGCATCGCCTATACCGACTGGGTCAACACCCTCAAGCGCGAAGGCGTCCCCTACGACTCCTGGGTCACCACCGGTGGCTCGGCGATGCCGGCGCTCTCGAGCACGGCCGCCGACGGCACGCAGGTGGCCAATTACGAGGGCGTCGTCGTCGCGACGTCCGGGGCCGAGGGTCTGACCCCCGCCCAGTGGACGACGCTGCAGACCTTCGAGCACCAGTTCAGCGTTCGCCAGCTGACAGCCTATGCCGTGCCGAGCATCGACTACGGGCTGACCCCGGCCAACCCGGTCGGCACCTTCTCCGGCAACGCTGAGGCACCGACGCTGACAAGCGCGGGCTCCGCCGTTTTCCCGTACCTGAAGAAGATCGATTTCGATTCGGGCACGTTCGGCTACAAGGGAACCGCCGGCGCCAACGACCAGACGCTGATCTCAGGCAACGACGGCAGCTCGCTCCTGGGCATCTACACGGCGGCCGACGGTCGTCAGACGATGTACCAGACCTTCAACGAGAACCAGTACATGCTCCAGAGTGAGCTGCTGCGCCATGGCGAGCTTGATTGGCTGGGGCGCAACACCTACTTCGGTGACCAGCGCAACTACATGGAGACCCACATCGACGACAACTTCCTGCCGGACGACAGCTACACCCCCGGCGCCGGCGGCATCGTGGGCGGTGGCGCGACGGACTACAACCCGGCGGACGCGCTGCGCGAGACGTCAGCCGACGTGACCAAGGCTGCCGACTGGTCGAAGGCCAACAACTTCCGCATCGACATGCTCTATAACGGCGGAGGCAGCCAGCAGTACGTCACCGACCACGCACTAGCCAGCGATCCGCTTCTGACGGCCTTCCAGGCCAACAAGAACGCCTTCGGGTGGGTCAACCATACGTGGGATCACCCGAACCTCGACCAGGGCTGCGCGAATCAGGCCTTCATCCAGAGCGAGATCAGCCAGAACACCACCTGGGCGACCGGCACCCTCGGGCTGGCCGCGAACACGGATCCCACCAAGTCGTTTGGCGTTGAGAATCCTGGCGAGCTGGTGACCGGCGAGCACGCGGGCCTTGCCAACCTGGTTCCAGGCAACCCGGGCACGGTCGATCCGCCGGAGTTCAATGCGGTGACGCCGAACGCGACCGGCGGCACCTTCACCGCCGGCTCGTACACCTACGCGATCACTGACCAGTTCTCAACTACTGGCGGCGAGTCCACCGCATCGCAGGCCACGACCTCGGCTCCCGTGGTCGCGAACGGCTCGGTGACGGTCGAATGGGATGCGGCGTGTCACGCGGCTCAGTACAAGCTGTACCGAGAGGTTGCGGGCTCGAACGCCTGGTCTCTGATCGCCACGATTCCGGCGAAGAGCACTGACTTCGGCGACACCGGGTCGACCTCACTGACCTATCCCGACACCGGCGCGGCCGGGGCGGCCGCCACCTTGCCGACGACCAACAACGCGAGCGAGTCGCCGTACCAGCAGAACACGGCGCTGGCCGCCGCCTTCACCGCAACCCACATCACGCAGTTCGGCTCGGATGCCTCCAAGCCGTATCCGAATCCGGCGGCGGCGACGTTCGCCACCGGCTCCCCGCCGGCGACGCAGTACGCCACCGGTGCGACCTTCCCGGACGCTGGAGCGACGGCGATCCCGCGATACCCGACGAACATCTACTACAACGTCGCCACCAACGCCCAGGAGGTCAACGAGTACGAAACGCTCTACGACTCGCCGACCTGCAAGCCGATCACGGGCATCACCACGTGCAACGGCGCAGGGACGGTGTTCACGATCACCGACATCGTCAACAGCATTGACTTCGGCAACCCCGGGATGTTCTCCCACATGATGGGCAACGACCCGCGGCCGCACTACTTCCACCAGACGAACATGATGTCCCAGACCACGGGTGGACCCACCGCCCAGGGCGACAGCCTGTACTACGAGGTCATGGACCCGCTGCTGGCCCAGTACAACGGCTACTTCGCCAGCAACTCGCCGATCGAGCAGTTGACCATGCAGGCAATCGGAACCCTGCTCAGCGAGCAGGCGGCTTGGGGAACCGCGGCCGGCAGCCAGGTCACGGGCTCCATCGAAGGCAACGTCGTGACCATCAAGAACAGCGGCGCGGCGATCCAGATGCCGCTCACCGGAATGGCCGACGTGGGCACCCCCTACGCAGGCACGGTGTCGGGCTGGACGAACGCTCCGTCGGGGACGAGCACCCATACGGCGCTCGCGGCCTGGCCGGCGCTGCCCACCACGCCCGTCGTGGTCACCGTGCCGACCGGCCCGGCCCCGGGAGCGGGAACGGGCGCGAAGGTGACCAACAAGGCACCCACGCCCATCATCCCGCCTGGCGGATCCACGACGCCGCACAAGACCACGAAGGTCACCAAGCCGATCGCCTACGTCGCGGTGCAGGTCAAGCCGCGGACCGTGTCGATCAAGCACGGCAAGGTGAGCGTCTCGCTGCAGTGCCGGGCGACCAAGGGCAAGACCGCGAAGAACAAGCTGTGCGCGGGCTCGTTCACGCTCAAGGTCTCCGGCCACAAGCTGAGCAGCCGGTTCCGGTTCAGGTCCTCCAAGACGCATCGGTTCACGGTCAAGCTGTCCACCAAGGTGATGTCCGCGGCTACGCGGGCCAGACGCCATCACCATCACCGGATGGTGGGCTCCTTGCTGATCTCAACCACCCAGACGCACGC
>JADGPO010000083.1 GCA_017882405.1 Solirubrobacteraceae bacterium | reverse complement strand
CCCCGCGCCTGTCGTTCTTCTTCAACGCCCAGATCGACTTCTTCGAGGAGATCGCCAAGTACCGCGCCGCCCGGAGGATCTGGGCCCGCGAGCTGCGCCACACGTTCGCAGCGCGAAAGCCCGAGTCCTGGCGGATGCGCTTTCACACCCAGACCGCGGGGGTATCACTCATTGCCCAGCCGCCGCTCAACAACATCGTCAGAACGGCGATCGAGGCGCTGGCCGGAGTGCTCGGCGGCACCCAGTCGCTGCACACCAACTCCTATGACGAGGCGCTCGCGCTGCCGACCGAGCAGGCGGTGAGGATCGCGCTGCGCACCCAGCAGATCATCGCCGAGGAGACCGGCGTGGCCAACACGATCGATCCCCTCGGCGGCGCCTACTTCGTCGAGGCTCTGACTGATCGGATGGAGGAGCAGGCTTATGAGTACTTCGCCAAGATCGACGAGCTCGGCGGGATGGTGGAGGCCGTCAAGCGCGGCTACCCCCAGCGCGAGATCGCCGACGCCGCGTTCGAGCTCCAGACCGACATCGACGCCGGCCGGCGCACCGTCGTCGGGCTGAACCGCTACACCGAGGGCGACGAGCAGGCAACCGAGATCCTGCGCATCGACCCCACCCTGGAACGCAAGCAGATCGATCGCGTCCAAGCGGTTCGCGGCGACCGCGACGGCGCCGCGGTGACACGCTGCCTGGACGAGATCAAACGGGCGGCCGGCGCCCAGCGCAACCTGATGCCGCTACTGGTCGACGCCGCCCGCGCCCACACCTCCGAGGGCGAGATCGTCCAAGCCCTGCAGGAAGTGTGGGGCGACTACCGCGAACAGCCCGCCTTCTGAAGCGCCGCCTTGAGCCGCCAGCAGGGCCGCATCGCGCCCGGAGATCGCCTGCAGGTGCGCGATCCGTCGCCGGATTCGCCGCCGCGGCGGTGGCGACCTTGCCGATCGTCGTCTTGCCCACGGGCGTCGTGAGCGTCAGCGCGGCGCCATGCGCAGTGCCCCGTCGAGGCGGATCACCTCGCCGTTGAGCATCTGGTTGGAGACGATGTGCAACGCCAGAGCCGCGTACTCGGTCGGATCGCCGAGCCGCGCCGGATGCGGTACCGACGCGCCCAGTGACTCGCGCGCCTCCGGCGGCAGATTGCCCATCAGCGGCGTGTCGAACAGCCCGGGGGCGATCGTGACCACGCGGATCCCGAGACTGGCGAAGTCCCGTGCGATCGACAGGGTCATGCCGACGATCCCGCCCTTGGAGGCCGCGTAGGCGGCCTGGCCGATCTGGCCCTCGTAGGCGGCGATCGAGGCGGTGTTGACGATCACGCCGCGACCTTCGTCGACTGGGTCGTTGGTGGCCATCTCCGCGGCCGCCAGGCGAATCGTGTTGAACGTGCCGATCAGGTTGACCTCGATCACGCCGGCGAACTGCTCGAGAGCCATCGGCTGGCCGTTGCGCAGCACCCTCCCGGGTGGCCCGATGCCGGCGCAGTTCACGAGCACCCGCAGCGGCGCGCGATCGCCGGCCATGGCCACCGCGGCCGCCACCTGCTCGGAGTCGCGCACGTCGGTCGGCGCGAACGCGAAACTGCCGGAGTCGACGCGATCCTGCGACGACGGGAGGTCGGCAATCACCACCTGGGCGCCGCCTTCGCGCAGAGCCTGCGCCGTCGCCGCGCCGAGACCGGACGCGCCGCCGGTGACGAGCGCGGAGGAGCCCTGAAGTCGCACGCCGCGATCCTTGCACACGCTGGCGAGGTTGGCCGCCAGCGGTCCACCGAAGACGCCGCTCGTCAGCACGGCGCTGGGGAAGAAGGTCCCGCGGCAGTGCGCGGCCGTCTATATCTCCTCCGAGAACCACTCGTGGGCTTCGGTCAGCTTCGCCCCCCAGCATGGGTGGTCGTCGCGCTGCATGAAGTACGGCTCCGGGCGCCGGGGTTGGCGTTCGCGCGCCCATGGAGGAAACTGGGAACGGTCCATCAGTCGTCAGAGGAGAGAGATGACCGACACCACGACTGCCCCTGAGCAGCGCACGGCCGCACAGGCGGTCGACGCCTGGCTGGATGACTTCAACGCCGCCCTGCGGGACTCCGACGCGGCCGCCGCGGCCGACCTGTTCGCGACTGCGAGCTTCTGGCGTGACCTGGTCTCGCTCACCTGGAACATCAAGACCGTCGAGGGACCTGAAGGCGTGCGCGACATGCTCGACCAGACCCTCGACAGCGCCCAGCCGCATGACTTCCACGTGTCCGAACCACCCGCCGAGGCCAAGGGCGTGATCGAGGCCTGGCTGGAGTTCGAGACCGCGGTCGGCCGCGGTCTCGGTCATCTGCGGCTGCGCGACGGCCGGGCGTGGACGCTGCTGACCACGCTGCGCGAGCTCAAGGGATACGAGGAGCCGCGCGGGCCGTCGCGGCCGATGGGCGCCGAGCACGGGATCGACGCCGACCGCCAATCGTGGCTGGAGCGCCGCCGGCGGGAGGCCGCCGAGCTGGGCTACGAGGCCCAGCCCGAGGTGCTGATCATCGGGGGCGGACAGGGCGGGATCGCGCTCGCTGCGCGCCTGCGCCAGCTCGACGTACCGACGATCGTCGCGGACCGCCACCCCAGCCCGGGCGATCAGTGGCGCAGCCGCTACAAGTCGCTGTGCCTGCACGACCCGGTCTGGTACGACCACCTCCCCTACATCAAGTTCCCCGACAACTGGCCGGTGTTCTCGCCCAAGGACAAGGTCGCCGACTGGCTGGAGATGTACGCGCGGGTGATGGAGCTCAACTACTGGGGCTCCACGACCGCCATGTCAGCCGCCTATGACGAGCACGCCGGGGCGTGGGAGGTGGTCCTCGTGCGCAAGGGCGAGTCGATCACCCTGCGGCCCCGGCAGCTGGTGCTGGCCACCGGCATGGCCGGCAAGCCCAACCGGCCGAGCTTCCCCGGCCAGGACCACTTCGCCGGCGAGCAGCAGCACTCCTCCGAGCACCCCGGCCCCGACGCCTATGCCGGCAAGCGGGTGGTGGTCGTGGGCTCCAACAACTCGGCGTTTGACATCTGCGGCGCGCTCTATGAGGTGGGCGCCGACGTCACGATGGTGCAGCGCTCCTCAACCCACATCGTCCGCTCGGACACGCTGATGGACATCGGGCTGAGCGCGCTGTACTCCGAGGAGGCGGTCGCCAACGGGGTCACCACCGAGAAGGCGGACCTGATCTTCGCCTCGCTGCCCTATCGGATCATGCACGAGTTCCAGATCCCGCTGTATGACCAGATGCGCGAGCGCGACCGGGACTTCTACGAGCGCCTGGAGCGAGCCGGCTTCGACCACGACTGGGGAGAGGACAACTCCGGCCTGTTCATGAAGTACCTGCGCCGGGGCTCGGGCTACTACATCGACGTGGGCGCCGCCGACCTGGTCGCCGACGGACGGGTCAAGCTGGCCCGCGGGCAGGTCGACCACCTGACCGAGCACGCGGTGGTGCTGGCCGACGGCACCGAGCTGCCCGCCGACCTGGTCGTCTATGCCACCGGCTACGGCTCGATGAACGGCTGGGCGGCGGAGCTGATCTCCCAGGAGGTCGCCGACCGCGTCGGCAAGGTGTGGGGCCTGGGCTCTGACACCGCCAAGGACCCCGGCCCCTGGGAGGGCGAGCAGCGCAACATGTGGAAGCCCACCCAGCAGCCGGCGCTGTGGTTTCAGGGGGGCAACCTGGCGCAGTCGCGCCACTACTCGCTGTATCTGGCGCTGCAGCTCAAGGCGCGGGCGGTCGGAATCGACACGCCGGTGTACGGACTCCAGGAGGTCCACCACCTCAGCTAAGGGCCCGCGAGCTGGCGGAGCCGCTGAGCGTGTCGCTGGCGGCGGCCTCCAAGCACGTGCAGGTCCTGGAGCGCGCGGGCCTGATCAGTCGCACGGTGGCCGGGCGCAGACATGTCTGCCGGCTCCGGCCCCGGCCGCTGGCCTCCGCCTCCGCCTGGCTGAGCTTCTACCAGACGCACTGGCGTGTACCGCGCCTGGCTGGACCCCGACCTGGTGAGCCGGTGGATGGCGGTCTGGCTCGTCCACGAGCGCCTCGAGGGGCTGCGCAGCGCGATGCCCCAGGTGGCCGACAGCATCGACACGGGCCGTCGATGGTGCTCGACCGGCTCGCCTCGGTTGTAGGGTGACCTGATGGAGCCCTCCACTGAGAAGCCGACGCTGTTCGTCTGCCACGGCGACGACGGCGGTCCCCGGATCCATCCCTGCCGGCGAGTCCAGGAGGCGCTGCGCGCCGCGGGCATCGACTACGACAAGGTGGTGGCCGCCCACGGCAGCCCGATCCCGTTCCTGCGCAAGGGCTCGCGCGACGAGCTGCGCGCCGCCACCGACGACGAGAAGCTGCCGGCGCTCAAGCTGGCCGACGGCACGGTGATCACCCCCAGCCGGGCAATCCTGTCCTGGATCAGCCAGCAGGGATGAGCCCGGAGCTGGCGCTGAGCGACGTCACGCTCGCCTACCGCCAGAGCGGCGCCGGACCCGATGTCGTGTGGCTGGCCGCGGGTGACAATCCGGGCGACAACTGGCGCCTTCACCAGACGCCGGCGTTCGACGACGCGTACCGCAGCACCACCTACGATGCGCGCGGAGTCGGCGCGACCCGCTCAAACCGCCAGCCGCCGTGGGCGATCCCCGTGCATGCCGCCGATCTGGCCGAGCTGATCGAGGCGGCCTGCCGCCCGCCGGTGTTCCTGATCGGGCTCTCGATGGGCTCGCTGATCGCCGTCCAGCTTGCCCACGACCGGCCCGAGCTCGTCCGCGGCGCGGCCGTGATGGGCACCTGCGTGCGCAAGACGGGCTTCATCCGCGAGTGGGAGGAAGCCGAGATCGCCTTCCGTCGTGATGGCGGCTCCCTGCCGCCGGCCTTCGCCACCGCCCACTACGCGATGCAGTACTTCCCGGCGGACGCGCTGGGCGACGACGAGACCTGGGAGCGGATCAAGCCGATCGTGGCCGCCGGCTTCGCGCAACGCGATGGCGCGATGCTGGCAGCCCAGTGGCAGGCCTGCCTGGACTTCGACTCGGGCCCGCTGCTGCCCCGCATCGAGTCGCCGGTTCACGCCGTGGCGTTCTCCGAGGACGTGCAGACGCCGCCGGCACGCGTACGCGAGGTCGCCGAGCTGGCCCGCCACGGACACTTCCACCTGCTCCAGGGACTGGGCCACGGGTCCGCCTTCGGCCACCGCCCCGAGGTGGTGAACCGCTGCCTGCGCTCGATCATGGATCAGACGCTCGAGACCGGCTGATCGCCGGGTTTGCCTACTGCCAGTAGTTCTCGACGGTCCCGCTCGACCTCTCGTGGGCCTTGTCGGGATCGTCACCGGCATCGCGCAGCGCCTGGCGCTGGCGCAGGAGGTCCCACAGCTGGTCGAGCTCCAGTCGGATCTCCTCCAGCCGCGCCGCGTCCTGCTCGAAGTTGGGATCCGACGCGCCCTCGCGGCGCCGGAGCTCCTCGCGCTCGCCCTCCAGCCGCTCGATCACCTCGCGGATCTGCTCGTCGCTGGGCATGATCGGAAGTATTCCACGTGTCGGCGGCAGGGTCTGCCGATGCCCGACCCTCGAGTCCCAGCTGACGCTCGGTTAGTCAGACCCCCATACGTGACAGGCTGCGAAGCATGTCACGCGCCCGGGCGGTGGAGACGGTCATCGCCGAGCGCGGGAACGTGGTGGTGGAACGCGACCGTCACCGGCCCTCCGGCCGGTTGCTGCGCCAGGCCGGCATGGATGCCTCCTACATCGATCTCGCCGACCCGTCTCACCTGGAGTTCGACTACCTGCGGTGGATGCGCATCGTGCTGCGCCGCGCTCACGCGCGCAAGGTGCTGCACATCGGGGGCGGCGCGTGCGCGCTGCCGCGAGCGCTGGCCGCGGAGGACCCGCGCGGGCGCCAGGAGGTCTGCGAGGTGGATGGCGACGTGCTGGCCCTCGCCCGCGAGCACCTGGGCCTGCGCCGAGCGCCGGGGCTCCGCGTCCGGCAGGCGGAGGGTCGCGAGTTCCTCGCGCGCCAAGCCTCCGAAAGCTGGGACGCGATCGTTATCGACGCGTTCGTGGGGGCGCTGGTCCCCCGCAACCTGGTCACTGTGGAAGCCCTGACCGACGCTGCTCGCGTGGCGCCGCTCGCGCTCATCAATGTCGTCGACGACCGCTCACGGCGCGACGTGCGCGCCGTCGCGGCCGCGCTCACGGAGGCCTATCAGCAGGTGTGGGCGCTCGGCGGGCGCGCCGGCAACACCGTCGTCGCCGGCAACCAGGCGCCGGCCGACCTGGAGCGGATCGGTTCCCGGGCGGCCGCCGATCCCTCGCCCGCCCGGCTCACCGGCCCGCCGGCGATGGCGCGGCTGGTCGCCGGGACGGTCGCCTGGCGCGAGGAGCAGAGCTGAGCGTCCGGGAGCTCGCGCGCCGGGCGCCCCACGGCACTAGTCCGAAACTAGTAGTGCACCGCCAGCGGGACCTCCGCTCCCGCGCGGTCTGTGAAGCTACCCACGGCGGTGCACGTCGTCGCCGACCGACACGAGACCGCGCCGAGCGAGCTTCGGGAGGCGCCCGCGATCGTGGGCAGCCGGCTGATCGTCCAGCGAACGCCGTTCCAGCGCTCGGCCAGGATCGCGTCGCGGCCCTGCACATCGTTGAACAGGCCGGCGGCGGTGCACGATCTCGGCGACGCGCACGACACGCCGGCGAACCGCACGTACCGCGCGCCGTCGGGATACCGCGTCATCTGCCGCGCCCACCGCGCGCCGTGCCAGCGGTCGGCCAGCATGACGTCGATTCCGGTGACGGTGGTGAAGAACCCGGCGGCCATGCAGGAGGTCTCACTCGCGCAGGCGACCCCGGCAAGCTGGACGCTCGGCTCCCCCGGCAGACGCGGAATCGGCTGGACCGTCCAGCGGGTGCCGTTCCAGCGCTCGGCCAGCAGCACCTGGGATCCGTCGGCCTCGTTGGAGTAGCCGACGGCGGTGCACGCCCGCGGTCCGGTGCACGAGACCCCGGAGAGGAAGCTGGCCCGGGCTGTGGTCGGTCGTATGGTCCGCTCGATCGTTGACCGGCTCGCGCTCCATCGCTCCGTGAGGGCGACTCCGGCCGTTCCGAGGCGATCGCCGGCATAACCGACGGCGGTGCAGTCCGCCGGCGAGGAGCACGACACGCCGCCCAGGTAGCTGACCCGGCCGGCGGGCGCCGGGATCGGTCGCCCGGTCCAGCGGGAGCCGTTCCAGCGCTCCGTAAGCGGTCGGCTCCTCCCCGACGGGCTGATGACGCTCCCGACCGCCGTACAGACCGTCGCCGAGGGACACGCGACCCCGAACAGCAGACTGCCGCGGGCGCCGGGCAGGACGGCCGTGCGCTCGATCGACCAGCGGGCGCCGTTCCAATGCTCGGCGAGGGCCACGCCCGCGCCACTTCGAGCCGTGGCATAGCCGACGGCGGTGCAGGCTACCCGCGACGGACACGACACGGCGGTGAGCACGGCGGACGTCGTCCCCGCCGGCATGCGGATCCGCTGGATCGACCAAGTGGGAGCCGTGGCAGGCGCGCCGTCAGCCGGCGACATGGCCGCGACCGCGGACGCCGCCAGCACGGACACGAAGCTGCGCATCCCCCTGGCTATGCCCACGCCTCCCCCAGACCCGATCGATGAGCTCGGCCGCCTGAGCTGACGGGGGACCCCTAACCGTCCGGCGCCGTCGCGTCAGTTCGGACCGAGGGGGCGTCCTCGGGCGGACCGACGGCCGTCGCGCGGTTAGCTGCCGCCGCCGGCGCGACGTCCGTGACGCGCGGTGGCATCTGCGCGGCCGCGTAGGCATCCAGTTCGTCGAGCGTCTCGTGCTCGAGCAGCGCGCGCGAAAGGGTCTCGAGACGGTCGCGGTGCTCGGTCAGAATGCTCGTCACTTCCCGGTGAGCGGTGTCGATCAGCTGGCGTACCTGTTCGTCGAGCACGCGCTGGGTGGACTCCGAGCTCTCGCCGGAGCTGCCGGGGAAGGGCGTCCGTCCGTCGGCGGGTAGGACCCTGACGAACCCGATCGCCTCGCTCATCCCCCACCGGCCGATCATCTGGCGGGCGATGTTCGTGACCTGGTCGATGTCGGACTCGGCGCCGGTGGTGATCGTGCCGAAGACCGTCTCCTCCGCCACTCGACCCCCGAGCGCGACCTTGATCTTGCCCAGCAGATCTTCGCGCGTGTAGGAGACCTGGTCATCGTCGGGCGTGGAGAGCGTGACGCCCAGAGCGGCACCTCGCGGAATGATCGAGACCTTGCGCACGGGATCAGCGCCGGGGGTGAGCATCCCGACCAGGGCGTGCCCGGCCTCGTGGTAGGCGGTCCGCTCTCGGTCGGCGGGAGACAGCACTATTCCCCGCGGCGCGCCCAGCAGGATCTTCTCCAGGGAGTCGGTGAAATCGCCGGTCTGGACGGCGTGATGGTTGCGCCGAGCGGCCAGCAAAGCGGCCTCGTTGGCGAGATTGGCCAGGTCGGCACCGACCATGCCGGGGGTCGTCGATGCGAGCGCCTCGAGGTCGACGCTGTCGGCCAGCGGGATCGACCGCGTATGAACCTCGAGGATCTGGCGTCGGCCGACGCGGTCCGGTGGCTGGACAGCCACCCGGCGATCGAAGCGCCCGGGACGCAGCAGCGCCGGATCGAGGATCTCGGCCCGGTTGGTGGCGGCGAGCACCGCGACCGCCTCCACGGACTCGAACCCGTCCATCTCGGTGAGGATCTGGTTGAGCGTCTGCTCACGTTCGTCGTTGGAGCCGGCGATCGAGACCGAACCCTGGCGGGAGCGTCCGACGGCGTCGAGCTCGTCGATGAAGATGATCGCCGGAGCTGCCTCCTTGGCCTTGGCGAACAGGTCTCGCACGCGCGATGCGCCCACCCCGACGATCGCCTCGATGAACTCCGAGGCCGAGATCGAGAAGAACGCCGCGTGTGCCTCGCCGGCGACGGCGCGTGCCAACAGCGTCTTGCCGGTGCCCGGCGCGCCGGAGAGCAGGACGCCGTGGGGCATCCGCCCCCCCAGCCGGCCGTAGCGCTCCGGGTTGCGCAGAAAGTCCACGATCTCGGTGAGCTCGGACTTCGCCTCGTCGATGCCCGCGACGTCGGCGAACGTGACCCGGATCGTCGCCGGGTCGATACGCCGCGCTTTGGAGCGGCCGAAGCTGCCCAGCGCGCCCATACCGCCGCCGCTCTTGGCCGCCCGCCGGGCGAACACGACGAACAGTCCGACGATCAGCAGCGTCGGCCCGAACCCGAGCAGGATCGAGAGGATCAGCGGAGTGGTCTTCGTGGTCGACTGAGCGTTGACCTGGACGCGCTGGGAACTGAGCAGGGCCGTCAACTGGTCGTGATTCCAGAACGTCGGGACCTGGGTCGCGAACAGCGTCGTCGGCTTGGCTGTGGCATCAGTGCTCGGATACCGGACCGACGTCTTGAACGTGCCCTGGATGGTGTCGCCCTTGGACGCGATCGCCGCCACCCGGCCCGACTGCACCGCCGAGATGAAATACGGGCTGAACGGCACCTTCACCCGTTCCTGGCCTCTGGGCGAGAACAGCAGGACCGATCCGAGATTGAACGCCAGCAGCGCTAGCACAAACCAGATGAAGCCGCGTGAACGGTGCGGCGGCTTGGCCTGAGGGGGATCGGGCGCCCCCCGTCCATCCGGGGCGGGCGCCACGCGCCAGCCGCGCTGATCCCGCGGCATTGGCTTGCGGGGATCAGGCGCCTGCGGCGACTTGCCGGACAAGAGCTTCCGAGGCGTCAGCAAGGGCGTGCAGGCACGGTCATGATGAGACCAGCTCACCGTTGCTGGAGCCTGCTGGCTTCTCCGGAGCGACCGGCAGCGCGGCGGCGGCTTGCCTCTCGCGATCCAGGAACGCTCCGAGCTCGGCGATCGTGCTCATCAGCGGGGCCGGGAACACGACGGTCGAGTTCTTGTCCACCGCGACCTCGACCAGGGTCTGAAGGTTGCGCAGCTGCAGCGCCAGCGGGTGGGCCATCATCACGTCAGAGGCGCGAGCCAGCTCGCCGGCGGCCAGCGCTTCGCCCTGGGCGGCGATGATCTTGGCCCGCTTCTCGCGCTCGGCCTCGGCCTGACGTGCCATCGCCCGCTGCATGCTCTCGGGCAACTGAATGTCGCGCAGCTCGACGACCGTGACCTTGATGCCCCACTCTTCGGTCTGCACGTCGAGGATCTCGCGGATGTTCTGGTTGATCGAGTCGGTCTCCGACAACGTCTCATCCAGCGTGTGACGCCCCACCACCGCCCGCAGCGTGGTCTGGGCGATCTGGTTGATCGCCGCTCCCACGTTCTCGATCGCGACCACCGAGCGGATCGCATCCTCCACCCGGTAGTAGGCGACGGCGGAGACGTCGATGCTGACGTTGTCCTTGGTGATGATCCCCTGGGACTGGATCGGCATCGTGACGATCCGCAGCGAGACACGATGAACGCGATCGACCACCGGCACGATCAAGAGCAGACCCGGTCCGCGTGCCTTGCCCTTCACCTTGCCGAGCTCGAACAGCACCACGCGCTCGTACTGCTTGATGATGCGCACGGACATCGCGAGGCCGATGAGCGCCACGACCACGAGGACGACGATCACATATACAGCTGCCATGATGTTACGGCTCCTGACGTGATGTTATCGCGATGACCGTGGAGGTCTCGGACACGCCGGCCTGATGTCTGGAGCCGGAGACGGCAGGCCCGCCGAAGGTTGGGACGAGCCGAACATTTGATGGTACTCCGCTGACGCGCCCGCTCGTGACGGTTGCGCCGGGCGGCAGAGAATTTAGAATCTGCCTGTGGCGCCCCTCACCAACGGAACCGACCACCTGCGCGTGCTGATCGCCAACGAGCGCAAGGACCGCCTTGCGCTCGTTGCCCCGATCGTCATCGCGCTCGGCCACGAGGTGATCGCCAGGGAGATCGAAGTGCACGACGTCGGTTCGGTGACCGCCCGGGAGCGACCCGACGTCGCGCTCGTCGGACTCGGCGAGAGCTCAGAGCACGCGCTCGAACTGATCGACAAGATCGTCCGCGAGGCGACCTGCCCGGTGATCGTGCTGCTGCACGAGCCCGATCCAGGGTTCGTCAGGGAGGCATCCAAGCGGGGCGTGTTCGCCCACAT
>JADGPO010000082.1 GCA_017882405.1 Solirubrobacteraceae bacterium | reverse complement strand
TCGCCATCCGCGCGTGTTGGCCTCCATGTTGAGTCGGATCACGGGTTCCGCTTCATCGACGACGACATTGGCCTCCCGCCGCGCCTCCGGGCGATCGCCGATTGGCGCTAGCTCAACCGCGGTCATCCGATGGGGCGGAGATGGCCACCGTGCCTTCACGATGAAACCATCGTAAGTGTCCCGCTGGTCGGGTCCGGCGGCCTGACTCTCGCTATGGCTGTCCGCCGCGTGCGTGCCGTTGGAGCTTTGGCGGGCGCTTCAGACTTCGCCCGTTAGCGCTCGTCGAGCCGTGAGGCTCGGCCGGACGGACGACCACGTCCTTAGCCCGGCGCCGACTCTGGCTCCCGCGCCGGGTGCCCGATGTGACAGACCAGATCGGCCCGACCGGCCGAGCGACCAATTCCGCCATGGCCGCGGCCTCCAGCGGTCGCGCGAAGAGGAAACCCTGGGCGAGCGGACAGCCCAGGTCGCGCAGGCGCTCCAGCTGGGTCGGTGTCTCGATGCCCTCGGCGACAGTTGTCATCCCAAGCGCCCGCGCGATCTCGATGATGGCGCGCACTACACCGCAGTCTCGGGCCGGATCGTCAAGCGGTGTGACAAACGACCGGTCGATCTTGATGTGCGTGACGGGGAATTCCTGGAGGTAGGCCAGCGACGAGTAGCCGGTCCCGAAGTCGTCGATGGCGATCGCCACGCCCAGGGCGCGCAGGGCATGCAGCCGCTCGAGGACAGCGGCCGTGTTCTGTAGGAGCAGGCTCTCCGTCAGCTCCAGCGTGATCCAACTCGGTGCGGCACCGGCCTGCGCCATCGCGGCCTGCACGGTCCACTGGAGCTGTGGGTCGGCAACCTGCCGGACCGACAGGTTGATCGATACCCGAGGTACCGGACCGCGCGCCAGACCAGCCCAGCGAGCGACCTCCACGCACGCCGTACGCAGCACCCAGGTCCCGATCTCGTCGATCAGCCCGGTCTCCTCGGCAAGTGGGATGAACACGCCGGGACCGAGCCGCCCACGGGTCGGATGGTCCCAGCGGACAAGGGCCTCCGCGCCGGCGAGCTCGCCGGTCCGCAGATCGACGATGGGCTGGTAAAGCAGGACGAGCTGACCCTGCGCGACCGCCTGACGGAGTTCGGTCTCGAGCTCGAGCATGCTCTGCGCAGCTTGCTGCATCGCCGGCTCGAACGTGACCGCCCGATTGCCGCCCGCGTCGCGCGCGGCTGACCTCGCCAGCTGGGCGTTTCGCAACAAGCCGGTCGCGTCGGCGCCGGGCCCGACAGTCGTCGCCATCCCGAGGCTGGCCGTGATGGAGAACGGCTCCTGCCCGACGGAAACCGGCTGGCGGAAGGCGGCCAGTATCCGGTCGGCCACGACGGCCCGATCTTCTGCCGACAGATCGCCGTCGAGCAGCACACCGAACTCGTCGCCGCCCAGACGGGCGCACGTGTCGGCCGCTCGAGCCGAGGCCTGGAGCCGTCGCGCGCACTCCTGGAGCAGCCGATCGCCTGCGGCATGCCCGAGACTCTCGTTGACGCGCCTGAAGCCGTCGACTCCGAGGAAGAGCACTGTCGTTGGCCGCCCGGCCCGCTCGCTGACCGCCAGGGCCTGCCCCAGCCGGTCGTGGAACAGCGCCCGATTCGGGAGGTTGGTCAGCAGGTCGTGGAGCGTGATCTGCGTCAACTGCTGTTCGAGGGTCTTGCGCGCCCCGACGTCCCGCGTGGTCAGGACGATCTGGCCGACCGACGGGTCCTCGCGCAGATCGGCGGCGATCGTCTCGACTTCCCGCCAGTGGCCAGCCGCGTCCCAGAGACGCCATTCAACCGGCCGGGCCACAGGCCGCCCTGCCACCGCGTCTGCGACGAGGGCCCGCACGCGGTTCATATCATCCGCATGGGCGAGGCTTACGACCGACTGGCCGACTAGTCTCGCCGCATCCACTCCGAGGATGCGCCCGACCACCGGCGCGGCCTGGACTATCGTTCCCTTGCTATCCATGAGCACGATTGCATCAGTAGCGTGCGCGGTGAGGGCTTCGAAGCGCGCCTCCGACTCGCGCCGGGTCCGTTCGGCGAGCAAGCGGCTGTTCTCGCGCAGAACGATCTCCTGGCGGAGTAAGACGAGCACGGTCAAGACGAGTGCTCCAAACAGCACCTCACGCAGATCACCTGAGACGCCGCCCTGTAGGAGCACGCTCACGGTCCCATAGCCGGCGGCCAAACCCGCGTAAGGCAGAACTTGGAGCCAGCGGCTCAGTTCCGCGGACTCGGGTGTAGCGCGCGTGCGCGCGGGATGCGCCTGCAGATAGCCGGCCAGAGCGATCAGGAGCGACGAGCTGAGATAGCCGACATCGGGCCAGCGCTGGACGTCGTACGCCCCTGCCAGTGTCAGCGCGCCGTAGCCCACGTCGGCGACGAACATGAACAAGAGCCCGCCGACGAGCGCCACGAGCGCCCGGGGATCAATGCCCACCGGCCGGCGCAGCGCCAGGGCGGCTATGCCGAACAGGAGGACGAGGTCTCCGATCGGGTAACCGAGCGCGAGCACGGCGCCAAGCGGGTTCGGGTCCAGCGTCGCAAGAGCCGGCCTCAAGAGCGCTTGCCATACGACGATGCCGCCCCCGGCTAGTACGATCGAGGAGTCCAGACTTAGTCGGAGCCGTTCGTGCGGGCCCGACGCCACGCTCGGGAACAGCAGGAGTGCGGCCCCGATGATGGGGTAGTAGGCGACGTAGGCGACGTCGGCCAGCGAGGGCGAGCTCGCTCCTCCGGCCATGATATCGAACCAGGCATAGAGTCCGTCACCGGCAGCGTAGACCAGGAGGGCCAGGCAGACGATCGCCCAACCGAGGCGAACTCGCCCAGCATGCGTAGAGCGCACTGCGCGCAGCACGATGAACGCGGCGAGCAGGTCGAGCGCGGGTTCGGCGAGGTCGGCCACGGTGAGCCTCGCGGTCACGTCCCCGATCCCCGACATCAGCCAGGCCACGCTGGCTGACCAGAGGACGGCGGCGGTTAGGATCAGCACGCCGTCGACCGTGAATTGGCGACCCCCTCGCGCCGGCAGCAGAGGGTCAGCAGCTGCCCCACGGCCCTGACGGTGCGGGGGCACCACGGCTGCCGCTTGTTGGAGCAGTCGGTTGACGTGACTGCGGAGCGCGCTGCTCGATGTGAGGGTCATCGGATCTTCTGTTAACCGGTCTCCGGCAGCCTGCCGGTCGCCCTTGGTAGTTATCGACCCGCTTCATTCGCACTTGAACTGGGCGACAGACATCACCCGCAATCCATCTTCGCT
>JADGPO010000012.1 GCA_017882405.1 Solirubrobacteraceae bacterium | reverse complement strand
CGCGGGAGCTGATCGAGCGGGAGATGTGTGGCGTCTGGCAGCACGACCCGCCGCTGGCCGTCGACGTGGGCGTGGGCGCCAACTGGCTGGAGGCGAAGTGAGTCGCGGGCTCGCCGTCCTTTTGGCTGCCGTGGCGGGCTGCTTCGTCGGCTTGCAGGCGCCCATCAACGCCCGCCTCGGCCGGCAGGTCGGCAGCCTGCAGGCGGCCACCGTGTCGTTTCTCGTCGGCACGCTCGTGCTGGTGCTCGTGGCGTCCGTCTCCAGCCGTGGCCTCGGCACGATCACGAGCGCGGGACGGGCGCCATGGTGGGCGCTCGTCGGAGGGATCCTCGGGGCGGTGTACGTGACGGTCGCGCTGGTCACCGTCCGCACCCTGGGCGTCAGCGGCCTGACCGCCATCGTGGTGAGCGGTCAGCTGGCGATAGCCGTGCTGGTGGACCGTTTCGGCCTGCTCGGGATCGCCAAGCAGCACATCGGCGCTTCGCGGGTGGTGGGGCTCGTGTTTCTCCTGGTCGGGGTGGTGCTGGTGGTTCGCCGCTAGGCTCGGGCCCGGCGGCGGAGCGGGCGAACGCTCAGCCCGCTCAGCCCGCTCAGCCCAGCGCGCCGGCGAAGCCCTCGCGCCAGCTGGCATGCCGTGGCGCCCAGCCGAGCTCCCGCTTGGCGAGCCCGTTGAGCGCCCCCTGGGCGCGGGTCATGGTCGCCACGCCGTAGCTGCCACCGACGAGGCGGGCAATGATCGCGGGCACCCGGCGCGGATGCGGGGCTCCGAGCGACTCGGCGAGCGCCGGCAGCCACTGCGACACCGGCGCGGGATCGTCGTCCACCACGTTGTAGGCGCCGGGCCCGCCTCTGCTCAGCGCCACGACGGTCGCTCGTGCGGCGTCGTCGACGTGGATGAACGACCAGACCCCCTCGGCCCGGCCGACCAGCGGAAGGCGCCGGCGGGAGACGTCCTCGCAGACCGACCCGTTGCGCGAGATGGCGCTGCCGGGACCGTAGAAGTAGCCGTAGCGCAGCACGACGCCGCCCGCCTCGAGCACCGTGCGCTCCAGCACCTGCAGAGCCCTCACGGAGCGCCGGAACGGCTCGGGCGAGTCCAGGAACAGCGGGTCGGCCTCGTGGTGCAGCGTGCCCGCCGGCCCCGGGGCGTACGCGAAGGCGATGCTCTGAGCGACGATCCGCACGGCGCCGGCCGCACGCGCGGCATCGACGAGATTGCGCGTGCCCTCGCTGCGCAGGCGGTCGTTCATCGCGAAGTCCCTGCCGATCTTGCGCGGCTCGATCCGCGCCGGAATCGAGGTGAGCTGGTGGATCACGGCATCGGGTCGAGCCTCGCCCACCGCCCTGTGCACCGCGTCGGGGTCCAGCGCGTCGGCGAGGACGGGCTCTGCGCCCATGCGTGCCAGCGCATCGAGCTTGTCCGCCGATCTCGTCATGCCGGTGACCTGGTGGCTCTCGGCCAGCAGCATCGGGATGAGCCGCCGGCCGATCACGCCGGTGGCGCCGGCCAGGAACACCCTCATGCGTGGGCCGCGACCGGGGGCGTCGGCTCCTGCCGATCGGCCTCGGGGACCGCGCACACCATGCCGTCGCGGAAGCCGGCCGAGCGGATGTCGAGCGCGAGGTTGAAGCGCCCGCGCATGTTCTCCAGAGCGATCGCGTTCGTCAGCTCCACGAGCTGGGCATCGTCGAAGTGGGAGCGCAGCTTGGCGAACAGCTCGTCGGAGACGGCCACGGGCGTCGCGCTCATTCCCACCGCGTAGTCGATCACGAGTTTCTCGAGCTCGTCGAACAGGTCGCTGTCGCGATAGCGGGGCAGCGCCAGCAGCTGCTCCTCGCTGATTCCCGCACGGCGTGCGATCTGGGAACCGATGTCGATGCAGTACTCGCAGCTCGTGAGCGTAGCCGCCTTGAGCTCGGCAAGCACCTTGAGCCGCTCCGCGACGCGGTGCAGCCTTGCGGTTGCGCCCTCCATCATGCCGTAGCCGATCAGCAGCAGTGGCGCGTGCGCGTACAGTTCGAGCGGCTCGATCATCCGCTCGGTCTCCCGACCGGCGAGTTGCCCGGTCTTGCGTCGGGCCATCGACAGGACTGCACGCGTCAGCGGCGCTGCCTGTTTGGTCTTGACAGAAGCGATGCGGCTCATCGTCGGGCTCCCTCCTGATCGGGTTGTGATGCGCGCGTCTGCTCGAGCGCGAGCGCCAGCAGCCATGCGAGCAGCAGGGTCGTGGCGGCCAGCGAGAGGAAGTCGAAGTAGCCGGTCCACGCCGGATGCGCGTTGGCGATGTCGACCAGGTGGTTCACGCTGTGGAGCGCGAACTGGATCGTCGCTATCGCCAGCAGTGGAACACGCCAGGAGACCCGGCGGACGGCGATCGCGAATCCCGCCCCAACAGCCGCGTAGAAGGTCGCGACGTCCCGCACGTAGTGATCGTTGCTCGCGCCGAAGGGGCCGATCGCCTTGTAGAAGGCATGGGGAGCGACGGCCATGAAGATTGCCAGCGCGATGTGGAAGGCGGCGAGCACCACCATTGCGGCCGTGAGCACCTCCGCCTGCAGCGAACGGGGAGAGTCGGGGGGCGGGGCGGTGAGGGACCCGTTCATTGGTCCCCCACGATATGGTGATTGTGGTGCCCCGTAAAGGACCACTTTGACCCTGAAATCGGGTGCCAATTCTGGCCCTGAGCTGCTCGTCGAGCTCGACCGCTCGACGCGCAGGCCGCTGCGCGCCCAGCTCGAGGACGGGCTGCGGGGAGCGGTGCGCTCGGGCCGTCTGGCGGCCGCCGCACGCCTTCCGGCCACGCGCGCCCTTGCGTCGGACCTCGGCGTGTCGCGCCGGCTCGTGGTGGACGCGTACTCCCAGCTGCTCGCCGAGGGCTATCTGGTCGCCCGCCCCGGCGCCGGCACCTACGTGGCGGAGGCCGCCGGTGCCATGACCGTGCCCGCGGCCGAGCCGGAGATCACGACGTTGAGCTACGACTTCTTCCCCGGCTACCCCGACCTCGCGTCCTTTCCGCGCAGGGTTTGGCTACGTGCCATGCGTGAGACGCTGCGCAGAGCGCCCGATCGAGCTTTCGGCTACCCCGACGCGCGGGGAGCGCCGGAGCTGCGACGCGCGCTGGCGGAGCATCTGCGCCGCGTACGTGGAGTGGCGGTGGACCCGCAGAGGATCGTCGTGTGCTCAGGGGCTGCGCAAGGCCTCGTGCTGCTCGCCCGCGCGCTGCGCGGTCCGCACCTTGCGGTGGAGGACCCGGGCCTGCCACCCCACCGGGCGATCCTCGCCGCCCACGGCACACGCCTTCAGGCGCTGCCCGTCGACGGGCAGGGGGCATGTGTCGATGAGCTCGCGCGAATCGAGACAGAGCACGGCCGACTCGACGGCGTGTTCGTCACGCCGGCGCACCAGTCGCCCACCGGCGTTGCCCTGGCGCCCGCCCGCCGCGCAGCCCTGCTCGAGTGGGCGGGCGCCACCGGGGGGCTGCTCATCGAGGACGACTATGACGCCGAGTACCGCTATGACAGGGCTCCGCTGGCGGCGCTCCAGGGCCTCGCGCCCGATCGAGTCGTCTACATGGGCACCGTCAGCAAGACTCTGGCCCCCGCCCTGCGACTGGGCTGGCTGGTGGCACCCGCACATCTGGTCGAGCTGATCGTTGAACAGAGGAACCTGGCCGATCACGGTTGCCCGACGCTCGATCAGCTGGCGTTGGCACACATGCTCGAGAGCGGGACCTACGACCGTCATCTGCGCCAGGCCCGCCGTCGCTACCGGGCGCGGCGGGATGCGCTCGTCAGGGCGGTCGCGCGACACCTCCCGGGCGCCCGGGTGACGGGACTGGCGGCGGGCCTGCACGCGATCGTGCGCCTCGATCGCGAGGTCGACGGGCTGGAGCTGATCGAGGCGGCGCGCCGCCGCTCGGTGGCCATCTACCCGCTTGGATACGCCTACATGCAGGCCCGTGCCGTGCACGACGGCCTCGTCCTCGGCTACGCCAACCTCGTCGAGCCCGCCATCGAGGAGGGGATCCGCCGGCTCGCGCGAGCGCTCGCCGAAGCGCCGCTCTCCGCGCCGCCCACGAATGACGGCGGGGCGATCGCCAGGTAGTGGGAGAAGATCCAGTTGACGATGCGGCGGCTCTCCAGAGCGCCGACGACCGCGCCCAGCGAGCGACTGGGCGTCATCCGGCCGACCGCCCGCTGGGCTCCGAGCAGCCAGCGGTATTTACGCGCGTGGGAGGCGGAGAAGTCGCCGTAGCGGCGCAGCGCGTCCTCTCGCGTGCGAGCGCCGTCGAT
>JADGPO010000081.1 GCA_017882405.1 Solirubrobacteraceae bacterium | reverse complement strand
CCCCACAGGGTCCGCGCCTCGTCCTCGACTGCGTAGAGGGTCGACGTGACGGTGAACCCGTAGCTGGTCCATGTGAACGATCCGCCTTGGGCAAAGTCCCCGCGCAGCTCGGCGGCGGTGATGTCGGACTGCCAGGTCGGCCACCCGCCGGGGTTCACGTGCAAAGCCCATACGCGGTCCAGCGGAGCGCTGATGTCGATCTCGTGGTGGGCGATCACGGGTGCGGTGTGATCAATGCTTGCCGGCACACTTCGCTGCCTGTCAGACGCGGTGTTCTGTCCTTCGGTCATCGGACTGTCCTCTCGTAACGCAGTCGGACTGCGCTAAGGCTCATGCCGGTCTCGGTAGATTTCCATCCGAGGCAAAAGTCCCCCCCGCCCTGCGAGACAGCTCATAGGGCAATCAGCTGGAGGCCTCGGTTGGCGGCGTGGCCGCTTTCGCTTGATCGATGAGCAGCTGTCTCGAGCTGCGCGCCGGAGTGGCGACAAGGAACAGTGAGCCCCGGGAGGGCCGATCATCCGTGACGAGACGCGCGTTGGGCGCGCGGCACAATCTGGCTGTGCCGCTGCTGCCGTCATTTGCGGATCTGGCCTCAGACCCGGAACCAGGGATGGACGTCCTGGCGCTTGCCATGGCCGCCGAATTTCGAATCGTTGATGCCCGCGGCACCATCGCGGTGCTCGACGTTCTCGGCGAGGATCTCTCGCGCACCGCCAGCACGACGAACGGGCGCCCGCAGGAACTGGCGATCGCCTGCGGTCAGCTGCTCGGCCGTGAGCATGGGTTCGCGGGCGACCGTGAGCGATATGACGATCCCGACAACTCGATGCTCGACGTCGTGCTCTCTCGACGACGCGGCCTTCCGATCCTCTTGTCGGTCATCTACATCGAAGTCGCTCGCCGCGCCGATATCCCGTTGGTCGGCGTTGGTTTGCCCGGGCACTTCGTCGTCGGCCATTTCGGCAGCGACCCTCCGGTGCTGCTCGATCCCTTCAACGGCGGCGTCCGCATCGACGCGCCCGTTTCAGAAAGCTCAGTGAGGCCGTGGCACCCCCACGAGATCGCCTGGCGAATGCTCAACAACTTGGTCGCCAGCTATCAGCGCCGGGGCGACCTCACCCCGGCGATCCGCGCCGCCCAGATGCGCCTCATGCTCCCGGCCGAAAGCTCACAGCGCGACACCATGAACGCCGAACTACGAGCACTGCAGGCCCGACTCAACTGACCGACTTCGGCTTTCACGAGCCTGCGGTCGTGGTGGCTGCTGCGGCGGTCGAGACCACCAGAGAATGGCCTATGAGCAGGTGCGACGCGAATCACTTTGGCGGGTCCACCGGTGCATCAGCTAACCGCGGTCAGGCAGGGAGTTGCCGGGATCGCGAGATCCGCGCTTCGCCAGAACCTGCCCGGGTACCCCGACAACATCTCGTGACTGCGCGCCGGCCGCTTCCGGATCGCGCTCACCAACTCGGGAACATGGGAGAATCGCACACATGACCGAGGTACGGACCGGGCTCGGCGCGCTGCTCGGGCACACGGTGGACGGCGTGACGAGCTTCAAGGGCATCCCGTACGCCGCCGCGCCGTTCGGGCCGAACCGGTTCCGTGCGCCGCAGCCCGTCGAGCCGTGGGACGGGGTCCGCGACACCGGCGCCTTCGGGGCGACGGCGCCGATGCCGGGCTACCTGCCGCCATACGAGCGTCTCCTGCCGAACCCGATCATCGAAGGCGACGCCTGCCTCAACCTCAACGTCTGGACGCCGGACCCGGGCGCCGTCGGCTTGCCCGTGATGGTCTGGGTGCACGGCGGGGCGTTCGTCAACGGCTCGTCCGCGGTCCCGTTGTATGACGGCACCGCCTTCGCGCGCGACGGCATCGTGCTCGTGTCGGTGAACTACCGCCTCGGCGTCGACGGCTTCTTGGACCTCGCGGACGGGAAGGAGGCCGCGGCGAACCGCGGGCTGCTCGACCAGATCGCCGCGCTGGAGTGGGTACAGGCGAACATCGAGGCCTTCGGCGGTGACCCGGGGCGAGTGGCCGTCTTCGGCGAGTCAGCCGGCGCGATGAGCATCGGTGCTCTGCTGAGCTCGCCGCGCACCGAAGGGCTCTTCGCCCGCGCGATCCTGCAGAGTGGCGCTGGCCACCACGCCGTGACACCGGCCACCGCGGCGCTTGTGCGGAGCGAGCTCGCCCAGCGGCTCGGCGTACCCGCCACCCGTGAGGCGCTCGCCGAGGTGCCGCTGGAGCGACTCGTGGCCGCGCAGGCGGCGCTCAGCCTCGAGGCGCAGCAGACGCCCGATCCCGCGCGATGGGGTGAGATCGCCCTGAACTCCATGGCCTTCGAGCCCGTCGTCGACGGCGACCTCGTGCCCGACCTGCCGGCTCGGGGAATCGCTGCCGGCGCCGCCCCAGGCGTCGAGGTCCTCCTCGGCACGACCGCGCAGGAGCACCGGCTCTTCCTCGTGCCGAACGGCACCGCCGACGCGGCGACGGAGCCGATGCTCGCCGGCCTGGCCGCCGCCTACGGGCTCGACGTCGACGCTGCGCTCGGGACCTATCGCGCCCGCCGCCCCGACATGCCGCCGGGCTATGTGCTGGCGGACGTCATGAGCGACTGGTTCTTCCGCATCCCGGCCATCCGGCTCGCCGAGGCGCGCGCCGCCCACGGGCTGCCCGTCTGGGCATATGAGTTCGCCTGGTCGTCGCCGGCGTACGACGGGCGGCTCGGCTCGTGCCACGCGCTGGAGATCGGGTTCGTCTTCGACACACTCGCCAACCCGTCGGGCGCCGCAATGCAGGGGACGACCCCACCGCATGCCCTCGCCGACGATATCCACCGCGCCTGGGTCACCTTCGCCACGAACGGCGAACCCGGTTGGCCGCCGTATGAGACCGAGCGCCGCTGCACCATGCGCTTCGCCGTTCCGGCCTCGGAGGTTGTACGCGACCCGCGGGGCGAGGAGCGTCGCCAGTGGGACGGGCGGCGCTAGCTGCGCGCGTCAGGCGGGCCCCGGTCGAACGGGCAGGGCCCGCGATACACCCGCGAGGTGGGGGGTCTATCCGCCGGCGCACCGTGATGCGCAGCCCCACCCCGCAACCAGCGTCAATTACCAGCCGTTCGTTCGCACCGGGAGTTCGTTGGTCGCCCCCCCGCGCGCGCGAGCAACCACGAGCGGCCGGGATTCGGGACGATCTCGGCGACGATGCAGTCGAGGCTGGCCACGCTTCGGCGTGGACGCACGATCGTGCTCGAGTCAGGTCACCTCGTGATCCTCGGATGGTCGCCCTGGATCGACGTGCTCATTGGGGACCTGACGCTGGCCGGCGATCAGCGTCGGCCGAGGCCCACGGTTGATCTGCCGCAACGGAGATCCCACCGTCGCAGCCGAGCTTGACCGAGTGAACATCCGCGAAGCCCAGACCGTCGTCGCGATCGGCTCGGAGGCCCCCACGTCGGATGGCACGGTCGCCTCCACTGTGCTCGCCGTCGGAGTCGCGTGTGGTGGCTTCAGTGACCGAACGGTCGTCGCCGAAGTCGACGATCCTGCCGCCGCCGAGACCCTTGCCCGAGCCTGCGCCGGGGAGGTCGAGGTCGTGGGCGCGATCGAACACGCGTCCCCGATCGGGATCCGGCGTTCTGACGGCACCTTTGCCTTCGTACCGGCACCCGAGACCGTGCTCGCCTCCGGGGATCGTCTCGTCTGCCTGACCGATGGCTTGCCCCCACGATGGATCGGCGCGCCAGATACGACGGGAGGGCCGGGGCCGCCCCCGCTCGCGTCGGCGCCGATGCCGCAACGGCTGATGGTGATCGGCTGGAACCGGCTCGCGCCCGGGGTGTTTCGGGAGCTTGACCGTGATCCGGGTTTCCGAACCAGAGCGCGAGGTCGTCTCGGTCCTGGCGCAACGCCCATGCTCGGCAATCGCGGTGCTGGCACATCAGGGACTCGCGCCCACGGACGCTGACGCGGTGACGCTCGCCACGCTGATGGCGGTGCGACAGGCGTCGCCGGCGAACGGTGCCGAAGATCCGCACGTCGTGGCCGAGCTCACGGACAACAAGCACGCGAATCTGGCCGCGGTCGCCGGCGCCCACCAGACGGTCGCCAGATCCGGGCTTCTCAACGACGCGCTCGCCTTCGCCGCCATCTCCCCGGAGACCAGGCCGATCCTCCTCGCGCTCCAGGGACGCGGAGGACCGAGCGTCCGGCTCGTTTCGGCGGACGAGCTCGGGCTGGCCGGCGAGCACTCTTTCGCCACCGTGGTCGCTCAGACCTATCAGCACGGACTCCTGGCCATCGGCACGTGCTCGCGTCGGGCCATGGGCTTCGATCTGCACCTTCATGCCCGCCGCACCGACGTGCTGCGGCTGGCTCCAGACGATAACGTTGCCGCGCTTGTCTGACTTGGGCCCCACAGCGATCCATCAGCCCCACGTTCCCGTTCGGGAGCGGCGGGAGGCGGGTCGTGTCGCAAGGGGTCAGCTGAAGCGAAGCGGTCTGGGTGTCTGGCACCGGACCGATGCCACCGACCCTCTGGCGGTGCTCTCCGCCCAGAACGCGATCCGCCTGGATGAGCTGCTGCCACTCCGGTATGCCCGGATGGCGACCTCCGCTTGGGCCTTCTATCGCGGTGCTGCGGCCGTGATGGCCGAAGACCTGGCCTCTCGCCCGAACACCGGCGTGGCGGTGCAGCTGTGCGGCGACGCCCACATCCTCAACTTCGGCCTTTGGGCCACGCCCGAGCGCCAGTTGTCCTTCGACCTGCGCGACTTCGACGAGACTCTCCCAGGACCGTTCGAATGGGACGTGCTGCGGCTGGCCGCCAGCATCATCGTCCTGGCCCGCGACACCGGACTCGAGACCAGCGTCGGCGAGCGAGCGGTCGGGCTCTGCTTGCGCTCCTACCGCGAGCGAATGGACCGGTACTCGGTAACTCGTCAGCTCGACATCTGGTACGACCTGATCACGGCAGACCAGTTGACCGCTCTCTTCAAGCCCGCCGAGCGGGAGCTGGCCACGTCGCACATCAGCCGCAAGGCTCGCCAGCGCACGAGCGCTGGGGCTGCCCGAAAGCTGACCGAGACGCTCGACGGACGGTTGCGCATCACCGAGGACCCTCCCCTGCGGGTTCGCCTTGACAACGACGAGCGCGGGCTCGCGGACCAGGTGTACGAGGCGTATCGAAGCTCGCTTCCGGAGTACCGCCGGCATCTCCTCGACCGCTTCACGTTCGTCGATGCCGCACGCCAGGTGGTCGGCGTGGGAAGCGTGGGCATGCGGGTGTTCCTGGTGCTGCTCGAGGGCCGGGACAGCGCCGACCCATTCTTCCTGCAGATCAAGCAGGCGGGATCGTCCGTCTATGAGGCGTACTGCGGCGAGAGCCGGCACGCCAACCACGGGGAGCGGGTGGTCGTCGGCAAGCGCCTGATCCAAAGCGCCACCGACATCTTTGCCGGTTGGACCACGATGGCCGGCAACGATTTCTATGTCCGGCAGTTTCGCGACATGAAGGTGATCCCCAGCGGGGCTCTGATCGCTCCGGTCCTGGCGGAGTTCGCCACCGCTTGCGGCCGGGTGCTGGCTCGCGCCCACGCCCGAACCGGGGATCCCATCGCGATCGCCGCCTACATCGGCAAGGGTCGCCGCTTCGACGATGCAGTCGGCGGGTTCGCCGTCAGCTACGCCGACCAGACCACGCGTGACCACCGGGCGTTGGCCGGTGCCGTGCGGGCGGCTGGTCGTCCTGAATCACCCGAAACCTGAGGCGCTGACGCTCGTGATGGAGTGACACTGGCGGTTCGCCCCGCGAAGGACGCTCACAGCTTCGCTCTTGCCCTGCTCCTGAGCGCGGGTCGTGAGATCCACCTGGATCGGCGCGGACCCTAGCCGCCCATTGCGACAGTCTCGGGCTGAGCCATGGGCGCACCACCTCGAACGGCATGATCCCCCGGGCGGTGCCGAATACCCGCTTCTCGTGAGCGGTAGGCTCGCGTTGGCTGTGCGCAGTGTCTTTCCGCTTCGTTCCTACTTGGGAGGTTGACGGTCCCTTCAGTCCCGCTCCCACTGACGTCGCCAGGGGTAAGCGAGCGACCCGTCTATGTCGTTGCCGGTGGTAACCACGTCACTTTTCTGCTGGATCGTGAGGTGGGCGCGGGTCTGCTCGATGTCATCAACGTGCTCGCTCAGGCGGGCGGGGGTCCGCCGCCGCATCGGCACGCGTTTGCTGAGTGGTTCTGCGTTCTCGAGGGAGAGCTGACGATCTCTGAGGAGCGTGACGGGACGGTCGTTTGTACCCGCAGACTGACGGCCGGCCAGTCGGTGTTCGTGCCGCCGTGGACGGTTCATGGCACTCTCAATCTCTCCACCGCGCCGGCACGCTTTCAGGTCGTCGGACAGCCCGGTGCGATGACCGGCTATTTCGCACAAGCGGGCGTCCTGGTGCCCAACGAGGGCGCCGCGCCGGACCGGCCTCCACCCGCCACGGCCGAGCTGAAGGAAATCGCGGCCGCCTGGGGCATCGAGTTCTGGACAGGCCCGGTCGAGCACACACCGATCCAGCCAATCCGGTCCTGACTACCGCGGGCTGCTCCACAAAGAGCCCAGACCACCAGTCTCGAAGATCCGGCCCCGCCCAACGGGACGATTTTCGACCGGCTGCACGCCTACGGGATCAGCTGGCGCAACTACTTCACCGATCTGCCCCAGACCGCGATCATCCCGACGATCATCGAGAAGTATCCGGCCAACCTGGCCCCGGTCGCGCAGTTCTATTCTGACTGCGCCGCGGGCACGCTGCCGTCGGTCAGCTTCGTCGACCCGGAGTTCGGGGTGGTCTCAGACATCGGAGCCCCGCTCGCGGCGCTTCCCGAATTGGCGAGCATTTCGGCTGGGCTACAGACGTGCTACCGCCCAAGGCGATCGCTCCGGACTCGATACCGCCCGATCTGACGTCCACGGATGTCGCTGGGTCGTACAACGTCTACGGTCCCCGCGTCCCGGCTATCGTCGTCTCGCCGTACTCCAAGCCCAACGCCGTCACCAACGTCGTCCACGACCACACCTCGGTGCTGGCGACGATCGAGGCCAAGTGGAACCTGCCGGCGCTGACCTATCGCGACGCCAACGCGGCCACGGTGATGGACTTCCTCAACGTCAAGCGAGCGGCCTTCCTGAAACCGCCGGCGATCAAGGGGCCATCGCTGACCGGTCCTTCCGGACCGACGACATGAGCCGGCGGTTACGCCCGCGTCCGCGCTGGTTCGTCGTGGCCGAAGTGGCGGCGCTGCTGGCCATCGGGGTGTCCTTCGGGGTGTTCGGCCATGGACGGAGCGGCTCGGGTCTGGGGGTCGGCAGCGCGCAGGCGGCAGGCTTTCGCCAGCCCCCGGTGCGGCACGTGTTCGTGATCATGCTGGAGAACGAGGACTACGCATCTACGTTCGGCGATCCCACCAGCGACCCCTACCTGGCGCGCACGCTTCCCAAGCAGGGCGCCCTCCTGCAGGACTACTACGCGACCGGGCACGAGAGCAACGACAACTACATCTCGATCGTCTCGGGCCAGCCGCCCAACGTCCAGAACCAGGCCGACTGCCACGGTCGGCACGATGCCGCCCGCCGCGCTCCGGGGCGAGACCGGGCTGGCCACCGACCTCAAGAAGGCCTCGACGACGCCCGCCTTCTCGTTCATCACCCCGAACCTCTGCGACGACGGCCACGACTACCCTGCACCAACCAGCCCAGCGGCTCCGCCGCGCTGGCCGACGTCGACAGCTTCCTTAGTGCGTGGGTGCCGAAGATCACTCGTTCGCCGGCGTTCCGCCAGAACGGCCTGCTGGAGATCACCTTCGACGAATCCGACGGCCCCCAATCGGACTCCACCGCCTGCTGCGGCGAGCAGCCCGGCCCCGGCTCACCGCTGCCCGGCATCGCCGGCCCCGGAGGCGGACGGATCGGCGCCGTGCTGCTCTCGCCCTACATCAGGCCGGGCTCGACCACAACCACCGCCTATAACCACTACTCATCCCTTGCGTCCTGGGAGTCTCTGCTCGGTCTCTCTCGTCTCGCCGATGCTGCCACGGTCTCCAGCACGTTCGGGCCCGACGTCTTTACCTCCGCGAGGTAACCCAACACCACGCCGACCTCGAAGGCCGCGACCCGGCAGCAGCACGAGCGATCCGAGCACGACGTTGGAATGGAAAGTTGAGCGACGATCGAGCGCACCCATCATGGATCTTTGGCGCTCGACGCACGCCCAGGCACCACGAAACCTCAGCCAAAGAGAACCAGCCCTCACGCTCGGTCTGGCGGGCTCCCTCGTCGCCCGGCCAAGGCCTCCCGATAACGGCCGAGAGGCGCGCCCACAGCTCCTGAATCGACGAGCCGAGCAGAGGCCCGCATTCACGGAGCACCAGGCGCAAGGCGCAAGGCCGGCGTCACGGACAGGGGTCTCGCTGCCGCTTTCGCTCGGTCGAGACCCGGAGCGGAAGCGGGGCCGTCGTAGCTGCAGCACGCTACGAAGCGGAACTCTTGGGGGTGACGCGCGGGTGCGGAACCGAAGCGTTGGAGAGGTCAGTCCAGGTCGAAGGCGGCGCGGATCGCGTCAGTCAGCGTGATCTCTTGGTGATCGAGAAGACGACCGACGTGTGAGCCGAGCGCGGCGACGGGAATGGTCGTGATGTGATCGCAGGCCGCGACGCAGCGTTCCTGAAGTCCGTTCTCGCTGCCGAGCGGAACTTCGGTCGATAGCCCGCGGATCGTGGTGGTGATCGGCGCGACAGTCACTGTGTTCAGATGCGGGCGCACCACCTCGCGGGTGAGCACGAGCACCGGCCGCGACCTGTCTAGCCGCGCGAGGTGGATCGGTCGCATCAGCGATCGATCGGGATACCAGCAGCGTGCTCGGCGAGACCGGCGAGCTCGGGGTCGGGGCCCGAAGTGGCGAGGATCTCGGCGTCGCGAGTGGCGACCATTCGCCGGCGCTCGCGTTCAAGCGCGCGGGTTACGACAGCGGCCCGGCTGCGTTCGGTGCCGCTCTCAACGATCGCGTCCACGAAATCGACGAGCTCGTCGTCGAGCCGCACAGCAATCTGCTTGGTCATACCAACATGGTACCGGTCTGGGATGCGAGCGTCCCGGGCGGCCCTTGTCGGGCCCATGTCACCTGCACGGCGGCTCGATGGATCGCTTGCCGCAGCTCCTCTCACAGATCAGCGCCCGGCGGTGTGCGGGCCGCTGCCGGTCACGCCCCAGCGACGACCAAGCAGCAGCGTACCAAGTATTTCACTTGACTTACTTGACAAGGTTGGGCTGCATGACTACCTTTGACGATCGTGAGTGATGGGGCGCGCAGACACCGATCGGCACCGAGCGGCGCCTTTGCGCCGACTAGTGGTGTCCGCCCACGCCGGCGATGTTGTCGGCTCTGCGTCTCACTGGCTGAACTGCCGGTCAACTGACCTGAGCGCCTCGAACGGCTCGAGCGGTCGCGACCCGCAGGCGCTGGGGCCACCCGGTCTTCCTCTCCTCTGGCCGGGTGGCCCCAGCCGCTTGATCGCTCTCCCGCAACAACGTCGCCGACCGCGCTCAATTCAGGGCACCCACCATCCATATGGATGGCGCTAAGCTGGTCTGTAGATGGCAGCAAACACTGCGGATGGCGACAGGAGCGAAAAGATCACGATCAACGTCGGTCCAGTTGACCTGGGCCAAATCGATCTGCTTGTCAGCGAGGGCTTCTTCGCTAACCGCACGGACTTCATTCGTACGGCGATAAGACGCCAGCTTGAAAGCCGATCGAACGCCGTGGACAGGACAGTCGCCCGGCGCGAGCTGACGCTCGGCAGCGAGCACTTCAGCCGTCACGATCTCGAGGAGCTGCGCGAGTCCGGTCGGATGGTGGAGTTGCGCGTCTTGGGGCTGGCCAGCATCGCCGACGATGTCTCGCCCGAGCTCGCGCTCGCGACGATCGCCGCCGTCGAGGTGCTTGGCGCATTTCGGGCGCCTCGGGCGGTGAAGGCGGCACTCGCCCCACGCACCAGGTGACCGATTCTCGGGTCGGCAAGTCCGGTGCCGCGGTGGCTGTATCCCGCGGATGGCGACCGGTCTCGCCGAGCGCTCCGTGACCACACACAATGAAAGGACATGCGATGGACAACCGTGCGAACATCGCCATGGCCGAGGCGCTAAGGCTCACACGTGCCGGCCGGTTGACTGAGGCCTCTGCGCTCCTGCAGCGGGGCCTTGCCAGCGCAAGCACCGCCCCGCCCTCTGAATCGACCATCGCGAAGCCGCTCGGCGGTCTCGGACGGCGCGGAGCCCTACTGCGAAGCGACGGCTCCAGCGCTCAGCCAGAAGCGCCGGGCGGCTACGCCACACCGGCCCTCCAGGGTCTTCTCGAGCAAGTCGAGGGCAGGCTGCCGGCCCTGCCGACCGTCGCGCGTCGGATCAAATCACCGCGTGGCGGAGTGTCGTCCCGCTCCGGCGCAGCTGCGATGGCCGCCGCCGCTCCGGGGGGCAAGATCCGTCACCTCACGCACACCGAGGCGGCCGGAACGCGCAGCTACGCCCTCTATGTTCCCACCGGTTACACCGGCGATCCCGTTCCACTGCTCGTCATGCTCCATGGCGGCAGCCAGGACGCATCAGACTTCGCGGCTGGCACTCGGATGAACGAGCTCGCCGAGCAGCACAGTGTGCTGGTCGCCTACCCGGAGCAGACGAGCGCGGCCAACCAGGGGCGCTACTGGAACTGGTTCTCCCCCGCCGACCAGCGCGCCGGTGTGGGCGAGCCGGCCATCATCGCCGGCATCACCCACCAGGTTATGCGCGATCTTGTTGTCGACCCGACCCGTGTCTACGTCGGCGGGCTGTCGGCCGGTGGCGCGATGGCCGCGGTCATGGCCGCGACCTATCCCGACCTGTACGCGGCGGTAGGAGTGCACTCCGGAATTGCGTATCGCGCTGCACACGACGTCGGGTCCGCCTTCGCGGCCATGCGAACTGGGGGGACGCCGGCCGCAACCAGTGCGGTGCCACTGATCGTCATCCACGGCGACCAGGACACGACCGTGGCCCCGATCAACGCCGACAAGCTCATCGCCGCCCGGCTTGCGGTAGGCGACATCACCGGCCGGGATGGGCCGACGACGACAATCGCCGACAGCGGCCGCGCTTACAGCCGCACCGTGCACAACAACCGTGGCGGCAGGGTGGTGGCCGAGTCCTTGATCGTCCATGGCGGCGGACACGCCTGGTACGGCGGCAGTCCTGTCGGGTCCTACACCGACGCGCAAGGCCCCGACGCCTCGGCCGAGATGATCCGATTCTTCCTCCTTCACCAGGCGATCTCGCGGTGATACCTGCTGCGTAAGGACACGCGAGCGCCTGGTTGAACTGCCCCTGGTGCGCGACCGCCCGCGCACTAGCGCCGGCGAAACCCATCAATTTCAACGTCTCGAGAGCCGCCTCGGCGATCTGCAGCTTCGTCCCCGCCAAACCGCCCACTCCGGCTGCCCTGCCAAGTCCCTTCAGCGTCACCGTCTCATCCCCCGTGCACAGCTCCAGCCCTACGCCGCTGAAAGTCGTCGTCCCGTCGGGCTTTTCCACGGCCCAGGTCATGTCGGAGTAGTCGCAGTCAGACGTCGCGCCGACGTTGGATGTCGAAGAACGCCTTCTGGCCGGCCGCGGCCTCGAACGAGTAGGCGTCAACCGCCGCCGAGCTCTCGAGTGCCACATCGGCAAACGCGTCGGTGTGGTCGGGCTTCTGGAGCGTCCACTCGAGGTCCGGGCTGGTCGCGCATTCGGCCATTCGGCCCGCAGGTCCAGGAAGATCCGCCGGTTTGTCGCGCGTGCGGCTGAAGGAGTAGACGTCTGACGCGCCCGCGAGCTCCAGGTCGCCCTCCCCCCTGCTGGGGGGAGTTTGGACCCACCTCGTCCCCGATGGCGATGCGGAACGACTGGGGCATGTCCTGCACGCGTCGAGTGCCGCCCGCCCGGCCGCGAGCTTGCTCACCGCGACCGTGACATCGTGATGCTTGGCGCGCTTGCCGGTCGCCCGGATGGCATAACCCACGCCGCCCCCGCCCTCAACGATGGAGAACGTCGAGGGGGCCGCATACGCCCTCATGGCACCGTCGAGCGCTCTTACCGCCACGGGTCGCGGTGACCCTCGCCGAGAGCGCCTGAAATGCCGATCGGGCCGATCGAGAGTTGCGCCCCTCCGCGATCCGACCCGACGATGCGAACAGCCCCGGGATCGGCAGGGTGACGGCGCGCAGCGAGGAACTGGCGCAAACCTGGGCGCCGCCCTGACCCTCTGCCGCATCCGACGATCGCGCCAGCAGGCACAACCGCCGCTTCAGCGGGGAGACGCTCAGCCGGTTCCCTCGCGCGCCGGCCTCCGGGTGGGGAGTCGTCGGCGCGCCGCGCCGTGTCAATGCGAGTGGCCAGGCACCCGCCCGCGGATCAGGTCGGCGGCGCGTTCGGCGACCATGATCGTCGGCGCATTGGTGTTGCCGCCCGTGATGATCGGGAAAACGCTGGCGTCGATCACGCGCAGGCCCGCCAGGCCTCGGAGTCGCAGCTCGGGATCGAGCACGGCATCTTCGCCGGTGCCCATCCGGCAGGTGCCGACCGGGTGGTAGATGAGCTCGACGTGCTCGCGCAGCGCTTGCTCGAGCTCGGCGTCGGACTCGGACTCGGCAGCGGAGCCGAGCGTCAGCTCCTTGACGATCTTGTCGCTCAGCGGCGAGCTCGCCGCGATCCGCAGGGCGAGCCTGAGCCCCGCGACCATCGAGGCCACGTCCTCGGGCTCGGTGAGCGTGTTGGTGAGGATGCGGGGCTTGGCCTGCGGATCGGCGGAGCGCAGCGTCACCTCGCCGCGAGATCTGGGGCTGACGAGGACCGGAGCGATCGTGCAGGCATGGGCGTCGTGCTCCACGGCGCCATGCTGCTCGTAGAAGGCGGCGCCCATGTGGTACTGGATGTCGGCGGCCGGCAGGCCGGCACGGGTGCGGACGAAAGCGCACACCTCCGCCACCGGCGAGGTCAGCTTCCCCGAACGACGAAGCACCCATTCGGCGAGCTCACGGGGGTGATCTGCGCCCCAGAGCGTCTCCGAGTCGCACACCTCGAAATTGACGGGGAGGAAGGGGTGATCCTGCAGGTTCTTGCCCACGCCGGGCAGATCGTGGCGGACCTCCACGCCGACCTTCGCGAGCTCGTCGGCCGGTCCGATCCCCGACAGCAGCAGCAGCTGGGGCGAGCCGATGCTGCCGGCGCTGAGCAGCACCTCGCGGCCGGGGCGTGCGACCCGCTCGGCTCCGCGACCCGCGTGGTAGCGAACCCCCGTCACCCGCTCTCCCTCGAGCTCGAGCCCCAGCACCCGAGCACCGGTTATCACCTCAAGGTTCGGTCGTTTGAGCGCAGGACGCAGATACGCGTCGGCGGCGCTCCAGCGCCGCCCGTTCTTCTGCGTCACCTGGAACATCGAGGCGCCATCCTGCTCGGGGCCGTTGTAGTCGGCCACGTAGGGAATCCCGGCAGCCTCACACGCCCCGAGCAACTCCTGGCTCAGCGGTCGCGGGGAGCGCTGGTCGGCGACGTTGAGCGGACCGCCGACCGCATGGAACTCCGAGGCGCCGCGCTCGTTGTTCTCGGCGCGCAGAAAGTACGGCAGGACGTCGTCCCAGCTCCAGCCCTCGGCGCCGGCCCGGACCCACAGGTCGTAGTCGAGTGGGCGGCCGCGCACGTAGAGCATCGCGTTCATCGAGCTCGAACCGCCGAGCGACTTCCCGCGCGGTATGTATAGGCGCCGGTTGGCGCACCCTGGCTCGGGGTCTGTCTCAAAGTCCCAGTCGAGCTTCGCGTCGTGAAACTGCTTTCCGAACGCAGCGGGAATCTTGATGTTGGGACTGCGGTCCCGACCGCCCGCTTCGAGCAACTGCACGCGGATGGACGGATCCTCCGACAACCGAGCGGCGAGCACACATCCTGCCGAACCGCCGCCAACGATCACGTAATCGGCGTCTGCCATGCCCCGATCCTGACAGCTTTGCCTCGCTGCGAGGGGTCTGATGCGCTCAGAAGACCGGCCAAAGCCGCCGGCTCCCGGCGATACAGGCCTCTCGCCGACGGAGGTCCCGTACCTCCTTAGTAGACGACGGTTGGCGCTCGCCGTAAGCCGCAGTATCGGTCGTCGGGCAGGTCGACCTCGTCGAACACGCGCCATTCGTGGGCGTGGCGAGGGTTGGCACCCTCCACGTAGATCGTGCCGGCGTTGACGCGAAGGACCTCGCCGATGATCTGCGCGAGCGGGACGTCCTTGTGGTGGAAGCCGCCGTAATTGCCCCAGCAGACGTGCAGCCGCACCTGCTCGGCGGGGAGCCGTCAAGCGCGGCGTTGAGTGCGTCCACCGCTCGCGGCTGGCGAATCGATCTGCGGGTTGAGGCCGGCATCGGTGATCGCCCTGTACTCATAGGACAGCGCGTCGGCGAGCGCGGCCAGGTACTTCTCGTGCGAGCCGTAGTACTGGTCCGGATAATTGAAGGCGATCTGTCCGGGACTGATGGCGCCCATGAACGCCGTCGACGGATCGTTGCCGTCGAGTGCCCCTTCAGGCGATCCACATCCCGCTGGACCGCCCCCTTGTCGGCCAGTTCGGCCGGGCCGACGCAGTTGGAGAACACCAGCTAAGCACACTCTCACGTCACCCTTAGGCGACGCTTGAACCGCCCTGAGACCGTCCAGCTCCGGAAACACGACAGAGTAGGCGCTGCCCGCTCGTCGATGATTCGAGCAGCCGACGATCTCTGCCTATGAGCGCCCCCTCCGACATCAGAGCCGATCGCCGCGGCTCGCCAGTTCAGCGTGACCCCGTTGTCGGTCGCCGCCCCGAAGCCGATGCCCAGCGGATGGCCCGGGCACTGTTCCCGGTCCGCTTGTTCCTCGGTCTCACGTTCGTCTACGCCGGGATCCAGAAGCTGAGCGATCCAGGCTTTCTTCACGCCGGGGCCCCGACGTACATCGGCACGCAGCTGCGCGGATTCGCCAATGGCACACCCGGGGGCTTTCTCCTGCGCGCCTTCGCCCTCCCGCATCCAGCTCTGGCCGGCGTCGGAGTCGCGCTCGTAGAGATCGCCGTCGGGCTGCTGGTCACGACTGGGCTGATCACCCGAGCCGCAGCATCGGTCGGTCTGCTGCTCAACCTCGTGCTGTTCTTGACCAACAGCTGGCACACGTATCCGTACTTCCTGGGATCGGACATCGTGTTCGTGTTCGCGTGGCTGCCGTTTGTCGTGGTTGGCGCGAGTCGTCAACCCACGCTCGAATCGCTCGTACGACGATTCCCCGTGGCCCCGACCGGCACCGGAGGCCAACCGGGTCGCCTCATCGACGGGCGGGGCGCACCGCGCACTGCGCGGGCCTCAAGCGAAGCGGAGCTCACGCGCCGCGGCGCCATCGCGGCGGCGTTGGGAGTGGTGACAGCCGCGACGGCTGCGATCGCGGGCCTCTCTCTACTGCTCCGGGGCAGCTATCGCCCCGCGCGGAAGCTGAGCGCATCCGCTTCTGCGCGCACGACCTCGCACAAGACCCAGACGTCGGCGCAAGCTCACCCCGAGGCGCCCGGCGCGTCCAAGGGCCTGCCCTCCGGAGCAGTCAGGCTCGGCGCCGCCAGCCAGTTACCCGCCGGCCAGGGAGCCACGTATCGAGACCCTGGCGACGGTCAGCTGGACATCGTCATCCGCCAGTCCAATGGCAGCCTCGTCGCCCACAGCGCGATCTGCACCCATGCCGGCTGCGCGGTGGATTACCAGGGAGGGCAGATCGTCTGCCCGTGTCACGGATCGATCTTCGATGCCCAGACGGGCGCGGTGATCAGCGGGCCCGCGCCGACGCCGCTCGCGTCTCGCAAGGTGCTCGAGCGCGCTGGCGGGATCTACGCCGTGCCGGCCTGACCGGCGGTCTCGCGCCTCAACCGAGACGGGTCGTTGTGTTCCCTGTTGGGAGGCCTATCCGCTTCGGCGAGGCCGCAGAGACGAGTGGCTCGCATCGACCGCGTTCCCGGTGGTCCGCGCTTGATGTCCATTCAGAGACCGAGGCCTCCATCGTCTGCAAGCGAACGCCGCACAAGGCCGACGATCTCGTCGCCGAGGGTGCGCCGGCTGCGGCCTGCTACTGGACGCTCGCGACCGACCTCATCCGCGACTTCTTCGGCAAGCTGCCGCTCGTCGCTCCGGGGCTGCGCAACCGCCTGGACGACGTCGTCTCAGGCGACCGTGAGGGGTGGTTCTCGACCACACTCCGCGCAAAGGACATCCGCCTGGCCGACCAGCTTGCCCGCTCACACGGCCTACGACTGCCGGTGGGCGAGACCGTACGAACACTCTACGAGCAGGGGCGGCCGAAGGATGGGCCGACGCCGACATCGCGGCGGTCGTCGAGCTGATCAGAAGGCGAAGCTGAAGTTCAGCGCCGGACGCGGGCGATCAGCTCGATCTCGACCGCTATGTCGAACGGCAGCTCGGCCATGCCGACAGCGCTGCGGGTGTGCCGCCCGGCGTCGCCGAACAGTTCGACGAGCAGGTCTGAGCAGCCGTCGATCACCGCTGGCGTCTGGTTGAACCCCGGCGCACAGTTGACCATCCCGAAGACCTTGATGATCCGCTCGATCCGATCGAGATCACCGAGCTCGGCCTGCAAGGTGGCCAGAATCGAGCGCGCGGTCATCCGGGCGGCCTCCCGCCCCTGCTCAAGCGAGAGGTCGGTCCCCACCTTGCCGCGGATGATCGTGTCGCCGTCCACCGGGGCATGGCCGCCGACGTAGACGATCCCGTCGTCGATGACGCAGCCGAGGTAACTCCCGGCGGGCGGGAACAGCGGCGGGAGGGCGATGCCCAGCTCCTGCAGCCGCCGTGCGATCACCCCCCCAGCTTATGCGCTGCCAGCGGTACTACGAGATGCTGCCCCGGTCGTCGTCGTCGTCGTCATCGCCGGTGGCGATCAACGCGGCGATGTTCGTCAGCGCGAATGTCTTGGGATCAGGTCGGAGGCATCGACGGCCTCCGCGACGCGGATCGAGACCAAGTCCGCGATCGCGCTTTCGTCGTTGTCGGAGATGTTCTGCAACGTGTCGCGCTGCTCGTCCGTTGTCTGCGGGTGTTCCGTGGCCATTCGGATGCTCCTTGCGGTTGTCGCCGTCTGGAGTGCGCGGACGGTCGAGAAGAGGCGCCTATCGACTCCCACTACGCACGCGCAGCGCCTTCTCCAGCCCCTGTGCCTCCGCTGATCAGCCACCGGTGGCGCTTGCGTTACGAGCTAAAATGTATGTAGCCGTGGCGACGCGCTGAGCGGTCCGCGGTCGCGAGCTAGACGCCACGCGATGTCCTCGGACCGAGCGTCAGGGCGTCCGGCCTCGCACTGGATAGTCGACGTTCTCTCCCGCGAGCCGAGGAGCCATTTCAGGTAGCGCGATCAAGCTGGAGACGATGAGAAAACCCTGGGTATTGGATACGAGCACGAAGGGCACCGGCGCGTCCATGGTGCCGCTCGACAACGTCCTGCGGAAGCCATCGGAGCAGGCGAAGCCCATTTTCGTGCCGCCGCCTCGACGCCCGAAGGCCGATCCCGCTCCCGAGCCTCGGCGTCCCCGGTCGTTCAAGGTCGTCGACATCGTGACTCGACAGGTTCTGACCGAAGGCGCTGATGCCCGAGCGGTGATCGACGTCCTCAGTGGCGTGCGCAGCATCGTTGACGTCAACGTCTACGTCTGGCAGCCGAAAACCGAGAAGTGGCGTCTGCTTACGTTCGAGGAGCGGCGTGTCTTGTGGGACTCCCGCCCCGGCGCCGAGACACCGGCGCAGACGGCGGCCTAGCAGCGATCCCTCGCTGGTGGGTCGTGATCTGCCGGGAGCCCGGGCGGCCCGTCCGGTCGGCTGGAACATCAATCGATCAGGGGTCGTGTTCATCCAAGCGGTCGAGGGCCCCGACCTCCACGTGCTCGTGCGCCGCACAGCCGACGACGTTCCGCATGAGCTGGCGATGAGCGTCAGTTCACATGGAGGCAACGTCCGCGGCCCAGGGCCGCCGTATAACCCGTAGCAGCCCCGACAAGGAGAGTTGAGTTCAGATGAGTCGACGTATCAGACAGCGGGCATTTGCCGCGCTTGCGGCGGGCGCCCTCGCGATCGGCATCCCCGCTGCTGCCGCATCCGGGCACGATGGCCACGGCCATCGCGGGAACGGTCACGGCGGTCACGGTGGTCACGGCCGCGACCATCACCGCCACGCGCTCAAGCACGTGCTGCTGATCTCGGTCGACGGTCTGCACCAGTCCGACCTCCAGGGGTACGTCGCCAACCATCCCAACTCCGAGCTCGCGAAGCTCACGACCGGCGGCGCTGAGTACACGTCAGCTCAGACCCCGGTTCCGTCTGACTCGGACCCCGGCATGACCGCCCAGATAACCGGTGGAAACCCAAGCACGACCGGCGTCTTCTACGACGTCGAGTACAACCGCGCCCTGCTCGAGGCGGGGACGACCTCGTGCCACGGTCAGGCCACCGGCGCGGACGTGATCTACGACTCGCCCGATGACAAGGACGTGACCCGGCTCGACGCCGGTCAGGGGCTCGCAGGTCTCCCGGGCAGCATCCTCAACATGACGAGCACCCCGCAGGACCTGCTCAACCCGGCGACGTTCCCGGTGGATCCGACGACCTGCAAGCCGATCGCCCCGAACCAGTACCTGAAGGTCAACACGATCTTCAACGTCGCCCGTGACGCCGGTTTGCTGACCGCGTGGTCGGACAAGCACCCCGTCTACACGTCCTTCAATGGGCCGGCGGGCAACGGGATCAGCGATTCCTTCGACCCCGAGATCGACAGCACCGCGCTCAAGCCCGACGGGACCCCGTACCCGGGGAACATCGCCTGGACCGGCGACAACGCGGCGACGATGCAGTACGACTCCTACAAGGTCCAGGCCGTGCTCAACTGGATCGACGGCTACGACCACAGCCGCACCCAGCAGGTCGGCGTTCCGGCGATCCTCGGGATGAACTTCCAGACCGTCTCGACGGCCGAGAAGCTCCCCACCTCCGACGGGCTGACCGGCGGTTATCTGCCCGGCACCAACACGCCGGGTCCGTTGCTGCAGCGGGCGCTGCAGTACACCAACGACCAGCTGCAGCGGATGGACGACGAGATCCAGTCCCAGGGCCTGTCCGACTCGACGGCGATTGTCGTCTCCGCCAAGCACGGGCAGTCCCCGCAGGACCCCAACCAGCTGACGCGGATCGACGACGGCCCGATCATGGACGGGGTCAACGCCGCATGGGCGGCCAGCCATCCGGGAGCCCCGAAGCTGATCTCGGCCGGGACTGACGACGACGCGATCATGTGGTGGCTGTCCGACCAGTCGCAGGAGGCTGCGCAGTTCGTCAAGCACTACCTGTGGACCCACACCGAGACCGGCAACACCGCCGCCGGCGGCTCACGGACACTCGAGCACTCCGGGCTGGTGAAGATCTACGCCGGCGAGGCCGCGGCGCGGTACTTCGGGGTGCCGGCCTCAGACCCCCGCCACCCCAACGTGTGGGGCATCGTCCAGGTCGGCGTCGTCTACACCGGTGGGAAGGGCAAGATCGCCGAGCACGGTGGCGCCAACCCCGCCGACCGCGATGTGCCGCTCGTGGTCTACGCGCCGGGGGCCGTCCGCCCCTACGTGTCAGACCGGGGGGTCGAGACGACTCAGATCGCGCCGACGATCGTGAAGCTGCTCGGGCTGAATCCCGATGCCCTGCAGGCTGTCCGAATCGAGGGCACCGACGTCCTGCCGGGCATCGGACGCTGACTCTGGCTGGGGCGGCGGCCTCTCGGTCGCCGCCTCAAGCGTTTCGCTGGCTCCGGAGCGCGCTGCGGGTCAGGCGTTGTGACCCTGGCCAGACCTCTTCCTGCGGGTGGTGATGTTCGTGAATCGGCGCGGCGTCGGCATCGACCTCGTAGATCGCGAATGTCATGTTCTCCGAATGAAAGAAGCGCCCCGCCCATCCCGGAAGCGGCTCTGCGCTGGTCATCTCACCGGCGTCGATGAAGGGCATGGGGGAAGTATGCGCTGACAAAGCCGGCCACGTGCAGAGCGGGCCCGCGGTGGCGCTACCGTGGCCCGGATGCGCGTCGCGGTTCTCTGGAGCGGTCGGAGTTGAGCGTGTACGTGGATTACGCCTTCGCGGCCGGTGAATGGGGGCGGTGGAGCGGCGGTGGACACATGCAGGCCGACACCCTCGGCGAGCTGCATGCGTTCGCTCACAGACTCGGGCTGCGCCGAGAGTGGTTTCAGTCAAAGCCCGGCCGTCCCGAGAACGACCACTACGACCTGACGCGGGCACGGCGCGAGCTCGCGATCGAGCTGGGGGCGATCAGCGAGGACCGACGCGCTGGTACGAGGCGGCGCCGGGCGATCCGGCTGGCTCGACAAGTGACGAGCCGTCGGCCCTCGCGGGTGGTCTAGGCCCTCACTTGTGGAACACGGGGACCGTGACCGTAGGAGCGAACGTGCTCACCTCCGCCATCGCGGCACGCTCTGGGGGCCCGCCGCCTGCCGCGGCGAGCACGGCGCCGATCTCTTCGAAGTACGCGGGGCCCAGCACGCCGGGTGTGACCGTCGCGAGAAACTTGGCGTCGGTTCCGCTGACGTTCGAGAACCCGTGCACGGTTCCGCGCGGGATACAGACCGCGTCGCCGGGTCACGCTCCCATCCGAGTCGCCGGCTTCGACGAGGAAGCGGACGCCGAGTTGACCAACCGTGATCGTCTGTCTGGTGGCCTGGTTCACTGCAGTTCCTCCCCGATCGCTCTCCGGTCAACGAAGCCAGAACCTACACGCCGATCCGCGGGTGTGATCTTTGCGGGATTGGCGGACATTGCCTGGTCATGGACGATCTAGAGCGGCGCCGTCGGCTCGAGGAGCTGTTCGCGTGGAGGGACTTGACCTGAAACGGGCGGCCGGGGCGATGGGCTGCTCGCGCACAGCGTTCGCGATGCGGCTGCATCGCGCTCGTCGTCTGGGGGCGGCGATGGTTCGTATCGATCCGGCGCTATCTGACCCGATGGAGGCAGTGCGATGAGTGATCTACTCGTGCGGCTCGCTGCCGCCAATCCCGGGGCACGGCGCTCGTCACGGGATGCCCCGGCCGACCTCGCCGGGAGCCGTCCCTGGCAGGACCGCGCTCGATCCGGCCGCCAACGCGTCGCGTCCCGTCAACTCGCCGGTCGTTTCGGGTCGGTCGTCGCGCTTGACCCGAGAACGGGCGCGATCAAGGTGATGTGCACCAACACGCCGCGGGGCGGCTGTCCAGCGTCGGCGGGTCTAGACGGTCGACACGGTCTTCGCCCACGCCGGTGAAACCGTCGGCCGGCGGACGATGAGCAGTTACATGAGGCGGTTCGGCTTCTATTCCTTCCCGCAACCCAGCCCGAGATCGGATGATGAGAGAGATCGTCAAGCACGGAACCGCGACGCCCGCGGATCTCGCCGGGCTGCAGATAGCCGGCAAGACCGGTATGGCGCACGTCGGCGCGCGAGGTTCCGAGCAGACCCAGCCGTGGTTCATAGGGTTCGCCCCGGCCAACGATCCGAAGATTGCGATCGAGGTGACGCTCAGCGCCGTGAACGGTGGCTACGGCGGTACCGAGGCGGCGCCGATCGCCGCCAGGGTGAACCAGAGCTGCTCGGCAGGCCTGACGTTCACGGAGGCCTGCGTCCGCTCAGGGGGCCTGCGCCAGGTACCGCTGGCCGGCGCGTACAACGTTGGTCGTGCCGAGCCGCTGATCAGCCACGGTCACCGTTCCGCGGCGGACGATGGTCAGCGTTCCGTCGCAGCGGTCGACCGTGTCCCAGACGGTGCCCGCGGCGCTCACGGTGGTGATGCTGTAGCGGCCGCGGGTGGCGAACCTGCCGCCCAGATCGCGTGCGTGCAACGTCTGCAGCACCGCGCTGTCCGAGTTGGCTTTGCAGCTGTCGAAGGTCGGGCCGCCGGGGAAGTCGCCGTCAAGCAGGGTCAATGTCGTCAGGCCCGCTGCGGCTCCCTGTCGGGTCTGCGACAGCGCGAACACTCCGCCGGCAAGCGTGGCCCGCTGAGTATCCGGGCGCTGCGGTCCTGCGACCACCAGCCGCAGGGAGCCGGCGCGCGCGTCGACCTGCGAGTCGATCGGCAGCTGGCGGTTCTCGGTCAACGGCACAAAGTCCGGGGCGGTAATCAACCTCGCCACCCGGGACGTCCGCGACGAGCTGAGTCGCCGCGCACGGATCAACACCAGCCGGGAGACCGGCGCCACGTTGATCGTCGCGCCGAACCGTGGATGTGGTGGCGCGGGGTCCTTGGCGGTCCTGAACGGCGCGTCGGGGCTGTAGACCGTCCCTGCCGAACTGGTGGCCACCAGCCGCAGGTGATAGAGCGCGTTGGGCACCAATCCCGAGGCCTGCCCCAATACCGAATTGACCTGAGAACCAGCGGCCAAATGGACCCCCGGCGTCGACTTGTCATAGACCACGCCCTTCGGCCTGGGCTCGCGGTAGCGTGAGGCCAGCCCGAATTCGAAGAACGCCGTCGTCGCACGCCCGTGGGGGTGGACGACTGCCGAGAAGGTCACGGTGCCCGCGCCCTTGACCGTCAGAGCGTCGGAAAACAAGCCAAGACCCCGCGGACCCAGGACCCGTCCGCTTGACATGGCGACGCCGTCGGACAAGCACGCTCCAGTCACTAAGGCAGCCGCCAGCAACACCACCGCAGCTCGTCGCATCGCACGGCCTAGCTCTGCTGCGCCGGCATCCACACCAACCTCCCCCACTCCAACCCCGAAATGAGACGCGATCCCGTGTTGGCGGCGCTCGGTGTCAGCGACACCTTCGTCCTCTGGTTACTGACGGCGGGCTGGGACACAGTCAGGGCGGGATCGACGAGCACCAGTCGGTTGGCCGCCGGCACGTGAATCCACGCGGGCGTGCTGCCGCAGCTGCCCCGGCGCGCGGCCCTCCGCAGCTTGCGCAGCGCGGCGCGCTCCGAGCGCGCCTCGCGCGCGACGCTTATCCGCAGCTTCCGCGCGACGTCGTGACGGCCGGCGGGTCCGGCTATGCCGATGCCCGCACGCAGGAGCAGCAGCCTCTGCCCCCGTGGTTTCAATCTCGACACGCAGCTGCTGAGGCGTACAACGACGCTTCGCAGCCGCAGCGCCGAACCGCCGCCGCGCGGGGCGCGCGCGCGATGGGGGGCGGACGAACCGATGCTGGCCACTGAGGTGGTGGCCGGAGACGAGCCTGCGGACGCCGGCGGTGTCCGGGCGGTCGGCGCGGCCGGCGTGCTGGGTGATGGTGTGGATGTCACAGGCGGCGTCACCACGGTTCGCACCTTGGCCGGCGGGGCAGCCGGCGTCGGCGTTGGCGTTGTGACCGGCGGGGCGGTGACCGGCGGGGCCGGTGAACTGCGGCCCGGCACGGTGACAGTCACCGGCGACACGTCCGGGGTCGTGACCGACGGCTTGGTCGCCTTCGCCGTCGTGGCAGCGCCGCTCGGCCGGGACTCGATGGCAAACATAGTGAACAGCGCGACGGTGAGCAGGATGCCCACCAGGATCGGACGACGGGCCGCGACCTCAGCCGAGCGCGCCACCGCAGCGACACGCTGCTTGCTGTTCTTACCTTCCACAACTCTGGACATCATCAGCCTCCCCTCCCACCGCGCATCATTGCGCCGGTGCGGACACCCTCCCACCGAGACAAGAGGGTTCCGCCAATGCCGTTTCATCATCTGATGGAACAACACCGAGGGTATCAACAACCAGGAAGGCTCTGACGATCTAGGCCCCGGTCGCCGCCCTCTGCTTGGCAGTGGGCAACGAGGATCACGACCCATTCTCCGAGCAGGGGATCGTTGTCCGGCATGCTCGCCCCTCGCACGCCGACCGCAGGCTCGCCGGACAGTCCTTGGCCGAACACGCCCACGAACACGGAACGCACCGCGAGTTCGCCGTATCGCCCGGGCGGTCGCGGGGGTGAAGTGGGCCGCGGTCTGGAAGGTGCTGAGGAACGCGCATGGTTCGGTGGTGTCAAGCGCACGCCGCTCGATCGCCTGCGACATCGCGAACAGGTCAACCTTCGACGCGACCGTCACGGGACGAGATGCTCGATCGCCTCGACGGGCGTGCTGTCACTCAGGGCCTGTCGACCGACGACGAGGCCCGGGTCGGTCTCGAGATGGAGCGGATGCCGGTACGGGAGCGGCCCGGGGGCGGCCGAACAGCCACCCCTGCCCGAACGTCGCAGCGAGGTTGAGCGCGCGCTGCAGGTGGCCTTCGGTCTCGATGCCCTCGGCGAGGATGTGCTCGCCAACGATACGGAGTACGGGCTCGGTGGGTCGGTGTTCGCTGCCGACCTGGAGCGTGCGCGCCGCGTGCCGATCGAATCGACAGCGGCATGGTGTGGATCAATCACCCCAGGAGGACCTGGACGTTCGCTCAGCCCCACTCGGCAACCGTTCACCGGAGCCGGAGAGCTCCACGGAGCTGGACGTCTGCTCAGCCCCACTGAGCAAACAACCAGGCGTCCCGGCCGCGCCGGCCGAGGTGGACGTTCGCCGGACGGCGCGCTGGCCGGACCGGGAGATCGGTGACTGCGCGACACTCGGCCGGTGAACTCGCATGAGATAGAGCAGCTGCTTCACCACTACGGGCTGGGGCTGGTGTTCGCGGCCGTGGCGCTGCAGGCGCTCGGTGCTCCGCTGCCCGGCACGACCGTGCTGATCGCGGCGGCCCTGTACGCCGGGGCGAGCCACGGGTTACCGATCGTCGGCGTGATCGCCGCCGGCGTGCTGGGCGTCCTGGTCGGTTCGACCGCCGGATTCGCGCTGGGGCGCTGGAGAGGGGAGAGCCTGCTCCTGTGGGTGGGACGGAGGCTGCGCCAGAGCCCCGAGCGCGTGCAGCAGCTGCGCGGCGAGTTCGCGGCCCACGGAGGCGCATGGCTGTTCGTGGGACGGTTCATCAGCGGCCTACGAAACATCGCCGGCCTGCTCGCGGGATCAAGCGGGATGGCCGTCAACCGCTTCCTGGCTCTCAACGGCGCGGCGGCGCTGGTGTGGGCGAGCCTCAACGCGCTGGAGTACTACTGGTTCGGGGGCGCGCTGGCAGGAGCCGACACGTGGCTGCAGGTGGTCCTCGGATGCGCCGGGGTCGCCTGGATGCTCCTTTCGCTCAGGCTGCTGCGCCGGCGAGCGTTGCGACGACTGCAGGACGCGCCCCGCCCGGGCATCTGAGCTCCACCGGCCGGTGGAGCTCGCCGGCCGCGTCCGTCGAACGGATGGGTCGCGGTCTACCAGCTCCACCATGTCCGATGACTCCACAGGTGTTCTCCTGGTCACTGCGGCGCCGAGCAGGGGGACGCGCCGCTGGCGGGATACCGCTGGGCGACCTCGGGCGCGGCTGACGCCGGCGGCGCGCGGGTAGCTATCGCGGGTGCCGAGCGAGCCGAAGCTGATCCCGGTGACGGTCCCGCGCCGCCCGGTCGCCGGGTCAGATCCTGATCATCCATGGCTCCCGTGATCGCATCGCCAGCCCGGCGCGCTCGGCGGCCCTGGCCCGTCGGTTGAGCGGGCACGCTCGCGTCTCCTACATCAGCGTTGAGGGTGGCAAGCACGCGATGCTCAGACGTCACCGGGTGTTCGATCGGGCCCGAGCCGTTCTCCTGGATCACCGGGGTCACGCTCGACCTCGCCGGCGGCAAGATCATGCTCTGATCACCGTGGGGCGGCTGGCCGGGCAGGCCGGTCAGCCCGAGACCTCGTACAGGATCTGGACGGCCCGGCGGGCGCAGTCGAACAGCGTGGGTGGGCTCAGGCCAGGGGTGAAACCCTCGGTGCCGCAGTACAGCTCGTCGTGGCGAAAGCGGTTCTCGCCGTGCAGGTAGCGAACCGAGGGACTGGTGGCCACCGTCTGGCGGGCCCGGTCGCAGCCGATGTCCCGAGCCTGGATGTGGCCGGCGTGCCCGTGGGGGAAGATGAGCGTGACCGCACCGCACCTGCTCAGGCTCGGCTGGTAGGGGGCGTAACGACCGGTGCAGATGTTCTGGTACTCACGAGCGTCGACGGACTCGCCGCGCGACGGGAAGTACCACGTGATCTTGCGATAGGCGCTGCGGCCGGCGCAGGTCCCGAAATCGAACGCCACGACCACAGCGGGCGTGTGGATGCTGCCGTTGGCGACGCTCTCCCCTGGCCAAACCCAGTCGCCGGTACCGTGGCCGATCGCGTGCGAGCGGCCCCAGTGGCTCCACGTCACGCCGGTCACCAGCCCGGTGGGGTCTCCGCCGTTGAAGATCGTGACCGGCTTGACGTGGCCGTAGCCCTCCTGGCTGGCCGACAGCGACCGTCCGAGCGTCGGCGCGGCGCGCGCGATCGCGGTCGAGCCGCAGTAGGCGAGCAGCGTCGCCAGCAGCCCGACGACGATCAGCCCGCACCGGCGCACCGCGCCAGCATAGACCGGCCGCTGTACGCTTTCGCGCATACAGACGGGGGCGGGCTTTCGTTGCGGGGCGACATCTGCGCTGGGGACGACCGGTTCCTCGTCAAGCCCACACGGCAGTACTGACCCCGGAGGTCAACGATGAGAGCTGTAAAGGTGGCGCTCGGCGCCGCAACGAGCCTGTTGGTTGTGGCCTCGGTCGCACTGGCCGCCAGCGCCCCGAAGCCAGGCAAGATCAACGTCTACGTGACACCCAAGCCCGACAACAGCGGCACGGGCACGATCGTGGTCACGGGCGCGATCGGCGACTACGGCAAGACCCAGAGCATCGACAAGAACGGCAAGAAGGATCCCGACGGTGACTTCCAGAAGGTGACCCTCAAGCAGGGCACGATCGTGGTCGACGCGACTGCTTTGGATAAGAAGCTCGCCAAGGCGCCGCTGAACGTCACCGTGGCGACCTGCTCGGCGAGCTTCTCGGTGTCGGCGTCCGCGCCGGTGTCGCAGGGAACGGGTCTCTACCTGGGCATCGGCGGCCAGGTGAAGCTCAACGCGACCTTTGCCGCCATCGCGCCTCGCTACAAGAGCGGCGTGAAGAAGGGTCACTGCAACTTCGCCAACAGCACCCCCCCGGTCGCGCGGTACACGTCGATCATCGGGTCGGGGTCGGTGACGTTCACGCTCGTGCGCTGAGGCTCGTGACGGCGCCGGGCAAGCGGCCCGGCGCCGTCACAATGCGGTCGTGAGGGACGATCCCGATCGCGCGCGCTTGGGGAGACCCCGCCGGCGACGTGGTTTCTGGAGACCCTCGTGCCCGCCAAGTCGCACAGCTTTCTGCGCGGGACGCTCGGCGGCGGGGCCGCGGGCGTGCTGTTCCACGGCGAGCGGGCGGTCCAGGTGAAGCGCGGCGAGGTGATGGAGGGCTGGACGGTGGCGCTCTACGAGCTGCCGGAAGCGGCGCGGCTCGCCTACGGGATCGCCTGCCTGTTCAGGCCGGGCGCCGTCCTGGGGGGACGCCTACAGCTGCCGGTGGTGGTGCCGCGTGGCCTCACCGAGGTCCCGCTCGGCGACTCCACGCGCGACGAGCGCTTCCTCGTTGCCGTTCGAGCTGCGCAACGGCGTCCTGTGCGTGTACAGCAAGCCCAAGGTCAGGACGGCGGCTGCGCTGGCACGCCGCTGATGTGGGGTGAGCCTCCGACCGGCGACAGCGTGGTGGGGGTCTTCTCGCGCGCCTCTTCGGCCTGGCTCGCTGGACGCCTTCCCCAACACCCTGCCCGATCAGCTGACGAGCTTCGTCGGTCGCCACCAGGAGCTCGGGCAGCTGCGCGACACGCTGGCCGACACCCGGCTGCTCACGCTCACCGGCGCCGGCGGGGCGGGCAAGCCCGGCTGTCGCTGCAGCTGGTCGCCGAAGGGCTCACCAACCCCCAGATCGGCGCGCGGATGTTCATCTCCCGCGGCACCGTCAAGGTGCACCTGTCGCACATCTTCGCCAAGGTCGGCTTGGCCAGCCGGGCCGAGCTGTCGGCCGACGCGACGCGACGCTCGCTGTCGACTGGCTAGAGACCCACCTGGGAGCCCATCATCACCGTGCGGTCGGTGGGCAGGTGGAAGTGGACGATCGGACTCGCGGCGTTGCGCGCCATCGCGATGAACAGCGCCTTGCGCCAGCGACGCATGCCCGGGGCGTCGGTCGGCGTGATCGTGATCTTGGAGACGAAGTAGGAGGCGTGCTCGAGGTCGAGGTTTCGCGCCAGCAGCCCGCGCTTGCGGGCCTGAGCGAGCGCAGCGGGGATGTCGGAGGCGTCCTGGTAGCCGACCCGGATCGTGACGTGCGCCACCTTGAACAGCCCCCGGCCGAGCCACTCGACGCAGAAGCGGTCGCCGTCGTCGACGTGGGAGATGCCGATCGGATCGACGGACACGATCACCACGTTCTCGTGCAGGGCGTGGTTGTGCGCGACCTCGGCGCGCAGCGCCAGCGGCGTCGTCTCCTTTCCAGGATTGAGGAAGATCGCGGTGCCGGGCACGCGGCGCAACGGCGCCTCGCCTGAGCCCAGGCCGTCGAGGAACTCGGCCAGCGAGCCCTCCTGCTCGGTGCGATTGCGCGTCAGGATGATCCGACCGCGCTGCCAGGTGATCATCACCGACGACAGCACCAGTCCGACGCCGAGCGAGAGCCACGCGCCATGGGCGACCTTGGTCAGGTTGGAGCTGAAGAACGCGATCTCGACGGTGAGGAACAGTCCGCCGAGCGCGATCAGCTTCCACCTGGAGGTGTGCCACTGCGAGCGCGAGACCGCGAGGAACAGGATCGTGTTGAGGATGAAGGTGCCGGTCACGGCGACCCCGTAGATGTCGGCGAGCTTGGCGGAGTGCTGAAACCACAGCACCAGCGCGGCGACGCCGATGCACAGAGCCCAGTTGATCAGCGGGACGTAGATCTGACCCTCGAGCTTGGAGGTGTGGACGATCTTCAACCGTGGGAGAAAGCCCAGCTGGACAGCCTGCTTGGCGACCGAGAACGATCCCGTGATCGCCGCCTGGGAGGCAATGATCGTCGCCGCGGTGGCCAGCACGACCATCGGGATCCGCCCGCCGCTGGGCACCAGCAGGTAGAACGGGTTGGAGATCGTGCTCGGATGGGCGTGGATCAGCGCCGCCTGGCCGAGATAGGAGAGCATCACGCACGGCAGCACGACCAGGAACCAGGTGGCGCGGATCGGGCCCGCGCCGAAATGCCCGCGATCGGCGTACAGGGCCTCGGCGCCGGTCACGCACAGCACCACCGCGCCCAGCGTGAGGAACGCGGCCACCCCGTGGTCGAGCATGAAGCGCGCCCCCCAGACCGGTGATAGGCCCTGGAGCACGCCCGGGTGGGCGATCACCTCGCGCGCGCCGAGAGTCCCGATCGCGGCGAACCAGACGAGGATCACGGGGCCGAACAACCACCCGACCGCTCCCGTGCCGAAGCGCTGCACGGCAAACAGCGCGACCAGCAGCCCGAGCGCGATCGGGACCACCAGGTGAGCCAGGCTCGGGCTGATCACGTTCATGCCCTCCACGGCGGAGATGACCGAGATCGCGGGGGTGATCATGCCGTCGCCGAAGAACAGGGCGGCGCCGAAGATGCCGAGCGTGACCAGCGCCAGGCCATGGGCGAGCCGGCGCCGGCGGACGAGCGCGGTCAGCGCCATGATCCCGCCGTCGCCGCGGTTGTGGGCGCGCATGATGAAGCCGGCGTACTTGATCGAGACGACGACCATCAGCGCCCAGAAGATCAGCGACACGATCCCGTAGGCGCCGGCGACCGTGGTGTGCACGGCGTCGCGATGGGCGTTGAAGATGACCTGCACGGTGTACAGCGGGCTGGTGCCGATGTCGCCGTAGACGATCCCCAGGGCGCCGAGCGCCAGCACCGCCTTGCCGGCGTGGGCGACGACATCGCGGTCGTCGTCGCGTGCCGCCTTGAGGGCTTCGGAGGGCTCGTCCTCGGTGCTGTGCCGGGGCGCCGGGCCGACCGGCCAGTAGCCGAGCTTGTGGGCCGCTTCGTTGAAGCTGCGCCTGACCCGCGACTCGGTCCCGTCCGCCGGGGGTGGCGGCTCGCGGGTGGTGGCGCCCATCAGACGTGCGGCTCCAGTCTCGCGCCGGCGCGGCGCAGATGGCGGGCCAGCGAGCCGGGCCCGACGGGATCGTAGAGCGGGCCGTCGGCGTCGCTGAGCAGCAGCCGGAGCATCGCCGCGCCCGCCGCGTCCACCCGCTCGCCATCGCCCAGGCGGCGCTCCAGCGCGGCGATCTCGCAGGCGGCGGCGGCCACCTCGTGGCGATCGGGCGTGACCACCCCGGTCAGCGCCGACAGCTCGCCGGCGGCGTCGCGCTGTGCGCGGGCCAGCCCTCCGGCCAGCTGGCGGCGGCTGCGTGCTGTCGTCAGCTGCTGGGCGCGCATGGCCAACAGCGCGCTGTCCCAGGGGTTGGCGCCGGCGGCCAGCTGGCGATCGAGTGCCTCGGCGTGCCAGCGGGCCAGCAGCGCGCAGCGTGCCCACCGCCAGCCCGGGCGCGAGCGCTGGGGGATGCGCACGGCGCCCGGCCAGGCCGGCGGCGACGAGGGGCGGGGGTGTTGTCCGGTGACTGACATCTCTATGAAGAGATGTTCGGTCAGCCGGTGTCAACGGCCCGCTAAGAAAGCGCTCCCCGGCGTAGAGATTTCGTCAATGTCGCGGCACGGGCACGACGAACACGGCCAGAGCGCGCTCCACGCCGCCGCGGTCGGCCTCGGCCCGCCCGGGCCGGCGGCGCTCGGCCCCCAGGCGCTGGGCCAGGCGCACCGAGGCGACGTTGTCGGGCTCGATGTCCAGCACGACCGTGCACAGCGAGGTCGTCTCGGCGGCTAAGCGGATCATCGCCCGCACCGCCGTTGGATGCAGCGGCTGGCCACCGAGCGCCGAGCAGCCGTTAGGGCCCACGCCTTCTTAGCCGCCGTTCCCGGCACTTATTCAGTCGCGGACCCTTACCCGGCGGGGACGATCCGGTAGACCGCGCCGGCGGTGTCGTCGGTGACGTAGAGCGCGCCATCGGGTCCGGGAAGCGCGTCGGCGGTGCGCCCCCAGCGCGTGCCGTCGGCCTGCTGGAAGCCGCTCACGAAAGTGATCGCCGGCCCCAGCGTCTTGGCCCTGGCCCGCCACGGCATCCAGTAGACGACCGGTGGCCGCGGTGGTTGGCGGTCCCAGGAGCCGTGCGCGGCGACCACCGCTCCGGCGGCCCATCTGCCGGGGAGCTTGCTGCCCGTCAGGAAGTGAAAGCCGAGCGGCGCGCTATGCGCGGGCAGTCCGCGCTGCACGCGGGCCAGGCCGGCGCAGTTGAGCTGCGAGGAGCCGGCGTTGGTTACCGCATCGGGGTCGAACCCCATCTCGCCGTAGTCCAGGCGCGTGCCCGCCACGCCGGGGTGAGCGTCGGGATCGGGATTGCAGTACGGCCAGCCGAGGTTGCGTCCGGGCGTGAGACGTGCCACCTCGTCGGGCGGGTGCTCGTTGACGTAACGGGCGATCACCTTGCCAAAGGCCGACGCGGTGGGTCCGTAGGGCTGCCGGAACGGATACGTGATCTGATCGCGCTCGTTGACCGCCGTCCACAGGGTCCCGTCGGGAGCGAAGGCAAGTCCGTCGCCGTTGCGCACGCCGGTGGCGAACACCGACTTGCGGGTTCCGTCGGGCCGGTAGGCGATCACCGACGCGCGCGGGCTTCCGTGCCACGAGCTGGGGGGGCTGGCGTTGGAGGAGCTGCCGATGTCCACGTAGATCGTGTGGTCTGAGCCGACGACCACGTCCTTGAGGCGGTGCACGTCGTCCTGCGCCGGCTCGGTGTCGGGCAGGTCGGACACGAGCACCGTCCGCGCTCCCGGGCGGCCCCGCGTCCACCGATAACGGTCGAGCTCGTCTGACTCGGCCACGTACAGCACCTGGTGGCTGCCGACTCGGTCAAAGGCGAGGCCCTGCGGATTGGTCAGACCGCTCAGAATCACGCGCTGCGCCGGCCGGCCACCCGCCGCCGGTGCCAGTTCCGTCACGCTGCCGGACCCGGGCGAGCTGACCAGGAGATCGCCCTCCGGCGTCCACGTCTCCAGCCGGGCTCCGCCCACGCGCGCCCACACCGCGGCCGTCCACCCGGCGGGAAGGCGCAGTCGGCGGGGCCGGTCGAAGGGGGACGCCGTCTTGCCGGAGGGGACGCTCACGGTGACCGAGCGCAGGCTCTGAGTCGCGTGGCCGGCCGGTGAGACGGTCGCGGCACGCGTCTGGCCGTGGTCGACCCCGCAGGCGGCGAGCGCGAGCACGATCGCCGTCAGCGACACGCTGAGCAGGCGCAGGACGGATCGTCGGGGCACGCGGCCGAGTTCAGCAGACTCTCGGCGCTGCTGCGCCGGACGGCGATCGGCGAGGATGGGGCGATGCAGACGATCGAAGCTGTGGTGTTCGACATCGGCGGGGTGCTGCTGGACTGGAACCCGCGCTACCTGTACCGCCAGCTGTTCGACGACGAGGACAGCATGGAGCGCTTCCTGGCCGAGGTCTGCACGCTGGAGTGGCACACCGCACACGACCTTGGCGTTCCGTATGCACAGTCGTGCGCGGCCCTGGCGCAGCGCCATCCCGAGCAGGCGGATCTGATCTGGGCCTGGGGCCGGCGCAGCGAGGAGATGATCGGCGGTCCGATCACGGGCACGGTGGAGATCCTGTGCGAGCTGCTGGCGGCCGGCCTGCCCTGCTATGCGCTGACCAACATGGAGGCCGAGACCTACCCGCTGCGTCGTGACCGCTACGACTTCATGAGCTGGTTTGAGGGCACGGTCGTCTCCTCGCACGAGCGCGTGGCCAAGCCCGATCCGGAGATCTTCCACCGGCTGTTGGATCGCTTCGGGCTGCGCGCCGAGACGACGCTGCTGATCGACGATTCACAGCGCAACGTGGAGGCCGCACGGGAGCTGGGCATGCCCGCGATCCGCTTCGAGTCGCCCGCCCAGGTGCGCCGGTATCTGGAGCAAACGCGCGTCCTGACGCCCGCCTAGGATCGTTGCCCATGATCCATTCCACAGAACTCAGGCGGCGTCTGGAAGCGGGCATTCACGAGCTGGAGGGCGATATCGCCAAGCTCCGCGCCGCGATCTCAGCGCTGGACGCCGGCGGCTCGCAGACGCCGCCGACCACCCGCCCGCCGCGGCGCAGCGATCCCGCCGCGACCCCCACGCCCCGCTACGACGTGGTCCCCGCCGGCAAGCTGGCCAGCCTGCTGTCGAGCCCCGAGGGCCTGCCCACCGCCGACCTGGCGCAGCAGACCAACGGCGACCCTGCCCAGGTACTGGAGCTGCTCAAGGAGCTCGAGCAGAACGGGCAGGCCCACCGCTCCGGCAGGCGGCGGTCCACCCGGTGGCACGCCGGAACGCCGGCCGCGGAGACGCCGATCGCGGGGACGCCGATCGCGGAAACGCCGGTCGCGGAGCCACCGGCCGGCGCGCAAGCTGACGCTGTCGCGGCCGACTAGGATCGGCCGCCAGGCACTGACACGAGGACGGGAGCGAGATGGCAGGACCTATCTACACAGCTGAGGCGACCGTGACCGGCGGCCGGGCCGAGGGTCACGGCGTGACCAGCGACGACGCGCTCGACGTGCAGCTGCGTTCGCCGGTCGAGATGGGCGGCGAGGGCGGCGGCACCAATCCCGAGCAGCTGTTCGCCGTCGGCTATGCGGCGTGCTTCGAGGGGGCGCTGGGCGTGGTTGCGCGGCGCGAGCGCGTCGAGCCCGGAGAGGTCTCGATCGACAGCCGGGTCAGCCTGCTGCCCACCGCGGAGCGTGGGTTCACGATCGCCGTGGAGTTGAATGTCACCCTGCCCGACGTCGCCGATGCCGACGAGGCGGCCAGGCTGGTGACAGCTGCGCACGCCGTCTGCCCGTACTCCAACGCCACCCGCGGGAACATCGACGTCAAGTTGACCGCCAACGGGGCGGCGGTCGCCTAGGAGGCGGAGCGGCGGGGTCGCCCGGTCAGACGACCAGGCGAGGTCCGTCCATCAGCTCGGCGCCGTCGATCGGGGCCAGGCGGAAGCTCCCACAGGTGGGGCACGAGCCGGCAACGCGGAACGTCCAAACGGCGTTGGTGTGCGCGCCGCAGGATTCGCAGGCGCAGCGGACGACACGGGGCGCGATCGGGGATACGGTCGCGCGGAACGGCGGTTGGGAGGCCGACCGATCCTCGGCGCGCGGGCGCGGATGTTCGATTAGCACGGCGGAGCTCTCCTCTGGTTGACGCATCGTGGTTGACGCATCGACGCCATCCGCGTTTACTCGCGCTCGGCCGCCCGTGGCCAGCGTTCGTACTAGGTCATTCGTCCGGGAATACGCTGTGGAGATGGTCACGGCTGCTTATCGGAGGGCGTTCACCGACTGGCTGGCCTGCGCGTGCGCGGGGGCCGGGGAGCGCGCCGCGCGGGCGGTGCGGGCAACCGGCACCGACCTGGTGACGGACGTGGCCTTCGCCGGCACCGCCGGTCACGTGCTCGACTTCGACGACACGCTGTCAGACGGCGTCGCCCATGTCAGTGCCACCACCGCGCCGGCGGCGCTGGTGCTCGCCGGCCATCTGGGTCTCTCGCTCGGCGCGGCGCTCGATGCCTACGCCGAGGGCTACGAGGCGATGGCCGCGGTGGCCTGCGCCAGCCACCCCTCCCTGTACGACGGGGGCTGGCACCCGACGGCGGTCTGCGGACCGATCGGCGCCGCGGTGGCGGCCGCGCGGCTACTGGAGCTGGACATCGCGCAGCGCGACACCGCGGTGGCGGTGGCGCTCCTGCGGGCCGGGGGCTCGCGCGGGGCGTTCGGCTCCGACGGCAAGGCGATCCAGGTCGGCCTGGCGGCGGCCGCCGGCGTGCACGGCGCCCTGGTGGCTCGCCACGGAGCGAGCGTCGATCCGCGCGCGATCCACGGCCCGGTGGGCTTCGCCGCGGTACTGGGTGCCACCTGGCCGTCAGACGCGGACGGCGGGCCGGCTTGCATCGAGGCGCTCGTCCATCCGCAGGCGCCGGCGATCGAGCGCAACTGGATCAAGCTCCATCCCAGCTGCCTGGGCACGCACTCTCCGATCGACGCCGCCGCGCAGCTGCGCCACGCGGCCGACGGAGCGGAGCCCGTGGAGGTCGTCGTGCACCCGGTGGCCCGCCAGGCGGCCCACCTCGACGCCGTCACCGACGGCCTGTCGGCGAAGTTCTCGATCCCGTACTGCGTCGCGCACACCCTGACTCGCGGGGCGCCGCGAACCGCTGACTTCACGGGCGTGGACGGCGCGGTGGCGGAGCGCTCGGGCGGCGTGAGCGTCAGCGTCGACGCCTCGCTGCCGCAATGGGGGGCGGTCCTCAAGCTCGCCGGGCGCGAGGTGATCCGGCTGGCCGGACCGCGGGGCGCTCCCGAGCGCCCGCTCACCGAGGCCGAGCTGGTGAGCAAGATCTCGGACCTGGCGGGCGATCGGCTCGACGGAGTGCTCGACGACGCGAGCGCGCCGGCCGCCGGGGTGCTGCGCGCCGCCGGCCTGCGCCCCGAGTGAGGATCACCGGGCTGCCGTGGGCGACCATGATCGTGCATGCCGCGACCGATGCCGTGGAGGCAGCGTCGGCGTGGTAGCCGTCGAGCTCGATCGCGACGTCGATCGCGACGTCGAGCGTGACCAGCTGTCCCGGCTGCAGCCTGCGCTCCGACATGATCGCACCACCCGCCGCGCCGGAATGTGACCAAACAGTCACCTACACTTCGGGGCATGGACCCGGTGTTCCGCGCGCTGGCCGACGACACGCGCCGCAGCCTGCTGGACGAGTTGTTCCGGCGCGACGGCCAGACGCTGACCGAGCTGGAGCAGCGGCTGCCGATGACCCGCTTCGGGGTGATGAAGCACCTCAAGGTGCTCGAGCAGGCCGGCCTGATTACCACCCGCCGGCGCGGGCGCGAGAAGCTGCATTTCCTCAACCCGGTTCCGATCCGGCTGATCTACGACCGCTGGGTGAGCAAGTACGCCGAGCCGTGGGCGGCCTCGCTGAGCGGGCTGAAGGCCGAGCTGGAGGAGTTGCCGGCGCCGTCTTCTGCGCCGAGCCCGCCTGAGGCGCGGGGGCGCTCCTATCCTGATCGCCCGGCGGTCACGATCCTGTTCATCTCCGGCTCCAGCCGGGACGGTTCCACCAACGCCGCCGTGCTGCGTACCGCCACAGCGCTGGCGCCGGCCGATGTGAGGCCCATGCTGTACGGCGGGATCGGAGAGTTGCCGCTGTTCAACCCCGACGACGACCGCGAGGGGGCGCCCGTCGACGAGCGCGTCGCCGCGATGCGCTCGGCGGTGGCCGACGCCGACGCCGTGCTCGTGTGCACGCCCGAGTATGCGGGCGCTCTGCCGGCTGCGTTGAAGAACCTCCTGGAGTGGACGATCGGCGACGCCGGGGCGTACGGCAAGCCGATCGCGTGGATCAACGCGGCCGGTCCCGCCGCTCCCAGCGCTGCCGCCGACGCCCACGACTCCCTGCGCAAGGTGCTGGGCTACGCCGGCGCCGAGATCGTCGACGGGGCGTGCGCACGCATCCCCGTCACCCGTGAGATGGTCGGCCAGGACGGGCTGGTGCACGACGCGGCCGCCAGCGAGGCGATCGCCTCCGCGGTGAGCCAGCTGGCCGAGCACGTCCGGGCAGTCGCGCGCTGAGAACCGGTCACCAGCGGTGCGTCTGGAAGTTCTCGGGGTTCGACCTGCTGTGCCGGGCGCGGGAGCACGTGCGACGGTCACCCAGGTCGCTGCTCGGATCGGCGACAGCTTCTTCTCGCTGGGCCCCGTGCTGGTGCTGGTGCTGACCGGACATCAGCGCTTCTCGTGGGTCATCGCGCCCTGGCTGGTGGGCGCCCTGCTGGCACAGCTGGTGCTCGACACCGCCGTCGGTCTGGCGCGCACACGGTTCGCCGAGCGGGTCAAGCCGTCGGACCAGCCGCAGATGCTGTGGCTCTACCTCACTGACGTCTGCCTGTCCCTGACGGGCTGGCCGTCGCGGCTTCGGGTGCCGCGAGAGCACGTCGGATGGCACCTACAATGGCGATGCTCGCCCCCATGGTCTAGCGGTTAGGACGCCTGCCTTTCACGCAGGAGATCGCCGGTTCGATTCCGGCTGGGGGTAT
>JADGPO010000080.1 GCA_017882405.1 Solirubrobacteraceae bacterium | reverse complement strand
GCAGCGCGTAGGCGAGCCCCTTGACCGTCGCGAGGCCGATCCGCAGTCCGGTGAAGCTGCCCGGCCCCAGCCCGACCACCAGCCCGGTGAGCGACCGCGGGGTCAACCCGTGACGCTTCAGCAGCGCCTCGATCTCACCCGGCAGCACCTCGCTGGTTCGCCGCGGTGGGCCGATCGCCAACTCTTCGCGCACCGCGCCGCCCGGCTCGAGCAGGGCGAGCGAGAGCGTGAGGGTCGAGGTGTCGAGCGCCAGCAGCAAGGTGCTGCGCGCTTACCTGAAGCCGCCGGTGATGTCGTCATGTCGCGACAGGTCGAGACGCGCTGTGCAGCGGGCTGCACGCCTCTGAGCGCCGAACGACACACGCTCCGGCGAGAAGTGCCGAGCCGCCCGTCGACGGCTCCGCGGCTCGCGCCGTGCACTGGCTCGCGGCACCCGAGCGACCGGAGGTAACCCTTGAAGCGCACCCCGAAGATCCCTGCTGCGGCAGCGAACCTGGCGGCGGCCTCGCCGAGCGCGAGCAAGAACGTCGCGGAGCGGCTCGGCCATCCGCGCGACGCGCGGCTGCTCGTGATCCACGCGGACGACTATGGGGCGATGCACTCGATCAATCGAGCGACCGAGGAGGCGCTGATCAATGGCTGGGTGACCTCGGCCAGTGTGCTCGTGCCGAGCCCGTGGTTCCCCGAGGTGGTGCGATTCGCGCACCAGCACCCCGAGGCCGACCTCGGCGTCCACCTCGCGCTGAACAGCGAGTGGCATCCGTACCGCTGGGGGCCAGTCTCGCCGCGAGCAGCGGTTCCCTCGCTGGTCGACAGCGACGACTTCCTCCCGATCAGCGAGGGGGAGGTCCTCGAGCGTGCAGATCCCGTCGAGGCCGAGCGGGAGTTCCGGGCGCAGATCGATCGCGCGGCGCGCGCGGGCATCCCGATCAGCCACTTCGATACCCACCTGAGCACGATCTTCCATAGCCCCACCCTGTTCGCGGCCTACTTCCGCGTCGGTCAGGCCTACTCGATGCCGGTGCTGCAGGAGCAGCGGCCCAACTACCCTGGCGTCGAGCCGCCCCCGCTGGCGACGCTGGTCGATCGGGTGGTTCAGATGGCTGCCGGCATTCCGGCCCGGCAATGGACGAGCGAGTACCAGCGGATGCTCACCGGCCTGCCGCCTGGCGTGTTCCAGCTGCTGGTCCACGTTGGCTTCGACGACGAGGAGCTGCGCGGCGCGACCCGGGGGTACGTCGATTGGGACGGGGCGTGGCGACAGCGGGACTTCGATACCCTGCGCAGCCCGGCCTTCCGGCGCAGCCTCGAGGATCAGGGCTTCATCCTCGTGAACTGGAGACAGCTCGCGAAGGCGCTGCCGGCAGAGCCGAAGCTGCGACCGGGTCGGCCGTGTTGACCCCCACTTCGGCGGCGGATGCCCCGCCGGTCGGCTCCGGAGTGACGGCTCTTCCAGCCGCGCGGCGTGCCCAGGTGATGGCCTACTGCGGGCTGCTGCTGCTGCTCCTGCAGTTCGCGTCGCCGTATGAAGGGCTGATCGGGCTGCCGATCACCTTCTTCCTGAAGAACAAGCTGCACCTGAGCGCCAACCAGGTGGCGCAGTTCAACGTCCTCGCCGCCATCCCGCTCTTCCTGTCGTTCGTATTCGGGCTCATCCGGGATCGCTGGAGTCCGCTCGGGAGGGGCGATCGGGGCCACCTGGTGGTGTTCGGCTGCCTGACCGCGGCGATCTACGGCGTGGTGTCCTTCGTGGCGCCGACCTACGTCCTGATGCTGGGCGCCGTGATCCTGGTGACCTGTTCCATCCAGATCGTGTGGAGCGCGGCCAAGGGCCTGGTCTCCGACATTGGCCAGCAGCACGCGATGGCCGGCCAGGCCAGCACCACGATGAACATGGCCGCGGTCATCCCGGGCCTGGCGTCGAACCTGCTGGGAGGGGTGTTGAGCGCGGCGCTGGAGGGCGGATCGGCGACCACTGCGGCGCGGGTGCTGTTCCTGGTGGGCGGCGCAATGATGGCGGCGATCGCGCTCTGCGGCGCCTTCGGGCCGCGCCGGGTATTCCAGGTCGCCCCGCGCACAACGCCGCACGGAAGCTTCACCGCCGATGGCGCCCGGCTCCTGAAGCACTGGCCGATCTATCCGGCGCTGCTGATCTACCTGCTCTGGCAGTTCGCGCCGGCCGGCGGCGTCGCCCTGCAGTTCCAGCTGGCCAACACCCTGCACGCCAGCGACGCGCAGGTCGGCGCCTTCTACGGCATCTACCTGGCGGCCTTCGTCCCGACCACGGCGGGCTATGGGTGGCTGTGCCAGCGGGTGCGACTGAAGAAGCTGCTGGGGTGGGGCACCCTGGGCGCCGTGCTTCAGTGGGCTCCGATCCTCTTCGTTCACACGCCGACCCAGGCTTTGCTGGCGGCGATCCCGATCGGGCTGATGGGGGGGATCGCCCAGGCGGCCTACATGGACCTGGCGATCCGCTCCTGCCCAAGGGGCCTGCAGGGCACGATGGCGATGCTGTTGGTCGCCACCTACTGGATCGCGGTGCGGTTCGGCGACCTGTGGGGGGCCTACCTCTACGATCACCAGGGCGGATTCCGGACGGCAGTGTTGGCCACCATCGGGGTCTACGCGGCGATCCTTCCGGTCCTGTTGCTGGTCCCCAGGCACCTGGTGGCCACCGCCGACGGCCAGAGCGCGGCCGGCCTCCCGGTCAGCTGAGCCGTGGCGCGCCGGTGAGCTCGTCGTGTCGCGCGGCGAGCTCGATGAAGCCGCGAATCCACGTCAGGTTCACCGCGTGGCACTTCGAGAGGGGGCTGCAGGTGGTGGTCTCGAGCGTGGCGCAGTACGAGACCTCGCGGCGCAGGAAGTAGTCGGTGACGCTGCCGTCGTGGTACCAGACGAGGCCGCTCGAGTCGGTGCGATAGTTCTCGTCCACCGCCATCCGCTTCGCCAACTTGAGGTGCCGTGAGGCGGCCAGCGCCAGTGGCGTGTAGTGGCCGGAATCGCCGAAGACGTAGGCGTAGGTCGCCTGCTGGCGGGAGTAATTGTCCTGGTGAATGTCGAGCGCCGCCACCGGAGTCGGCAGCTGCGCGAGCGCGGCCCGCAACGCCCGGGTCTCTTTCGGCCCGCCCTGGAACAGCCGCCACCGCCGGAATTTTTCGTTCGGCTTCAGCTCGCCCTTCACCTTCCCTCGAGCCACGTCGTACCGGAGGAAGTCGTTGTTCGGGCGTTCGCCCGAGGCGTTGTAGCGCTGGCCAGACTCGAAGCCCGACGGGTTGATGCAGGGGAAGACGGTGAGCCCGACTCCCCTCGCCCGGGCACGCGCGGCGATCGCCCCGAAGTGCCTCGCCAGCGTCAGCGGCCCCGCTGGCTCCTCCCCGTGAAAGCCGGCGGTGATCAGCACCGTCGAGGGGCCGGGCACGTCGAGCCGCATCAGCGGATACGTCGTGCCGCCTTCGCGCACCGAGCCGTACTCGGAGACCCGGGCCACCCCGGACCAGGCGCGGATCCGCGCGCGAAAAGAGTCGTAGTCCACGGGGCACCCAGCGTACGCGCAACCCCGTGGGGGCAGCGCAATGATCTCCCCGCCATCGGCCCGCCCGCCAGGCGGTATGCTCGCGCCGCCAGGTTCCTGAGCGAGGCCGAGCCATGAACGTCACCTGTCCGAATTGCCTCAAGCACTATCTGCTGCCGGACAGCGCCGTGATCCCCGGGGTCCAGGTCCGGGTG
>JADGPO010000079.1 GCA_017882405.1 Solirubrobacteraceae bacterium | reverse complement strand
CGCACGCAAACCGCAAACGTGACCTCGAGGCCGCCTGCAAGAGCATCCTCGCGACCGACAGCACCTACCTCCTCGCAGAAGTCCGAGACGTGCCCAGAAGCAAACGCCGGTTCGAGCTCAACGTCGCCCGCGCCACCGGAACGCTCCGCCAACAGCGCCTGCGCGTCGCGCTTCGCCTTCGAGCCGAGCAGAAGGAGGAAGTCGCCGCGAACGCCGCTTAACGACGAAGCGCCGCCCCTGCTCGGGCGACGATTCAACTCAGACAAATGCCTGACTGCACCTCTCATGTTATCCCTCGGCAGGGCGAATCCTTCTTGCCGACATGTCAACCCGCGGCCACGGGGCGCACATCGGCGGGGCCGGGCGCGGACGACGGGGAAACCCACGCCGAGCGTTCGCGCAGGTGCCGCTCTCCCGCGGGATAGACGAGAGCCGGCGCTCACCCAGCGCCGCTGCCACCGCTCGAGGCCTTCAAAACCATGACCGCAGAGCGCTCTGCATCCAACGCACTCGTCGGCATCCGCGACCGCCGCGAGCTGCACTTCTTCCAGGTTCGCATGCGCGCGATCCAGGCGATCCGAAACGAAACGTCTGGGCCATGGAGGCTCCGAGCGATCGGCTTCTTAGCGACCCGGCGAGATGGACATCATCGTCCGCAAGAACCGGCAAGGAAGACTCGGCCAAGTTACGACCCAAATCGACAGCCGCCTGCGCCACCTACCCATCACCCTCGACGGCGGCCGCTAGCGCTCGGCCGGCAATGAGCGATCGGAGTCCCGCAGTCGCCGACGGAGTTGCTGCAGGACGCGGTCGACAGGCAGACCGGACTCGACGACGCGAGCAGCGGAGCAGTACGCGTCGCGGCTGGTGGTGCCCGCCCGCCAGCGGTCGGCGCCGATCCGCTGGAGCTCGCACAAGGACCACGCCAGCAAGGCGCTCAAGAAGCTCGCCGGCCCGCACCTGCCCGCGTCGCTGCGCCAGCTCGAGACCGCCGTCAAGCGCGCCGACGCCGAGTACGCCCGCGCCGAGCGCCAGGCCCGCGACGCCCGCCGGACGGCCGCTGAGGTCTCGGCCGAGACCGACCCCGGCCTGGACGCGGATGCCGGCGTCGATCCCGGGGTCGACGTCGACGACGAGCTCGCCGACGAGGACCTCGACGACCTCGCGTGAGCGCGAGACGTCGGGGGGCGGGCGCCCCGCGTGGCGCCCGCCCGCCTGCTCGGCATCGAGAAACCCGGACGCTCGCGGGGCGGGGCCACAGCGGCGACGGCGGCGGCGCAGCTGGACACGGCCGGTCTGGGCCCGCGGGCGGGGCTGCTTGCTCGCCTGCTGAGGCTGGCACGCCCTGACGGGCGTGCGCAGGGGAGCGGTCAAGCAGCCCGCCCCCAGCGGGGCCGGCCCCACCCCACCAGGAGGTATCGATCATGGCCAAAAAGCACCGTGCGCTCACCGATCGGGAGCATGAGCAGCGCAGAGCGCAGCAGCGCGAGCTGGTGGTCGCCTCGATCGAGCAGCTGCGCTGCAGCGACGGCTGGCAGGCGTATCTGAACGCCCGCCGGCATTTTCGGTCCTACAGCCCCCGCAACGTCCTCTTAATCCTTTCCCAGCATCCGACCGCCGAGCGCGTCGCCGGCTTCCGCGCGTGGCTGGCGCTCGGCTACTGCCCGGTCAAGGGCAGCAAGGCGATCCGAATCTGGGCACCATGCCCACCCAGCAAGGCGCAGCTGGAGGCGTGGCGCGACGCCGGCGCCGATCCCGACCAGCGGCCGCGGACCGGTTGGCGCCTGGCGGCGGTGTTCGCCCAGGACGACGTCGCCGAGCTCCCGCCGCCCGCGGTGCCGGCGCCGCTGGCCGCGCCGGTCGCGGAGATCCGCGGCGACAGCCACCAGGAGCTGATCACGGCGCTCACGGGTCTGGCCGGCGAGCTCGGCTACCAGATCGTCATCGAGGACACCGGCCGCGCCGACGGCACCTGCGATCTCAAGCGCCGGCGGATCGCCGTCGCCGAGCGTCTGGAGCCCAACGGGCGCCTCGTCGCGCTGATCCACGAGCTGGCGCACGCCCTGGTCGGCGAGGATCCCGACGTACCGGCGCTGGATTATGCCCAGGGAGAGTTGATCGCCGAGTCGGTCGCCTGGTGCTGCTGTCAAACGGTCGGCTTGGACTGCAGCGCCAACAGCATCCCGTACCTGGCCAGCTGGGCCGAGCAGGCCAGCCTGGAGGTGCTCGAGCAGACCGCGCAGCTGACCGGACGGCTCGCCGGTCGGATCGAATCGGCGCTACTCGCCGAGGCCTCGGGCGCAGAGCCATGCGATGAGGAGGTCGTCGACGCGGCGCAGCCCGTAGCGGTCTGAGAGCTCGATCAGCGCCTCGGCGCCGGCGCGGGCACCGGGGCCCGGCAGCACCGCCAGCGCGGCCAGCGCCAACTGCGCGTCCTCGAGCGACACCGGCGCTCGACGGTGAACCGCGCGCCCCCACCGCGCCGCCGCGCGCCCGAACATCTGGGGTTCGCGGTCGATCAGCGCGAGCAGGATCGCGAGTGCGTCCTCGAGGACGGTCGGGAGCTCGGCGGCGATCGCGCGGATCTGCGCGGCTGAGGCCGCGTGGGTTGGCCAGCGCGCGTTGTAGGCGCGTCACCGCGCTCCCATCCGACGTCATACGAACGCATGTTCGCACGGGGTGGAATGGTCGAGGTCGGCGGCCGCGGGGCTGGGCCCGCTGGCAGGGTGGCAGCCCTGACGGGCTGCCCGAGCCAGGGGAACCCCAGCCCCCGGCAGCCGCCATGGGGCGCCACCTGATCGGAGATGCCGATGAGCGCCACGCACCCCGCCAGCTCCAATATCCGGATCCTGCTCGCCGACGAGGACGAAATGACCAGGGTCTTCCTGGCCGACAACCTCACCTGCGACGGCTACCGCGTCGCCACCGCCGTCGACCGCAACGACGCTCTGTGCCAGCTGCGGAGCACCGGCGCGGACCTGATCCTCGTCGACGTCAACGGCCAGACGCTCGCGCTGATCGACTGGGTGCGCAGCGCCGACCCCGCGCTGCGCGCGATCGCCAGCGACACGCCGGTGATCGTCCTCACCTCCCACCCCAATGAGATCGACCGCGTGCGGCTACTCGAGCGCGGGGGAGACGACGTGATCGCCAAGCCGTTCTCCTACCCGGAGCTGCGCGCCCGGATCGCCGCCGTGCTGCGGCGCACCGCGCCCCGCCAGCCCCAGCCGGTGCTCACCGCGGGCCCGCTGCGCCTGGACCCACACCGACGGACGGTCACCGTCGATGACCGAGTCGTCGAGCTGTCGGCGATCGAATATCGGCTGCTGCACACGCTCGCCAGCGAGCCGTCGCGGGTGTTCACCCGCCAGGAGCTGATGGCCGACGTCTGGGGCTACAGCACCGCCGGGCCCGACCAGGACGCTGGACAGCCATGGCTGCCGGTTGCGTGCGAAGCTGGCCAACCCCACCCACAAGCTGATCGTCAACGTGTGGGGCGTCGG
>JADGPO010000078.1 GCA_017882405.1 Solirubrobacteraceae bacterium | reverse complement strand
TTCGTGATGCCCCGAGCCTACGAGCGGATCGTGCCGCCACGGCTTCAGGGTCATGCCAAGCAGCTGGTTGCGGTGAGCGGCGTGGCCGAGCTGGCGGGCGGCTTGGGAGCGCTGCTGCCGAGGGCCCGCAGGCCGGCCGGGCTCGGCCTGATCGCGGTGCTCGCGGCGGTGTTCCCGGCGAACGTGCACATGGCCCGGGCGCCGGAGCGCTTCCGGCCGATCCCGCGCTGGGCGCTGTACGCGCGCCTGGCGCTGCAGCCGCTGATGGTGTGGTGGGTATGGAAGGCGACCCGGCGATGAGAGGCATCTGCCGAGAAGCCGGTTTGGACGCTGCTATGTTCGATTGTGAAGGTCCAACCTGATCCAGAACGTCATGTCGACCGCGACCGCCGTCAAGGTTCCCTCCGGGGAACAGGAGACCCTCAGCGAAGGGGAGTTGCGCGCCTGGCGCGGTCTGCTCAGGGCGCACGCCTGCCTGGCCAGGCGCCTGGACGCCGAGCTCGAACGTGCGCACGGCCTGCCGATGACCTCCTATGAGGTGCTGCAGCACCTGGGGGACGCGAACGCGGGGCGGATGCGCATGTGCGACCTCGCCGAACGCGCGCAGCTGTCGCGCAGCGGGCTGACGCGGCTGGTCGATCGCCTTCAGCGCGAGGAGCTGCTTGAGCGCTGCTCCTGCGAATACGACGCGCGCGGCTCCTACGCGTGCCTCACCGAGACCGGGCGTGAACGTCTCAGGGAAGCGCGCGGGACCCACTTGGCCGTGGTCAGAGAGCATCTCCTCGCTCGCTTCTCCGAGGAGGAGTTGAGCCTGATGGCGGACATGTGGGAGCGCATAGCGCCCTGCAGCGCCGTCTGAGCCGCACCCGCCGATCCAGCCCTAGGCGGGCGGGTCGCCGTCGCGCCGTGGATCGGGCGCATCCGATGGTGGGCCGCTGGCGTCGCGAGCGGCAACCTGGCGCTGGTGGCGGCGACGTGCGATGAACACGCCCGCCGCCCCGAGGACGAAGGCTGCGAGGCCGTACACGCCGAACGTCTGGACGGCGTTTCCGGCGGAATGCCCGAGGAAGTAGGCGATCAGGCCGACGGCGGTCGCCCAGCAGATCCCGCCGAGCGCGTTCCACAGGAGGAACGAGTGCCACACCATTCGGGTGGCCCCGGCCAGCCAGGACGCCCACACGCGCAGCACGAGCACGAAGCGCCCGAAGAACACCGCCTTGGGACCGTGGCGTTCGAAGAACGGCTCGCCGGTCTCGAGCACCTGTAGGCGCTGGCGGTGAAAGCGGCCCGGGCGCTCGAGCAGCCAGCGCCCCCCGTTGCGGCCGATCACATAGCCGATGTTGTCGCCGACGATCGCGGCCACGGCGGCGATCGGTATCACGAGCGCGATCTTCAGCTGGCCCTGGCTGGCGAGCACGGCGGCGGTGATCAGCGCCGTCTCCCCGGGTATCGGCACGCCGCTCGACTCCGCCATCACGAGCAGGAACAGGAGGGGGTAGCCGACGTGGCCGACATCGACGATGGAGGCGAGCATTCAGGAGGCCCTCTTGGGATGCCGCCGGGGCGGTCTTCCTATTTCGTGTTTTCCGAGACGAGCTGCTTGAGCGCGTCGGAAGTCTGCTGGACGTCGTTGTAGACGACGTTGCGCAGCACCACCTTGGTCGGGGCGGGAGCGGTGATGAGGATGACCGCGACGACAGCGACGGCCACGGCCAGCAGGGCCAGCAGAGCCGCGAGCAGACGATCGGCGCGGCGCCGGCGCCGGGGCGGGGCCGAGGATCGAGCGGGCGCGTCGAGGGGAGGCTGGCGCCTGGGCGGTCCAGGCCGCGGCCGGCGGGGCGTGGTCACCCCCTCCTGGACAGCCCCGGCGCCGGCGGCCGCGCGCCGCGAGTCACGCGTGCTGCTGGGCCTGGGATTCCTCGCCAGGAGACTGGTCGCCTGGGTGGCGGGGTCGCCGCGCGAGGTCGCCGGGCGCTCGCCCGGCGCTATGCCGTCCACACCGTGGCTCAGTGCCCGACCCATCTCGCGCGCGGTCTGGTAGCGGTCGCGCGGGTCGAGCGCGAGCGCGATCGCCACGGCTTCGGCGAGCGCGGGATTGACCGCCGCGACGATGGTGTCGAGCATCGGCGGCTCCTCGCGCTGCTGCTTGAGCGCGAGCTCGGTGAGGGAGGTGGCCTCATAGGGCAGGCGCCCGGAGATCAGCTGGTAGGTGACCACGCCCAGCGCGTAGAGGTCGGCTCGGGGTCCGGCCTCCTCGCCCCGCGCCTGCTCGGGCGCGAGATAGGCGGCGGTGCCGAGGACCGAGCCGACCTGGGTGATGCTCGACTGCTCGGTGGCCTTGGCGATGCCGAAGTCGGCCAGCTTGACGCGGCCTTCCTGCGAGCGCAGCAGGTTGCCCGGCTTGACGTCGCGGTGCACGACGCCGTGGCGGTGGGCGTAATGCAGGCCCTCACACGCCTGATCGATGATCGCCATCGCCTCGTCGATATCCATCCAGCCGTCGTCGCGCAGGATCTCCGCGCAGGAGACCCCTTCGATGTACTCCATCACGATGAAGTACTGGCCGGTGATCTCGTCCTGGCCGGAGTCGAACACCTGCACGATGTTCGGGTGAACCAGGCGCGCCGCGGCCTGCGCCTCGCGCTGGAAGCGCGACACGAAGGTGGGGTCCTCGGCGAGGTGCTCCGCCAGCAGCTTGACCGCCACCTGGCGCTCGAGGCGCAG
>JADGPO010000077.1 GCA_017882405.1 Solirubrobacteraceae bacterium | reverse complement strand
TGGTAGGCTCGCACCGGGATGGCGATCAAGATGCGCCAGAGTCTCGCGCAGATCGAGCAGGAGTTCAGGCACGAGATGCAGCGCGACCGGCGCCGCAGGGAGCACCTGCGGCGCTCGGCTGCGCTGCGCTCGCGCAAGCGCGCACACGAGAAGGAGTTGAAGCGCAGCTCATGGCGCTTCGGCTTCCTCGTGCTGTCGCTCATCGCCACCGCGGTGATCGTCACCGTGGCGATGTTCGAGACCCTCTACTACCTGCTCGGCTGAGCCGTATCGGGGCGGCTCGCGCTGAGCCGCCCCGCCCCCTGGCGGCCAGCTCCTGGCTAGCTGGACTCTCCCAGTCCACGCAGCGCCGCGTCGACTTCCTCGCGCACGCCTTTGCCACTTGCGACCCGCTCCTGCTGGATCTCGAGGTACACCTCTTTACGGAACACCGGAATGTCACGGGGGGCTTGGATTCCGATCCGCACCTTCTCCCCCATGATCGCCAGCACAGAGACCTCGATGTCGTCGCCGATCATGATGCTCTGGTTGGACTTGCGCGTCAGTACCAACATGGGAATGGCCTCCCTGCTTGCCTGATGGTTGTGAATAGCAAAGTCCGGCCGGTGCATCTCGAGCAGAAGCCGGCCCGCTCGACGGCCAGCATATCGCGCATATCTCGATGAGCACAAGCAGCAGCCGCACCCCCCCGGTGGGGCCCGCCGCCGCCCGCTGTACTAGTCTCCGGGCCCGGATGACCCGCAGATCACTACGCCCACAGCTCAATCAGATTCGGGCCTGGGTCCGTCAGGGACGCACCGACGCCTGGATTGCGCATCAACTCGAGGTCACCGTCCAGCAGATCCAGGCCTTCAAGCGCGAGCAGGGTCTCGAGCCGTCCGGAGATCCCGACAGCCCGACCCTCGCCGCCGACTACGACGACGAGATCGACCTGCGCGCGGAGGATGACGCGCTGATCGCCGCCGAGCTCGATGCCGCCGAAGCCGAGCGCACCGAGGAGGAAGAGGCCGACGAGGACGGCGACGGTGACGAGGAGAAGCCTGCCCGCCGCCGCCGCTCCCGCCGCGGCGGTCGTGGAACTGCCCGTGGCCGCCGACGGACCTCCGGTCCGCTCGAGGCCACGTTCGACCACGGCGAAGAGGGATACGGCCTCTGGCTCGACCCCGCCGTGCAGGACGACCCCGTGTACGCCGAGTATTGGGCCGGCCACCGGCCGGTCGAGGTGACGATCGAGGAGGACCAGATCGTCATCCGCCGCGCTGGCTCCGAGGACAACGACGACGACGAGTAGCGCCGCCGTTCCCGTCGTCGGGAACGGGTGCCGGTCCGCGCGCGGCCGCGGTCTCGCCTGCCCGCTTCGACAAGCTCAGGGCAGGTCCTCGATCTTCCTGCCGCCCGCGTAGTCGATCGCACTGCGCACGTACCGCGCGAACGCGGCCCCGGCGACGATCGGCACGTCCCACGCCGCCGGCGTGGTCGGCGCCACCTTGGTGGCGATGTCGAAGCACCAGTCCGTGCCGTCGGAGTACACGGCGGCCAGATCTTCGGTCGTGAACGGCCCGCCCAGCCTCCGCCGCAGCTCATCGACGAGCTCGTCGGTGACCCGTTCCAGCGCCGGCCGCTCGGCGGGATCGGCCCCCGCCAGCCGTCGCCGGCTGTCCTCCCATAACCCGATCACGTCGTTGAAGCGCACAGCCGACAGGATCGCAGAGGCGCTCGCGCGACTCTGCGAACTGGGCGCTAGTTGTTCGGCAGGCCGGTGATCACGTAGGGGCGCTCACCTGGCTGCACCATCCCGAGCGCGCGGGCGTCCTTCTGGATCGTCGCCGGATCGGTGAGCGACTTCTCCTCGCGGGCGAGCGCGGCGTTGTCGCGGACGAGCTTCTGCACGGTCCCCGACTCTCGCGCCGCTTCCTGCCGCGTCGAGATGTAGGACAGCGTGTGCTCGAAGTACAGGACGACGACCACGCCCAGCACGATCAGCAGCCCAACCCGACCGACCCGGTCCCACCGCACCCGCGTCGCCGCGGCCCGGGTGATCACCCGGCGCGGGCCTCGATGCGGACGAGGGGCACGAGCGGCCCGTTGCGCGCGTTGGCTACGGGCGGCGGCGGAGGCGGAGCGAGCTGAAGGCATCCGGTGAGCGCTTCGTTCGCCACCGCCGCCTTCCTTCCTGCTGCAACGTGCGTTGCTGCCGGTGGCGGGGCGCGCGCCCCGCTCATTCGGGCTGCTTGCCCGCCCGGGCGACTCCTCCTAGGCCCGGAACACCGACCGCCCCGGGTAGGCGGCGTCGGGGCCGAGCGCCTCTTCGATCCGCAGCAGCTGATTGTACTTCGCTACGCGGTCCGTCCGCGAGGGGGCGCCGGTCTTGATCTGCCCGCACCCGGTCGCCACCGCGAGGTCGGCGATCGTGACGTCCTCGGTCTCACCCGAGCGATGCGACATCACCGCGGTGTAGCCGGCCTCGCGCGCCATCCGGACGGCGGCCAGCGTCTCGGTCAGGGTGCCGATCTGGTTGACCTTGATCAGAATCGAGTTGGCGACGCCGGAATCGATGCCGCGCTTGAGCCGCTGCGTGTTGGTGACGAACAGGTCGTCGCCGACGAGCTGGATCGACTTGCCCAGCCGCTCGGTCAGCGTCGCCCAGCCGGCCCAGTCCTCCTGGTCCATCCCGTCCTCGATCGACACGATCGGGTAGCGGGCGGCGAGATCGGCCCAGTAGGAGGTGAGCTGCTCCGAGGTCAGCGTCATGCCCTCGTGCTCCAGGACGTAGGCGCCGTCCCGGTAGAGCTCGCTCACGGCCGGATCGAGCGCGATCGCGATCTGGTCTCCGGGCACATAGCCCGCCGCCCGGATGCCGGCGATCAGCGCGTCGAGCGCCTCAGCGTTGGAGTTCAGATCGGGCGCGAAGCCGCCCTCGTCGCCGCCGGCGGTCGAGAGCCCCTTGGCGTGCAGCGTGCGCTTGAGATGGTGGAAGACCTCGGCGCCCATCCGCAGCGCCTCGCTGAACGAGCGCGCGCCCACGGGCACGATCATGAACTCCTGGAAGTCGACCCGGTTGTCGGCGTGGGCGCCGCCGTTGAGCACATTCATCAGCGGCACCGGCAGCACGTGGGCGGTTTCGCCGCCCAGGTAGCGCCACAGCGGCAGCCGCTCATCGGCCGCCGAGGCATGGGCCGCGGCCAGCGAGACGGCCAGCAGCGCGTTGGCGCCTAGACGGGACTTGTTCGGAGTGCCGTCGAGCTCGATCAGCAGCCGATCGAGCGACGCCTGCGCCGCGGCCTCCTGGCCGCGCACTGCCGTCGCGATCTCGCCGTTGACGTTGTCCACCGCTCGGCTCACGCCCTTGCCCAGCCAGTCGGATCCGCCGTCGCGCAGCTCGGTGGCCTCGAACTCCCCGGTCGAGGCGCCCGACGGGACCGCCGCACGCCCCCACGCGCCGGAGCGAAGGCTCAGCTCGACTTCCACGGTCGGATTGCCGCGGCTGTCGAGGATCTGCCGGGCGTGGATCTGCTCGATCTGGCTCATTCGTCGGTGGCTCCTTCGTTCAGGCGGGCGCGCGCGTAGTAGGCGAGCTGCTCGTCGGGGTCAAGATCGTCCCAGCTACGGCCTTCCGATGCGGCCAGGCTCACGCCCGCGCCGATCCGGCCGCGGAACCGGTCCGACGCCGCCCGCAGCGCCAGCTCAGGGTCGACGCGGAGCTTGCGGGCCACATTGACGGCGGCGAACAGGACGTCGCCGAGCTCGTGGAAGCGCTCATCGGGCGTGGCCGCCGCGGCCAGCTCCTCGAGCTCGTTGCGCACGGCCTGCAGCGGCCCCTCCACGCCCGGGAAGTCGAACCCGCTCGAGGCGGCGCGGCGCTGGACCTTGCGGGCATAGAGCGCCGAGGGCAGGTTCTCGGGCACCTCGCCGAACAGACCCTGCTCGCGACCGGGCTCCTGCTGCTTGATCGTGTCCCAGTTGGCGAGCACCTCGCCGGCGGTGGCCGCCTCAGCCTCGCCGAAAACGTGCGGGTGGCGCCGGATCAGCTTCTCGCGGCATTGATCGGCCACCCGCGCGAGGTCGCCGGCGCCGCGCTCCTCGAGCAGTAGCGACAGGAAGTGGACCTGGAAGAGGACGTCACCGAGCTCGTCGAGAAGCTTCGCGTCGTCGCGCCGGTTCGCCGCGTCGGCCAGCTCGTAGGCCTCCTCCAGCGTGTGCGGGACGATCGTGCGCTCGTCCTGCTCGCGATCCCACGGACACTCGCGGCGCAATCGCCGGGTGATCGCGTCAAGACGTCGGAGCGCCTCGACGATCTCCTCCGGCGGGTCGGACGCCACTAACCGGTCGTGGTGGTCGACGGCGTCGTCGTCGTCGTCGTGCTGGCGGGGGCCTTGTAGCCGTTGCAGTCCGCCATCACATAGCCCGACCGGCATTGAGTCTTGCTGAGCCAGTTCTTCTTGGCCTGCGCGTCGATCTTCGCCGACTGGGCCGTCGAGTTCTGCTGGGCGAGGATCGACTTGATCGTCGGCGTCGCCTGGGCCAGCGTCTGCTGGTTACCGGGCTTTACCGACGTGACCTCGAACACGTACCAGCCGAACTGCCCCTGGATCGGCCCCAGCAGGACGCCGGGGGAGGCCGAGAACGCCGCGTGGTCGAGCGCCGCATCCTGCTGGCCCTTGGCCACATCGACCAGCAATCCGCCCTTGTTCTTGGTGGCGGCGTCGGTGGAGTACTTGGCCGCGGTCGCCTGCCACGTCGCGCCGCCGGCGAGAGCGGCCTTGGCCGCGTCGGCCTGAGCCTTGGTCTTGGTGAGGATGATCCGGATGTTGCGGCTCGCGGGCTTGCCGAACTGCGTCGCGTGGGCCGCGTAGTAGGCCGCGATCTGCGCCTGGGTCACCGTGGATCCGGCCTTGGCCAGCAGCTTGGTGTAGATCTGGTTGACCCGGACGCGGTAGAGGATGTCGTCGAGCGTCTGGCCCGAGGAGGTCAGGAAGGCCTGGAACTGCGCGCCGGTCGGGAACTGCTGTGCCTTGGCGGTCTGGAACGCCTTTTGGACCTGCGCATCGGAGACCTTGATGTTCTGCTTGGCGGCATCGGCCTGGTACCAGTAGGAGCGGATCAGGAAGTCCAGAATCTGGTCGCGCAGCTGCGTGAACAGGGTGCCGCATTCGGTCTTGAGCGTCTTCGTGGGCGTGCTGGCCAGCGACGGGATCGACTTGCGGACCGTCGCCACGCACTTGGTGTAGTTCGGCGGGTCGGGCACGATCACCGGCGAGCCGGGCGACTGCGAGGCCTGGCCCTTGGCGGCGATGTACATCCAGTGGTTGAACGTCGCCTGGGTGATCGGGTTGCCGGACATGTCGGCCACGGAGTTCCCGGGAACGCCGCCACCACAGCCCGCGACCACGACTGCGAGCACAAAAAAGGCGCCGAGCGCCTGGATGGACCTGACCACTGACTTCATGTACAGGCGGTGATGGTAGCGAGAGAGTGCTGAAGAGCGGTCGAAGGGTGCCGAAGAGCGGTCGAAGAGTGACGGGTGGCGCTCGGCGGACCGCCTGGAGCGCCCACGAGATCGGCCTCGCCCGCACGGTCGCCGCGGCCGGCGCAATCCCGGCGTTGGCGACACGATGCCGACGCCCCCGACCGCTCGGCCGCCGCCCGCACCGCGCCGGCGAACAGCGCGACCCTGCCGTTGACGTCGTCGTAGGAGGCCATGGCGGCCGCGGATGCTACAGGGCCGTCATTTGGGTGGGAGGAGGTTCGTGGCGGTGGCGTGGGGGTCGCGGCGGTGGGTGACGGTGCCGGTGGGTGCAGAGGGTGCGCGGGAACGGCCGGCTGGGGAAGGAGGTGTGGAAGGACCTCCCGACGCTCGACTCCCCGGTGGCCCGCGATCCGCGCCCGGCGGAACCCCCCATTTCGTAGCCTCTCGCCGGCCCGGCGGGGCGCGAGGCAACGAAGGTGGCGCTGTCCTCCCAGCAAGCCCTACGCCGCCTCCCGCGTCACCGCCAACAGCACGTCGGCGGCCCTGACCACCGCCGGGAAGCGCTGCGCCGGGTCGTCGGGAACGCGGAGCGACAGCTGGGACTTGCCCGACTCGTACAGCGCCTCGGGGATCTCCTGGCGGATCCGCTTGGCGCGCACGGAGTCGAGCTCGACCGGGGTGACGGCGAGGCGGCCGCCGCGGAAGGTGACCGCCTGGGCGCCGGCCTGGCCGAGCTTGATGCGCGCCTGCTGCAGTGCGATCAGGTTCTGTAGGGGTTCGGGCAGCTCGCCGAAGCGGTCCTCGAGCTCGTCCCGGAGGAGCGCCAGGTCGGCCACCTCACGCGAGGCGGCGATCCTCCGGTGCACGTCCACCTTGGCCTGTTCGTAGGGGATGTAGTCGGCGGGCACGTAGGCGTCGACGTTGACGTCGAGCCGGACCGGCTCCCAGTCCTCGCCGGCGCCCTCGGCCTCGACCGCTCCGGCTGCCTCGTCGAGCA
>JADGPO010000076.1 GCA_017882405.1 Solirubrobacteraceae bacterium | reverse complement strand
CGTCCGGCTGGAGCCTCCTTCCCGGCGGCGGCTGGCACCCCAGATCGATCAGATGGCGGACGAACGCGATCCGGTCGCGGTCGGGATAGAACGGCTCGATCCCGTCTCGCAGCATCCCCGCGATCCGCTCCAGGTCGAACAGCAGTGAGAGCTTGCCCGGAGGGTCGTCCCATTCGCCCGAGTCATAGCGCGATACCCACGCGGCCAGCGCGGCCAACACCTCCACCTGCAGCTCGTCCTCCCACCACTGCGAGCGCACCGCCAGCCGGTAGCGCTCCTGCAGGCAGCCGACGTCGCTCCACAGTCGCTCGAACCAGATCCACCGCTCGCGGGGCAGGAGCCCGCGCCAGGTCAGCGGCCAGCGGCCGGCCTCATCGTCGGGCCAGTCGTCATCGGGTGGCCTGTCGTCGCGCCAGTCCTCGGGCTCGTCCCAGGTCACGCCCAGCCTCCCTTCGCCAGCGCTCGCAGACGCCGATCGGCGAACCACATCCGCAGCCGCACCTGTACCGGCGCGATCCGTCCGTACAGCAGCAGGGCGTCCCCGGCGGGCAGCTGCCGCAGTGCCTCGGGGGCCACCAGCGGCCGCCGTTTGTGACCGGTGGTGCGGGTGCCGCCGCCCGCGCCCGTCGTGCGGGTGGTGTCGCGCACCTCCTCCTCGCCGGCCAGCCCCGAGAAGTAGCGCAGCGTGTCGAGGTCGGCCACGCCGGGCAGGAGCATCCGCGCGCGGTGGCTGTTGACGACCGTCTCGGCCTGCTTGCCGTAGCGGCTGCGGGCCTGAGCCAGGTCGTGGAAGATCGACACCAGCTGGATGTTGTGGCTGGGCGCGGTGGACGCCACCTCGGCCAGGTTGGGCAGCGGCGCCACGTTGCCCGCCTCGTCGAGGCACAGCAGCAGCGGCAGCGCCAACCGGCCGCCGGCCAGCGTGGCCCTTTCATAGGCGCGATCGACGATCTCCGACAGCAGCGCCAGGAAGATCGGGCGCAGCAGCTTGGACGCCTTGGCGTCGCCGATCAGGTACAGGGTCGCGCGTTCGTCCAGCAGCCGGTCGGGCTCGATGTCGCATGACTGCGCCGAGCGCAGCACCCGCGCGAAGCGATAGGCGCGCAGCAAGCCCTGCGCGGTGGCCTCGATCGAGGAGCGCGTGCGGTCGGCCTGGGCCTCGAACGCGCGCAGAGCGTCATAGGCTGCGTGCGCTCCCTCCAGATCGTCCTCATCGCGCGCGGAGCCCGTCAGCTGCGACACGGCGGCGTCGAGCTCCCGCGAGCCCTGGCCGTAGGCCCAGCGCACGACCGCTCCCATGCCGGCGTCCATGCGCGCTGCCGTGTAGAGCAGCGGCGCCAGTCGCTGCTCGGCGGCGATCGCCCAGAAGTCGCCGCCCTCCACGCCCCGCTGGTCGAGCTCACCGGCGGCGGCCAGTCGCCACGCCACCTCCAGCGCGCCGTCCCAGGTGGTGGCGCCGCGCAGCGGCGACCAGGTGTGGGACGCAGGCGCCGACAGCGCGAACGGATCGAATACGAACACCGGTCCCAGGGCTCGGCGACGCGCCTCGGTGCTGGCGAGAAGGTCGGTCTTGATCGAGGAGGCGACCGCCGGCCCGTCCCACTCCAGCAGCGCCGGCACTGCCAGCCCGGCGGACTTCCCCGACTGCGGCGGTCCGAAGGCCACCAGGGCATGGCGCTGCTCGGCATACAGCAGCCGGCCGTGGCAGCGCCCCAAGGCCAGACGGCCGGCCCGGCCGGCCCCGTGCAGCGCCCGCAGCTCCCCTGGGGCGGCCCAGCGCGCGCCGGGTGACCGTCCCCGTAAGGCGGCCGCCAGCCCCGAGTGAGTCGCGGCGGTGGTCAGTCCGGCGATGATCGCCGCCAGGATTGCGAGCGCCGCGTAGAACCCGCCGGCGTCCGGCAGCAGGGCACGGTCGGCGCGTGGCCAGGCGCTCGCCGGGTGAGCCAGCCGGGTCGGCAGGCGCACCAGCACGGTCAGCAGCTGGCCCGGCGAGGGGTGCGGCCAGCCGTCGCCGAACACCGCGCCCGCCAGCCCTCCCCACAGCCACAGGGCGAGGACCAGGCCCACCGCGATAGCGATGATCGTGAGCATCGCCGCGTCGGAGATCCCGCTCGAGCGGTTCGCCGTCATCGTCGCCTCCCGGCCGACAGGCTCATACCGGCGTCGGTATTGGTCAGCTCCGCCTCGATCCGCGACCGGTGATGGGCGACCACGAACGACCGTGCGCCCACCCGCCACAGCGCCTGCCCGGCCGACAGCATCGAGATCAGCTGCGCCTCGGATTGCGAGAGGCCGAGCAGCGAACGCGTGAGCGGCACCTGGCTCTCGTCCTGGTGATAGACGATCCGGGTGGAGGCGTCGGCGATCAGTCCCTCGGCGATCCGCGCGGCGCGCGATCCGGCATCGCCGGCCGCCTGCAGGTCCGCCAGCTTGTGCAGGACCACCAGATTCATCACCCCGAACTGGCGGGCAAGCTTGAAGTTGGACTGAAACCACTCGCCCAGGCCCGTGTGCTGGACGATCTTCCACGACTCGTCGGCGACGTTGACGAGACGCTCGCGCCCCGGTCGCTCGGCCGTGCGGGCCAGCAGCGCGCTGATCCAGGCCGTGGCGCAGGCCATCAGGATGCCGACGGCGGGCGAGTCGCGCACGGCGTGGAGGTCGAGCACCAGCAGCTTGGCGTCGAGGTCGAGCCCCGGGGTGGTGGGGCCGTCGAACATCCCGCGCAGCGGGCCCTCGCACAGGTCCTGCAGCGCCAGCGCCGCCCGCCGCGCGTCGTCGGCCAGCGCCTCCGGGGTGGTCTGCAGCCGCCCGCTCATCTCGGCCACCGGCGAGAACAGCACCGAGGCGATCTCCGGTAGCGTCGGCTCGCCGCGGCCGCGGGCTCGCACCACCCGCAGCGCCTCGCGCAGCGCGCCCGCCTCGAGCTGGGTCAGCGACTCGCCCAGCGCGGTGACCGTGACGGCCCGCAGCAGCTCCAGCTGGGCGTGCTCCTCGGGCCGCGAGGCGAGCGGGTTGAGCCGCACGCCGCCGCCGGGCACCAGGGAGATCGGCTTGACCCCGACGGCGTCGCACAGCGGGCCGTACTCGCGCTTGACGTCGAGCACGAACGCCCGCCGGCCGAACAGCAGCATGCGCCACAAGAGCGTCTTGACGAGCGCGCTCTTGCCCTGGCCGAGCTTGCCCAGCACGATCACGTTGGGATCGTCGAGCACGCCTTCCCCGTAGAGGACCCACGGGTCGTAGCAGAACGCTCCGCCCCCGGAGTCGCGTCCCACGAACACACCGCGGCCGCCCAGCCCACCGGCGTTGACGAACGGGTAGATCGCCTGGGCGTGGCGGGTGGTGCACCGGTGGCCGGGACGCTCGACGGTCCGCAGGCTCATCGCAGCCCCCGGCATAGCGGCAGGGTGAACGCGAACGCCTCGGCCTGCTGCCCGTACAGGCGGTGCAGCTCCAGGCGGGCCCGTGCGGCGTGCTCGAGCACCTCGCCGCAAGCGCGATGCAGATCCTCGTGGTCACGGCCGGACACCGTCACGAACCCGCTCAGGCGCACCTCGCCGTGTCCGGCGGCCAGCTCGGCCTCCCGGCGCATCGTCGCCTCGGTGGCCTGGCGCTGGCGCGCGGTCTCCGACTGTCCGAACCGGGCCCGCAGCTCACGGTCGGCGCGATCACGCGTGACCGCCGCCTCGATCTCACGGGTGGCGCGATCGGCGGCCAGCGGCTCGAACGTGACGGCCACCGAGCGCACGGCGCTGGAGTGACCGAGCAGCGCGTCCATGAACATCGGCGAGACGTTGATCCGCGGCCACGCGCCGATCCAGTAGGTGGCGTGCACGGCCCCGTCGGAGCGGTAGTGGTCCCAGCCCTCGCGCGCACCCAGCGGCCAGGCGTTGACCTCGTTGAGCCCGTCGCGCTCGGAGTCGCCGGCCTCCAGGGTCGCGAGCTCCGCTCGCGCGAAGGGGTCAAACGCCGTCCGCAGCGCGCGAGCCAGCTGGCCCGGGCCGAGCGCTCCGAGCACCGTCACCTCGGCTGCCTCCAGCCCCTGCGCCACCCGTTCGGTCTGCTCCACCAGCGCCTGGCCGATGGCGTCACGGCCTCGCTCGCGCACCCGCCGTCCGTCGACCTGCACCGCCAGCAGCACCTCGTGCTCCTGGGTCACCCGCGTGCTCGAGGAGATCAGCTCCAGATAGGACTCGATCATCGCCGTCCCCCGCAGGGGAACCGCCGGATCGCGCTCGGAGTGCACCCAGCGGGCCAGCTCGTCGCCCTGCGCCGGCGCCGTGCGCTCGATCCACTGCAGCCGCCGGATCGCCGTGCCCCCGGAGCCGGACAGCACCAGCCCCCAGCGGGCCAGGCGCCGCTCCTGCGCCTCCTGGTCCAGCAGCGAGAACGCCGCCACCCGGCAGGCGAGCACGGCGGTCAGGCGGCGCCCGGAACGCTCCGACAGCGCCCCGATCGCCCGCTGCCGGTGATCGACCGAGACGATCCGCACGTCCCGGAGCGCCTCCGGCGCCTCTGCCGGCGGGGCCTGCAACTCGCCGCTGCGGCGGGCGACGCTGCCGGCGCCGGCCACCGGGGAGCGGAAGCGGTGGCGACGCCGCAGCCGGCGTCCCGCAAACCACATCGCCACCGGCCACCAGTCCTGCAGGGTCCGCCCGCCCAGCGGCGCGAACGCCGCCCCCGCCGCCACCCCGCAGGCGAGCATGGCGATGAATGCGCCGCCGGCCGAGGGCGCTCGGTCGAGCACCAGGATCGCCGCGAGCGCACCCGTCGCGAGCACGGCCACCTGCCCGCCGCGCACCCCGCCGAAGATCCCGCGCCGCTCCAGCGGGCCGAACGAGTAGGTCTGACGCGCGTCGGTCACTGAGCCTCGTCGTCCGGGTCGGTGGCCGGCGGTCGGGGCTCGGGATCGGGGAGTGTCGGCGGGTCGTCGTTGGGCGGTTTCCCGTCCCCCGGCGTCGGCTCGCCGACGGGGCGATAGGCGTCCGCCTCAGGCCTCAGGTCCAACGGCTCCCACTTGCGATGCCAGGGCTCAGGCAGGGTGTCGGCGCCGGGTGCTGTGAAGAACTCCCCGTCGCCCGGTTCGGGTGCGCTTTTCGGCGATTCGGTGGGTGCGGCCGCGGACGAAGGCGGTTCAGGGGCGCCGGCTGGGCCGATCGTCGCGCCGCCGCTGACGGCGACAGCGGTCGCCGCCTCCTCGGCCGCGGCCGCGATGCTCTCCTCGCAGACAGGCTCTGAGAGGCCATTTTGCTGAGGGGGCAGCGCCGGTTCGTCCGGCGTCGCTCCGTTGCGGGCTGTCCGGGCGATCTCCGGGAGCCAGGCCCGGTGCTCGGCGACATCTCCGGCGAGCTGCGAGCCGCTCGCAGCGCTGTCCAGCAGCGGCTGGAGCGAGGCCGCACGCATCCCTCCGGCAGCCGCGCTGGCGATCTCGTGCAGTGGGAGCAGGCGCAGCAGCACCCACGGGGAGAACGCCGCGAGCAGTACCAAGGTCAGCCCGGCGAGCAGCGAGGTCACGCTGAAGGAAGCGGCATGGTCGAGCGCGGCGCCGCCCAGAGCGAGAACCGCGACGATGGCGAACTTCGAGAGGATCAACGCCACCAGCATTTCGACGGCTCGGATCGCCCATACGCGACGCGCCGGCCATACCAAGGCGGCGAAGAACAGCGGCAGCATCAGCACGATGACATAGACCGCGGCTTCGCGAATCAGCAGCTCCAGCCACAGGGTCAGCGTGGCGGCGACCGTGAGGAGCGCGACGAAGAACGCCACGAAAGGGCTGAGCGCGGCTCCCCCGACGGCTCCGGCGAAGACTCCGGCGTGGGCGAGGAACGAACCGTCGGCGTGACCCGATGCCGAGGAGACGATCGCGGACATCTCGTCCGAGGCACTGAGCAGCAGCATCGTCATCGGCGCTGCCACCCCGGTGGCCAGCATCCCCAACGGCAGGTAGCCGAAGGCAGCCCGGCCCAGCAGCGTCATGTCGGATCGCAAGAGAGCCTGGATCGCGGCGGCGAAGAGGAAGGGCAGGGTGAGCAACGCCGCCACGGCTGCGACCCGCCAGTAGGCGCTCGAGAACCAGGTGCCGAGCAGGTTGGGCCGTGAGCTCGCGTCGATCAGCTTGGCGGTCGCCTGCAGCGCGGAGTGCGCGCCCCCCGTGACCCAGGCCACGACCGCGGTCAGGCCGGCGGCTGCCGCGACGGCACGGCCGGCTCCCGAGGACGTGCCCAGGATCGCCTTCAGGGCGCCACCTGGGTCGCCACTCACGAGCTTCTTGCCGACGGCGATGACCCGCTTGGGATGAGCGGCGACCTTGCAGAGTGTTCCCGCGATCCCGCTGAGCAGGCCGACCGCCTTGCAGATGATCCCGTGGGTGCGCATGACGCCGCGAGCCGGTGAGGCCGGAGCGGGGGCGGGGACGGCCGAGAGCGCCGGGGCGGGCGAGGCTGCCGCGGCGATCGCGACCGCGGCCAGCACCAGAGCGATGGTGAGCGCCGGGCGCATCACTTGGCCGTGGTGCCGAGGTGCTGGAAGAAGTTGACCAGGCCGGGCGCGGCGCCCACGACCAGGGCGGCTGCGCCGGAGGTCAGAGCGGCCATGCGACCGCGGGCGGCGTACTGGTGGTTGTGGCTGTGGGAGGCGACTGCCCATAGCCCCGCTCCGATGAACGCGCCGAGCAGCGCGATCGCCAGGGCCCAGGCCTCGGCGCCGTTGACCAGCTGCTGCAGCACGTTGCTGCCCGGGAGCCCGTGCAAGTCTGGGTGAGCCGTGACCGCGTCTACAAGCGGCGGTGTCATCTAAGCCTCCTTGAAGTGAATTGAGCCAATTGATAGTCGTCAAGACTATCTGATACAACACGCTTGTCTTGCGTTAGTTGTAAATAATTAGTCTCAATTAGAAAGGACCGCAGGCATGGCGACTCCGGGCGCGGGCGAGGTCAAAGAGGACTGCATGGCGAATCTGGACGAGGTGGCAGAGCTGTTCGCCTCGCAGGGGGTGCGGGTGCGGCGGCTGGTGCGTACGAGCGTGCGGGCGCCGGAGCCACTGATCGAGGACGCATGCCAGCTCGCGTGGATCCGGTTGTTTCTCTGCCGCGAGCGCGTGCGCCGCGAGACGGCCACAGCCTGGCTGGTCAAGACGGCCGTCCACGAGGCGCTCAAGCTGATGCGCCGGGACCGGCGGGACCTATCGCTCGATGCTCTGAGCGAAGATCCTCGGCGCGCCCCCGCGGCCGGCGCGCCTGAACTGCTGGACGAGCTCGTCGAGCAGCGGGCGCGCCTGGACTCGATCCGGATCCTTCCCGAGCGCCAGCAGCGGCTGGTGTGGCTGCACGGGCTCGGGCTGACCTACACCGAGATGGCCGGGCAGACCGGAACCACCAGGCGCACGGTGGAACGTCAGCTGCTGCGGGCCAGGCGCACCCTCGTCAGTCAGCGGGCATGAGCGGCGACTGCGCAGCCACCGTCCCGGATAACCGGACATATTTTCCTGTTATCCGGGACGCTCCGGTTATCGCCCGCCATCGCGACTCAGCGCACGACCCGGAACCCGAGATGCGTGGCCGTCGGGGCTTCACTCACGCTCATACGCTCGAGCTTGACGTTCCGCCCGCCGGGCCAATCGAACAGCCGCACGCCGTCGCCCAGCAGCACCGGGGCGACGAACACGAGGATCTCGTCGAGAACGCCGGCGTCCAGGCACTCGCGGGCTACCTCGGCGCCGAGTACGTTGACGTAGCGCTCCCCGGCGGCGTCCCGAGCAGCCGTCACGGCGGTCTCGAAATCGTCCACAAAGGTGACGTCCGGAACAGGATCAGCAGGCGGGTGATGGGAGAGGACGAACTGCGGCCCGCTCCACCCCCCGCCGAACGGCTTGCCCTCCCTGTCCTTGACGCCCTTATAGGGATCGTCGCCGCCAAAGGTCCGTCGGCCGACCAGCAGGGCGCCGATCCTCTGGACGAGCTCGCCGACCAGCGGACTGGGCCCGAGGTGCTCGGTGAGCCAGGACATGTCGCCGCCCGGGCCGGCGATGAATCCGTCAAGGGACATGGTGGCCGAATAGAGCATCGTGGCCATGCGTTACCTCCAGAGTTTCATGTGGCTGGTCGACGGCGCCTGTTGAGCCCATTCGGTGCAGAATGCTTCGACCACCATCGGGTCGGTGATCATCGCATCGAACAAGCAACTGGCAGGCCGACCGCGGTTTGGCAGACACCCACTCGTCGTCAGCGCCGACGCGCGACCCGCCCCCGTCCTCAGCGCTTGGCGCGCCCGCGCTTGCGCCGCTTGCGCTCGGCCGCACTGAGCTTGCGCGCCTTGGGCGGGGCCTTGGACCCCGGGCGGTTCTGGTGGTCCCCATCTGCGTGGACGGCCACCGGCGCCCGCCGGCGCGCGTCGCGCCAGATGAAATAGGAGATCCCGCCGAGGACGATGAACGCCCCGATCGCGATCGCGATCGCGCTGCCGCCCGAGAGGCTGGTCGAGCCAGACGTGCTGGCCGTGCTGGCGCTGAGCACGGTCGGGGTGGCGCTGGTGGCCGTAGGGATCCCGCCCGGAGCGGTCAGTCCGCCCCCCAGCGATCCTCCGCCGGACGGCGATGCGGGGGCCTGGGCCGTGGCGGTGGGCGCGGCCGAGGTAACGCTCGTCGAGGCGGTTGTCGAGTGCTTGTTAGCGCCGGCGGCGACTGCGGCCGCCGTCGGCCCCAGGAGGGCCGCGAGCAGCCCCGCCAGCCACACGACCACCCAGCCCCGCACCAACGAGCGTCTTACGGTCACCCGCGTCCGACCCCTAGCGCTCGGACGCGAGCGGCTGCTCCATCGCGGGCGTGGTCGGCGGGCGCTTGTAGGGATCCTCGTTCTCCTGGTGCTCCTCGTGGTAGACGCTCTCGACGTTGACCGCCCAGATGTCGTGGTTTGAGCCCAGGAGGATGTTGTCGACGGCCCGCATGGCGGTCAGCATCGAGTGGTCGGAGTTGTTGTAGCGGTGCAGTCCGTTGCGCCCGACCTGGGCCAGGTTGGAGATCTGCTCCAGCCAGCCGCGGATCGTCTTGACGCGCTCGGCGTAAAGCTCGTCGTAGATCGGATAGGCCTTGTGCACGCGCTCGACGAACCCGAACTTGACCTTGTTGGCCGGCGCCAGGTGCAGCTTCTCGATCTCGCTCGAGGCCATCGCCACCAGGTCGTCGTCCTCCATGTTCCACAGGTCGTCGCCCTCGAAGCAGAAGTACTCCATGCCGATCGAGGCGTCGGTCTCGTTGGGCACCATCCACGGGCTCCAGGACTTGAAGTTCTGGATGCGCAGCACGCGCACGCCGGGCTGGTGGATGTAGATCCAGTTGTCGGGGAACGGATCCTCGCTCTCCAGCACCAGCAGCACGGTGAGGAACTCGCGATAGCGCAGGCCGCGCGCCGCGTCACGGACCTCGAGCGGAGCTTCGGGCTCGGTGATCCCGACGGTGGTGCGCAGCGGCAGCGAGGAGATGACGTGCGACGGGTACAGGGTCTCGCCGCCGGCCACCACCTCGGTGATGCGCCCGTCGGAGACCTTCAGCTTGGTCACGGGAGCGTTGAGCCGGACCTCGCCGCCCTGCTCGCGGATGTCGGCCGTCATCTGCTCCCACATCTGGCCGGGGCCGAACCGGGGGTAGTTGAACTCCGAGATCAGCGACTTGATCTGGTTGCCCTCGTTGCCGAAGAACGCGGCCTTGGCGGCGGAGAAGAACGACAGGCCCTTGATCCGCTGGGCTGCCCACTCGGCGCGGATCTCGTCCGCGGACACGCCCCACAGCTTCTCGGTGTAGGTCTTGAAGAAGTGCTGGTACAGCCGCTTGCCGAAGCGGTTGGACACCCACGCCTCGAACGTGTCCTCGCGGCCCTTGGGCTTGACCGCCGCCCACATGTACGAGATGAGACAGCGCGTCAGCTCCACCGGGCCGAGCTGCTTGATCACGTCCATGCCCTGCAGCGGGTACTCCAGGAACTTGTCGTTCCAGTAGATCCGGCTCTGGCGCGGGCGCTTGAGGAACTCCTCCTTCATGATCTCGTGCCAGAGATCGTCGACCTCTTTGACCTTGGTGAAGAAGCGGTGACCGCCGAGGTCGAAGCGATAGCCGTCACGCACCTGGGTGCGGGCGATGCCACCGACATGTTCGGTCGACTCGAGCACGATCACGGGCTTGCCCTGCTTGACCAGTTGGAAGCCCGCGGTCAGCCCCGCCGGTCCTGCTCCGATTACAACGACGGGATGCTCGGGGGTGATGTCGGCCCCGGACGCGGAGGTGTCTGTCGGTGTGGTGTCGGTCATCGTCTCGTGTCTTAAGAGGCCTTCTGGTAGAGCGTTGCGCTGTTGGCCACGCAGCAGGCGCTTCGGTAGTTGTGGGGCGCCCAGGCGACCGGCTTGAGGGTCCCGCTGGCGACGTCATTGGTCAAGATCTGACCCCACTGAGCGGCGCGGCGCCTAACGAGCTTGGTCCACGGCTGTTTCCAATTCGAGACGCCCTCGGTCAAAGGGCGCACGAAAAGTAGCTGCTGACCGGGTCTGAGACTAGCAACGAGCGGCCCCAGCGTCGCCTGCGGGTCGGCGCCTTGCAGGTGCGACTGTGCGTCTGACCAGTTCATGTAGGTGGGGTCAGACACCCGCCCGATCGCGTTGGCGTACTGCAAGGCGCCCGGCAGGTAGTACCAGGCCAGCGGGGTCTGCTCGGGCTGTCCGACCACCACCAGGTCTCCGGGATGCATCATCGGCCCCAGCTCCCCGGCCACGTCGCTCATGTCCGACTTGTAGGTCGGCGCGAACGATCCGGGATTGGCGAGGAAGCCGATGCACAGCACGATCGCCACCACCCCGACGACCCTCGCCCGCGCGGCGCCGAGCGCACCCAGCAGCAGAAACGCGACCGTCACCGGCGCGAAGTACCGCGAGACCCAGGTGGTGCTCGCCGGCGATGCCACCCGCGCCAGCACCAGGGCGGCCACCGGCAGCGCGATCAGCGCCCACAGCGCGATCGCGTCGGGCTTGCGCCGGCGATCTGCCGCCAGCAGCGGTGCGAGGCCGATCACGACGGCCACCAGCAGGGTGACATCGACCCGCTCGCCCCCCATCAGATCCGAGGGGACGGTGGCTCCCAGCAGGGGCGCGTAGTGCCACGGCGCGGTGGTGTGACCGATCTCGTAGATCGTCGCCGGCAGCCACGGCAGGAACAGCACGAAGGCCGCCCCGAAGCCGATCGCCCCGTCGCGCAGCAGCCCCTGGCGATCCTCGGCGAGGCGGTAGACCAGGCCGAACGCCACCAGTGCCCCGAACGCGAACAGTCCTGCGGAGCCGTGCGTGTACAGCATCAGCGTCAGGCCGATCGTGAACAGCCACAGGTATCGCCGGCGGCGGTGGACGTAGGCCTGCAGGAACGCCGTCAGCGTCAGCAACCCCAGCAGCACCAGCAGCGTATAGGGCTGCGTCTCCTGCGCGAAGTGCGTCACGTCGGCGCTGAAGGCGAACAGCACCGCGGCGAAGATCCCGGCGCGCCGGCCCGACAGCGTCGCGCCGGCCCAGTACGCCGCCGGGATCGTGAGCAGGGCGCAGAGCACCGTGAGGCTGTGGGTGGCCGACTCGCTGGAGCCGAACAGCTGGATCCAGATGTGCAGCAGGACGTAGTAGAGCGGCGCCGACCCGTTGTGGCGCACCACGCCCGGCAGCTGGCCCAGGGCGTGCGACGCCATGCCGGTGGCGCCGGCCTCGTCGAACCACAGCTGGCCCGAGAGCTGGCGCGTGCGCAGGAACGCCGAGATCAGCACCAGCCCGAGCACGATCGCGGCGGTCGTGAGGCGCCGCGGGTAGCGCTCGAACCACGCCGGCGGGTGCACCTCGCGGATCGGAGGCACCTCGATGAAGGAGCTGAGCGGGCGGCGTCGGCGGGTAGTGGTGGTCATGGACGGTCAGAGTCGGCCGGGCGGACCCGACCACGGGGCACTAGGAGACCTTGCGGTAGAGCAGTGCGCTGTCGGCCACGCAGCACGCGCCTCGGTAATGGTGGGGAGCCGACACGACAGGCGCCAGGACCCCCTTGCTCACATCGGTGGTCAGGACCTGACCCCACTGCGCCGAGCGCCGGCGCACCAGCTCGGTCCAGGGCGCCTGCCAGTTCTGCGCGCCCTCGGTCAGCGGCCGTATGAACAGCAGCTGCTGGCCCGGGTGCAGGCTGTTGACCAGCCCCCCGAGCGTGGAGGCCGGGTTGGTGTGCTGCAGGCGCTTCAGGGCATCCACCCAGTCGAAGTACGTGGGGTCGGGGACCCGGCCGCCGGCGGTGTTGGCGAAGCGCAGCCCGCCGGGCAGGTAGTACCACGACAGAGGCGTCTGCTCCGGCTGGCCGACGACGACGAGGTCGCCCGGGTGCAGGTTCGCCGACATCTCGGCGCCCACATCGCGCATGTCGGACTTGTACTGGGGCGTGAACGCCGCCGGGTTGTGCAGGTAGAGCAGCGACAGCGCGATCGCCACCACGCCCAGGATGCGCGCCCGGGAACAGCCCCAGGCGACCAGGAACAGCAGCGCGCCCAGCACCGGCGCGAAGTACCGCGAGGCCCAGGCGGGGGTCACCTGGGAGGAGATCCAGGCCAGTCCCAGGGTGGCCACCGGCAGCGTGATCAGCGTCCACAGCGTGGTCCAGTCACGGGTGCGCCGGTGCGCGCGGGTGAACAGCGGCGCCAGCCCGATCACCGCGCTGAAGACCAGGATCATCGTGATCCGGTCGCCGCCCAGCAGATCACGTGAGATCTGGACGGGGGCGCCGAGCTTGGGCGACGAGTCCCACGGGGCGGCGGTGTGGGCGACCTGGTAGAGCAGCGTCGGCACCCAGGGCAGATAGAGGATGCCCGCTCCCACAAACGTGATCACCGCATCGCGCAGCAGGCCGCGACGATCGTCACACGACAGCAGCGAGGGGACGAGGGCGATCGCCGAGCCGGCGAAGAAGAACGTGCCCCAGGAGTGCGTATACAGCATCAGCGTCAGCGCGCCGCCGAACAGGAACAAAAAGCGCCGGCGGCGGTACACGAACCCCAGCAGGAACCCGGCGGTGGCCGCCACGCCGAGCAGGCCCATCAGCTCGTACATGCGGGTTTCCTGGGCGTAGGCCGTCAGCCACGCGTTGAACGCGAACAGCAGCGCCGCCATGATCCCCGCGCGGCGGCCGAACATCGTCCAGCACGCCCAGGCGCCGAGCGGGACCGTCAACACCCCGAACACCAGCGACAGCGAGTGGCTGGCCGCCTCGCCGGTGCCGAACAGGCTCATCCACACGTGCAGCGTCATGTAGTAGAGCGGCGGGTTGCCGTCGTAGCGCAGCACGCCCGGGATCGCCGTCAGGGCGTGGTGGGAGATCCCGGTCGTGATCGCCTCGTCCATCCACAGCTGGCCGCTCAGGTACTGCGAGCGCATGAGCGCCGACAGCGCCATCAGTGCCACCAGTCCGCCGCCGATCCACAGCCAGGCGGGGACCCGACGGACCCACTCGGGGGTACGCGGCGTGTAGTCCGAGATGCCCTGGTGGTCGGGGGTGCCGACGCCCGGCTGGGGAGCGGTGACGGTCGCCATCAGCTCACGTGGTGGAGCCGCAGTGCTCGAATAGGCGGAAGGTTCGCACGCTGCCCACGTAGGTGTAGTGCACGTCGGGCCAGGCGTGCAGGATCGGCAGCAGCGCCGCGTCGGTCTGCGCGCGCGTCTGCAGGATCACGTTGGGCGCCTCCCCCGGCTCGGCACCGGCCGGCGGCGGGCCCTGTACGTCCAGCGTGTGCACCCCCAACGTCCAGGCGACCAGCGGCACCTGGAAGCCCTCCGTCATCACCGAGCCGCAGTCCAGCAGCTTCTTGGCGCCGCCGTGCCTGGCGACGATCCTGGTCACGTCGGTGCGCAGCTTTGCCTGGTAGACGATCGAGTGGTGGGTGCGCGAAATGTCGATCAGGTTGCGCCCGATCCAGTTGGGAAGCTCGAGGAAGGCCAGTCCGGCAATGACCACCCCCGCCAGACCACAGGCCAGTGACGCGGCGCCGCGACCGGTGGCCGCGCGGCCGCGCGGCAGCCAACGCGCCAGCAGGCTGCCCAGTTCGGTCGCCGCCCATCCCCAGGCGACCGCCCCGCAGACCTCCACGAGGGCTGAGCCGATCACCAGGTAGCGGTTGTTGCCGCTGAAGCCGATCTGGGTCATCACGGCGATCACCACGAACCAGACGACGCCCAGCAGGCCGGCGAACGCCGCCACCGATTGCGCGCGCACCGCGGGATCGCTCAGCAGCGCGCGGCCCTGCCGGCGCCATCCCCGGCCGAGCACGTACGCGACGCCCAGCACCAGCATTATCGCCGCCACCTTGATGCGCAGCAGCACGGTCGGCCAGGCGGCGTCCTTGAGCTCTGAGCAGAACGGGCACTTGGTCAGCGCCAGGCTGTTGGAGCGGACGTGCTGGGCGCGCGTGGCGCCGCGCAGGAGGTGGCCGGAGCCCCAGTACTCGGGCCCGAACCAGAGGATCGGGATCAGGGCGAACAGGCCGATGACCAGCTTGCGGGCGCCCGGGTCCTTCCAGAACAGCCACAGCCCGTACGGGCCCCAGAACAGCCAGATCTCGGGACGGTCCAGCGCGCCGAGGAAGCCGACGGCGAAGGCCTGGCGGGGCTTGCCGTCGAGATGGCGCTCGACCGCGATCAGGATCGCCGCCGTGGCCAGGCCCTCGGAGTAGCCGAGCGCGTTGGAGCTGATGTAGCCGCCCGACAGGGCCAGCCCGATCGCCGCCACCGTGCCGGCGAGCAGGCCCGGCAGCCAGGCCAACAGCACGCTGGGCTCCCCCTCCGGGCGCACGAAGTAGCTGCCGATCTGGCGCGTCAGGCGCAGCGAGATGCGAAACACCATCACGACCGCCGCGAACGCGCCCGCCCGCGCCACCACCAGCCACAGGTCGGGCTCGGCCTTGCCGAACAGCGCGAACACCGTGGTGAAGATCACCGGCAGCGGCTTCCAGGTGGGCCCGCCGGTCGTCTGCAGGTTGAGGTGGACGATCTCGCGACCCCACACGATCCACGACCACGGGTCATAGCTCGGCGTCGAGGGGATCAGCAGCGAGAACGCGCCCACCGCCAGTGCCACCACGATCAGCGTCAGATAGAAGCTGCGCGCCGAGAACAGCGGTGGTTGGGGGTTGGGTGGGTGGGTGCCGATTTCGTTCCGCGCCGAGGCGCCCATGCGCCGGCCGGGCTCGGAGGCGGCGGGGAAGTCGGTGGTCGAGGCGGAGAGCAGGTTGGCGAGCGGTCGTCGGGACACGTGCGAGGGAGCGCGGCTGCGTCGGGACGCTAGCGCCCCGGGGGGCGGCGTCCGCCCGGCCCATAGCGCACGGCGGGCCGCGGGCACGGCGCCGCGCGCGAATTCTAGACGGCGCGCCATCCAAGGCGCCGCGGATGCACTGCCGCGGGCGCGCTCAGGCCAGGCCGAGCTTGCGCTTCAGCGTGATGATCCGCCGGTAGGAGGCCGCGGCCTCGACCCGGCTGATCTGGCCGCGTGACAGCGCGGCCCGCAGCGCGGGCAGCTCGCCCGGCGCCGAGTCGGTGTACAGCAGGATGTCCGAGCCGGCGGCGGCCGCGAGCACCCCGGCAGTGCGCTCGTCGTGGCCGGTGGAGCTGCCCAGGGCATCGGTGATGACCACCCCGGAAAAGCCAAGGCGACCGCGCAGCAGTCCGGTGACGATCGGGCGCGACAGGGCGGCGACCGTGCCGCTGCGGTCATAGGCGGAAAAGCCCGCGACCGCCGCCATCACCGAGTCCACGCCGGCGGGGATCATCGTCTCGTAGGGCTTCAGCGCGGCCGCGCGCTGGGCAGCGGTGGGGTGCAGCTCCAGGTGCGCGAAGTCGGTGTCCGTGGTGGCCGAGCCCAGGCCCGGGAAGTGCTTGGCGGTGGCTGCGACCTTCCGCGACTGCAGTCCGCCGGCGAACGCCGAGCCGTAGCCCGCGACCGTCGCCGCGTTGAACGAGAATGCGCGCCCCTGGCGCCAGATGAAGGCGTCGGCGGTGCTCGGCACGTCGACCACCGGCGCCAGGTCCATGTTGATCCCCCAGCGCCGCAGGGCGGCTCCGGTCTCGCGTCCCTGGGTGGTTGCGGTGGCCACCCGCCCGGTGCCGGCGATCTGCGGCGGCGACAGGGTCGGCGGAAGGTCGCCTATGCGCTTGACCTGGCCACCCTCCTGGTCGGTGGCGATCAGCAGCTTGGGATTGCCGCCGGCCCGCGCGGCTCGCTGCAGCGCGCCCGTCAAAGCGAGCGTCTGCGAGCGCGACCGCAGGTTGGAGGCGAACAGGATCACCGAGCCGACGTCGCCGGCGCGTACCGCATGCACCAGCGACGGCGGAGCGGTGGTGCCCGACAAGCCGACCATGATCCGCTGGCCCAGCAGCTTGGTCGCCGAGGCCGGAACGGGGATCGGCTTGGGCGCGGGCGCCAAGGAGGGAGGGCTTGAGGCCCCGCGCACGCCGACTCCGGCCAGCAGCGCGGCGATCAGTGACAGCGCCAGGCGCGCTACCCCTGCACCCCCTTCGCGACGCAGGATTCGACCTTCGACAGCAGCTTGCCGGAAGCCTGGTTGGGATACAGCAGCCCCGAGCCGATCACCTCGGCGCCCTGCGCCTGGCCGGCGATCTGCTCGCCCTGAGCGTCGCCCGGGGTCGGCTGGAACTGCACGGTCGGACCCGTCGGCCGCACACCGATCTGCATGCCCGGCAGGCCGCCGATCGTCACCCGCCGTACCGGGATGTGCTCCTGGTGCAGGCAGGTGAGGTGCTTCTTGCGGGGATCGTCGACGTTCTTGTGGTTCTTGGTGATCGCGCCCGGCGTGCCGGCCTCAGGCTTGGCGGAGCTGCCGCACGCCGCGAGGCAGACCGCTGCCAGCGCGGCGACCAACGCGACCTGTGCGACCTTCAAAGAGGACATGACGCCAGCGTAGAGGATGATTCGGGGGTGTTCGCGCTCGCCGCACTGACCGGACCGCTGCCCAAGCTGGGCGTGGTGGCGGCGGCGCTGCTGGTGGCGGCCGCCCTGCTGGCCCGCAACACGCGCGCGCGGGCGGGCGCGATGCTGGGTGCGCTGCTGCTCTCGCCGGTGCTGCTGCTGTCGGACATCTGGGACTCGCCGCAGCTGCGACTCGTGCATCGCCATCCGCTGCCGGCGCTGGTCGGCGCCGTGGTGGCGCTGGCCGCCCTGGGGGCCGTGGCCGCGCTGATCGCGCGCCGCCCCCCGCTGCTGGCGCTGTTGTCGTTGCTGGCGCTGCCGTTCCGGATCCCGATCCAGGCCGGCGGCCAGACCTCCAACCTGCTGGTGCCGCTGTACTTCGTGGTGGCCGCGGGCGCGCTGGCGTGGATCGTGCCGGTGCTGGCCGGGAACCTCCGGGAGCGACGGGCCCGGGCCGCGGTCCGCTCGCGCCGGCCCGAGGGGCGCCACGGCGCCGAGCCGGTTGCCGAGCCCGAGCCTTCGGCCTCCGACCCGCGGCCGTCGGCGCCCATCCTGTGGGTGCAGCGGCTGCTCGCGCTGTACATCGTCCTGTACGGGATCCAGGCGGTCTACTCGCCGGACTTCGAGAAGGCGCTGCAGCAGGTGGTGTTCTTCTACGTGCCGTTCGCGCTGCTCTACCAGCTGCTGCGAAACCTCGACTGGACGCCGCGGCTGGTGCGCAGCTGCCTGACGCTGCTGGTGGGGCTGGCGCTGGCGTTCTCGGTGATCGGGTTCATCGAGTACGCCACCAAGACGATCATCCTCAACCCCAAGCTCGTCGTCGCCAACGACCTGCACACGTACTTCACGGTCAACTCGGTGTTCTTCGACCCCGACATCTTCGGTCGCTTCCTGGCGCTGGTGATGATCCTGCTGGCGTCGCTGCTGCTGTATCCGCGGCCGTGGCGCGAGCACCTCGCGGTCGTGGGCGCGCTGGCGGTGTTGTGGGCGTGTCTGGTGCTGACCCTGTCGCGCTCCAGCCTGGGGGCGCTGCTGGTCGGCCTCGCCGTGCTGGCGGCGCTGCGCTACAAGCCGTCGCGCGCGCTGGTGGTGGCGGTGGTGGTGATCGTCGTGGGGGCGGCGGCGATCGCGGCCACGCCCACCACGTTCGGCCTCAATCAGGGGATCAACGGCGCCTCCAGCGGGCGCGGCGGGCTGGTCAGCGGAGGCCTCTCGCTGTTCGCCGCCCGCCCGCTGTGGGGTTACGGGTCGGCGTCGTTCGTCAAGGAGTACCGCCGCCACCATCGACGCAGCGCCACCACGCTCTCGGCTTCGCACACGATCCCGGTGACGATCGCCGCCGAGCAGGGATTGATCGGCGAGGTCTCCTACGCTGCGCTGGTGGTGACGGCGCTCTTCTGTCTGCTTGCGCACGCCCGTAGGGACCCGGTGCGTGCGGCGCTGGGCGCGGCGTTCGCGGCGGTGGTGTTTCACACGATGCTGTACGCCGACTTTCTCGAGGACCCCGTCACCTGGGTGCTGCTGGGGGTGGGCGTGGCGCTGGCGGCCGCCCCCAGAACCCGGGCGACCGCGCACCCGGAGGCGGAGCCGGTCAGCCGGATGGCGGTCGCTCGTTCTTGACCCACGGCGGGGCGGAGCCGACGGGCTCCACGATCCGCCGCAGCATGTCGTGCAGCTGCTCGCGCTCGGCCTCGTTCAGCGCGGACAGCAGATCGGCCTGTGCCTGGCGGACCCGCTGCCCGCCTGACCCCCGCGGTCAGAGGGGCGTGGTATAGGCACCGCTGATCCCTCCGTCGACGAGGAACGTCGTCGCGTTGACGTAGGACGATTCGTCGGAGGCCAGGAACAGCACCGCGTTGGCGATTTCGTCGGCCTGGGCGAAACGGCCCATCGGCACGTGCACCATCCGGCGCTGGGCCTCCACCGGATCGGCGGCGTACAGCTCACGCAGCAGCGGCGTGTCCACCGGACCCGGGCACAGCGCGTTGACACGGACGCCTCGTCTGGCGAACTCCACCCCGAGCTCGCGTGACATCGCCAGGACCCCGCCCTTGGACGCCGTGTAGGAGATCTGCGAGGTGGCCGAGCCCATCACGGCCACGAACGAGGCGGTGTTGATGACCGAGCCGCCGCCGCCGTCCAGCAGGTGCGGGATCCCGTGGCTGCAGCACAAGAACACGCTGCGCAGGTTCGTCGCCTGCACGCGCTCCCACGCCTCCAGTGCCGTGTCCAGGACCGAGGCGTCGTCGGTCGGAGAGATCCCGGCGTTGTTGAACAGCACGTCGATCCGCCCCAGCTCCGATCGCACGCGAGCGTACAGCGCCGACACCTCCTCCTCGTTCGTGAGATCGGCAGTGAGTGCCAGCTCGCCGACCGAATGATCGAGAACGTCGACGCCCACCACGCGCGCTCCCTCGCGCTCGAACACGGCCGCCGTGGCGCTGCCGATGCCCCCGGCCGCCCCGGTGATCACGCACACCTTGCCGGTCAATCTCATGACGTGGCGTAGAAGATCGACTTGACCTCGGTGTAGGCGTCCAGCGCGTGGGGCCCCAGCTCGCGCCCGTAGCCGGACTGCTTGAAGCCCCCGAACGGCGTGGCGACCCGCACCGAGGTGTTGGAGTTGATCGACAGCACGCCCGCCTCCACCGCCCGGACGACGCGCAGCGCGCGGGCGCCGTCGCGCGTCCACACGGAGCCGCTGAGCCCGTAGATCGTGTCGTTGGCCAAGCGAACCGCCTCCTCCTCGCCGTCAAATCCGATCACCACCGCCACCGGGCCGAAGATCTCCTCGCGCGCCGCGCGGGCGTCGGGGTCGACCGGGCACAGGACGGTGGGGGCAAACCAGAAGCCGGGTCCGTCGGGAGCGCTCCCGCGAAACGCCACCGGAGAGCCCCCGTCGAGGAACGAGGCCACCCGCTCGCGATGCGCGGCGGAGATCAGCGGTCCCATCTCGCTCCCGGGGTCAAGGGGATCGCCGACCTGCATCGCGCCCACCGTCGTCTCCAGCAGCCCCAGGAACTCGTCCATCGCCGGGCGCTGCACGAGGATCCGGCTGCGGGCGCAGCAGTCCTGGCCGGCGTTGCCGAACACCGCGCCGGGGGCGGCCGCGGCGGCCGCCTCCAGGTCGGCGTCGGCGAACACGATGTTGGGCGACTTGCCGCCCAGCTCCAGCGTCACCCGTTTGATCGTGGCCGCCGCGCCGGCGGCGATCGCGCGGCCCACGGCGGTCGAGCCGGTGAACGCGATCTTGGCCACGTCGGGGTGCTCCACCAGCCGCGCCCCGCACTCGGCCCCCGGCCCGGCGACGACGTTCAGCACCCCCTCGGGAAGCCCGGCCTCCCCACAGAGCGAGGCGAAGCGCAGCGCGCTGAGCGGCGTCAGCTCGGCCGGCTTGAGCACCACGGTGTTCCCGGCGGCGAGCGCTGGCCCCAGCTTCCAGGCGGCGATCGTCAGCGGGAAGTTCCAGGGCACGATCAGGCCGACGACGCCCAGCGGCTCGCGCACCGTCCAGGCGTGGCCGCCGCTGACCGGGATCGAGTCACCGAGCAACCGCTCGGGCGCCCCGGCGTAGTAGGCGAACACGTCGGCGACCATCCCGATCTCGCCGCGCGCGTCCCCGATCGGCTTGCCGGCGTTACGCGCCTCGAGGACGGCCAGCTCCTCCAGATGCTCGCGCACCGCATCGGACACTCTGCGCAGGATGGCGGCGCGATCGGCCGGCGCGACCGCCCGCCATGCCGGATAGGCGGCCCGGGCGCGGGCCACGGCGGCGTCGACGTCTGCCACCCCGGCCCGGGGTACGGTCTCGAGCACCGCCGCCGTGGCGGGCTCGAGGACGTCGAGCGTCGCCTCGGCCTCAGGCGGGCTGGGCATCGGGGTCGACGACGGTCACTCCGTCGTCGGCGAACTCAATCGTCCTCACCGGTCCCTTGAAGCTGTTCTTCGCCGAGACCACGTACCAGATCGTCACCGCCAGCATGAGACCGATCGTGACGATCGGCGCGTAGTTGACGGCATTCCAGTCAAAGCTCGACGAGAAGTACACCCCAGCCGGGCTGGTGGGCAGGCAGAAGATGATCACGCACAGCCCCACCCAGACGATCGCGATCGGATTGATCCACTTGTACTTCGAGCCCAGCGTCCACGGTCCGGGCTCGAAGGAGTCCCCCATCCGCCAGCGCAGGAACGTCGGGATCGTGTACGCGATGTACAGCCCGATGACGGCGATCGAGGTGACCGCGAAGAAGGCCACCGGATAGCCGGCGGAGTTGGGGAAATACGCGGGGATGGTGATCACCAGCGCGCACACGCACACGAACAGGACCGCATAGGTGGGCGTGCCGTTGGAACCCACGCGGCGCCACAGCCGGTGGCCGGGGATCGCTCCGTCGCGCGAGAAGGCAAAGCTCATCCGGCTGGCGCTGGTCACGCACGCCATCCCGCAGAACAGCTGGCCGATGGTCGAGATCAGCAGCACGCCCTTGGCGGCCGCTGAAGTCAGCGCGGTCTCGATGATCGCCACTGCCGGGAAGCCGGCGGTGCTGATACTGGAGATCTTGGACTTCTGCACGGCGAAGGTGATCGCCAGCAGCAGAAACCATCCGATGACCGCCGAGTACGCCACCGAGCGCCACACGCCCTTGGGCGCCGACTCGGCAGCCCCGTGCGTCTCTTCGGAGACGTGAGCCGAGGCGTCGTAGCCGGTGATCGTGTACATGGTCAAGAGAAAGCCCAGCGGCAGCACGTAGAACCAGTACATGCTGTGGCTGAAGGCGCCGTAGGAGCGGGTCCCGAACACGTAGGAGAACGTGGCGTGATGGCTGGGGACGGCGATCAGCAGGATGATGATCACGGCCACGCCGAACACGTGCCACCACACCGAGACACCGTTGAAGATCGACACCAGGTGGCCG
>JADGPO010000011.1 GCA_017882405.1 Solirubrobacteraceae bacterium | reverse complement strand
CCTCGCACGCCGAGGGGATCCGCTCCACGGCGACCGTGATGTTCGGCCACATCGAGGAGCCCGGGGAGCTGGCCGAGCACATGCGCGTGATCCGCGAGCTGCAGGAGCGCACCGGCGGCTTCACCGAGTTCGTGCCGCTCTCGTTCATCCCGTTCCAGACGCTGCTGGGACGCGCCCACGGGGTCCAGGAGATCTCGCGGGAGGAGAACCTCAAGCACACCGCGGTGTTCCGGCTGGCCCTGGGCGAGACGGTGCGCAGCGTGCAGGCGTCGTGGGTGAAGATGGGCCTGGAGGTCGCGACCGAGGCGCTGCGCTGGGGCGTCAACGACCTCGGCGGCACGCTGATGGAGGAGTCGATCAGCCGCATGGCCGGCAGCTATCACGGCGTGCGCCTGGAGCCCGAGGATCTGGTCGGCGCCGCGCACTCGGCCGGCCGCCCGGCGGCCGAGCGCAGCACGCTGTACGAGATCCGCCGCCGCTACGAGTGCCAATCGGTAGCTGCCTGACGTGAGCATCGAACGGCCGCCGTCGCTGTTCGCCGGCGTCGAGCCGCTGGAGGTGTTCGTCGAGCTGCTGGCCGACCTGGACAACGACACCTCCTCGACCGAGTTCTACGACCGCATCTGCGAGGCGATCTGCCGGCTGACGACGATGCGGCGCGCGGCGATCTTCATGGCCGACTCCGCTCGGCGCCGGGTCTACGTGGTCGGTGCCTACGGCACCTCGTTCCGTCAGCTGATGAACCTGCAGCCGTCGCCGACGTTGCTGTCGACGCCGATCGCGCAGCGGGCTCTGCTGGAGGACGAGGTGGTGGTCGTCTCGGAGGGGATCGAGGATCAGGTGCCGGCCAAGTACGCCGAGCTGTTCGGGATCACCACGCTCGTGTGCACGCCGCTCAGCGCCGCCGGCCACGCGTACGGGGTCATCTGCGCCGATCGCGGCGGCGGACGCTTCGAGCTGACCGACGGCGAGCGCCACCTGCTGTGGACGCTGGGTAAGACCGCGGCGCTGGTGGCCACCGCCCGCAACGCGACCCGCCAGCAGGAGCGCACGCGGCGGCTGGGCGAGCGCCTGGAGCTGGCGCGTGAGATCCACGAGCGGGTGATGCAGCGGCTGTTCGGGGTGTCGCTGGCGCTGAGCGCCGAGCGCGCGCTGGACGACGACCAGCGCGAGCGCTGCCGGGTGGAGATGTCGGAGGCGCTCAGCGATCTGCGCTCGGCGCTGGAGCGGCCGCTCGCCCCGGTGGCGCTGACCACGGCGACAACGTTGTCGGCCGAGGTGGCACGCGCGGCGGAGTCACAGACGTCCGGCGGTCCGTTGGTCGTCGAATGGCCCGAGGACGTGATCGTGCCGATGGACGTCGAGCCGCTGGCGCAATCGGTGTTCGCCGAGGCGCTTCGCAACATCGCCAAGCACGCCTCGCCCACGCGGGTGCAGGTGAGCGTGTCCTCGGATGCCGACACGTTCGCGCTGGAGGTGCGCAACGACGGCGTGTCCGCCGGAGCCCGGGGAGCCGGCATGGGGCTGCGGCTGGCGGCCTTCGAGGCGCTGCAGCACGGTGGGATGGTGGAGTTCGGGACGGCCGATCCGGGCAACTGGCGGGTGCGGCTGGTGGTGCCGATCGCGGAGGCGCAGCCGGCGTGAGCGGTGCGAGCGAGTCGTCGTCGTCAGACGATCTGGACGGGCGCCAGCTGCGGGTCCTGGTGGTCGACGACCACGACGTCGTGCACTGGGGCTTTCGCGTGCTGCTGGGTGAGCAGCCGTGGGTGCAGCGCTGCGTGGCCGCCCGCACGGGCGCCGAGGCGCTGGAGCTGCTACCCAGCCTGCGTCCCGACGTCGCCCTGGTCGACCTGTTCCTCTCGCACGAGTCCGGAGCGGACGTCTGCGCCTCGATCCGCAAGGCATCGCCGGGGACGCGCGTGCTGCTGATCTCCGGCGCCGGGCGGATGTCGCCGGCAGCGGCCCGGGCGGCCGGCGCCTCGGGGTTCGTGTCAAAGGACTGGGACGCCGGCGAGGTGGCCCGCGCGGTGCGGATCGTCGGGCTCGGCATGACGATGTTCGCGCCCACCGCCGAGCAGCCGGCGCCGCCGCTCTCAGAGCGCGAGCGCGAGGTGCTGGACCTGGTCGCCGCCGGCTCCACCAACCGCGAGATCGCGCAGACGCTGTTCCTGTCTCCGCACACGGTCAAGGAGCACACCAGCGCGCTGTATCGCAAGCTCGGCGCGCGCAACCGAGCCGAGGCGGTTCAGCGGGCCCAGCGGGTGGGGTTGCTGGCGTGAGCCTGTTCGACGGATTTGCGCAGGAGCAGTTGCCGTGCGAGCGGGGAGACGTATTCGCCCGGGTGGGAGGCACCGGACCGCCGTTGCTGCTCCTGCACGGCTATCCCGAGACGCATCTGATGTGGCACGCCGCGGCACCGTTGCTGGCGCAGCGGGGGTTCACCGTGGTGGCCGCGGACCTGGCCGGCTATGGCGCCTCGCTGCGTCCCGAGCCCGCCGACCACCACCGGCCGCACTCCAAGCGCGCGATGGCACTTGACCTGGTGCAGGCGATGGCGTCTGCGGGCTTTGAGCGCTTCGCCGTCGCCGGGCATGACCGCGGTGGGCGCGTCGCCTATCGCATGGCGCTCGACCACGCCTCGACCGTTACCGCCCTGGCCGTGCTCGACATCGTGCCCACCTCCGAAGTGTGGAACCGGACCGACGCGACGTCGGCGGTCAGCTACTGGCACTGGAGCTTCCTGGCCCAGCCGGCCCCGCTGCCCGAGCGGTTGATCCTCGGCGACCACGAGGCGTGGTTTGCCCACCACGTGCGGCGGATGGGCATCGGGGGCGATCCCGACCGCTACCCCGCAGATGTCGTCGATGCCTACCGCGAGCACCTGCTCGACCCGGGGGCGGTCCAGGCAATGTGCGAGGACTATCGTGCGGGGGCCACGGTCGACCGCGAGCTCGACGAGGCCGACCGCGCCGAGGGTCGGCAGATCGGGTGCCCCACGCTCGCGCTGTGGGGGACGCGCGGCGCCCTGCCCGTCTTCTACGACGACGTGCTGGCGGTGTGGCGCGACTGGGCGCCCGGGGTGCGCGGACGCGGCGTGGAGGCCTCGCACTTCCTCCCCGAGGACGCGCCCGAGGAGGTTGCCGGGGAGCTGGCGGACTTCTTCGCTGGGGGCGGCGCGAACGCCTAACGGCGCCGCATCGCCCACTCGATCACCGGCAGCTTGAACGCATGGGGCAGGTACTGGGTGGCCAGCATCGCCGCGCGGATCTGGACTCCGGGCACGACGACGCGCCGTCCGGCCTCCAGGCCCTTGACGCCGGCGCTGGCCACCTGCTCGGCGGTCACCCAGGCGGGCTTGGGAACCGCCTTCTCGAACGACTGGCCGCTGGCCACCTCCCAGCCGGCCGCGTCCCAGAACTCGGTCGACACCGGCCCGGGGGCGAGCGCGGTGACGGTCACGCCGGCGCCCCTGAGCTCGTGATGCAGTGCCTCGGAGAAGGTCAGCATGTAGGCCTTGGCGGCCGAGTAACCGGCGGAGTAGGGCAGCGGCTGCATCCCGGCCGTCGAGGCGACGTTCAGCACCGCGCCCGAGCCCCGGCGCACCATCTCGGGCAGAAACGCCGAGCACAATGCCATCGGCGCCTCGACGAGCACGCGCACCTGGTCGAGCTCGCGCGCCGGATCGGACTGATAGAAGGCGCCGCCGGTGGTGAAGCCGGCGTTGTTGACGAGCACGCTGACGGTCAACCCGAGCGAGTGCACCCGCGCGGGCAGCCGCTGGCGGGAAGCGGCCTTGCCCAGGTCGCAGCCGAGCGTGTCGGCGCGGACGCCGAACTCCTCGGTGAGCTGGGCGGCCAGCTCGTCGAGCTTGTCCTTGCGGCGGGCGACGAGGATCAGACCGTGACCGCGCTTGGCCAGCTCGCGGGCGATGGCGCTGCCGATCCCGGCCGAGGCGCCGGTCACCATGGCAGCAGAAGTGGAGGTGGGTTGGGGCAGACTCACCGGCGGTCGGCCGCCAGCCTACCTTGTTCTCACCGGCCCGTCCCCCCGTTCGGGGGGAAGTCGCAATCGGGGTTGTACCCGCACCCGAGCGGCGGCGTACGTTGACCTGCATGAGCAACCCCACGGCCATCCTGTTCCCCGGTCAGGGCAGCCAGACCGCGGAGATGCGCGAGCTGGTCGCCCGCGTCCGGCCCGAGCTGCTGGAGCTCGCCGTGCAAGCGGTCGGCGAGGACCCATTCCCCCGGGCTGACGAGGGCACGAACTTCGCGCAGCCGGCGATCTTCTGCGCCAGCCTGGCGGGCTGGGAGGCTCTGGGCCGGCCGTCCGCCGAGCTGATGGCCGGGCACTCGCTGGGCGAGTTGGGCGCGCTGGTCGCCGCCGGTGCGCTGGACGAGCGCGAGGGCCTGGAGCTGGTGGCGCTGCGCGGGCGGCTGATGCACGAATCCGGGATGGCGTCCGGGGACGGCAGCATGCTGGCGCTGCTGGGCGCGGGCGCGTCCGAGCGGGCCGCCGAGATCGCGGAGGGCGCCGAGCTGACCGTGGCCAACGACAACTCCCCAACGCAGGTCGTGCTGTCGGGCGAACGGTGCAATCTCGACGCCGCCGCCGAGCACGCCCGCGAGCTGGGCCTGCGCGCGCTGGAGCTCGACGTCACCGGAGCGTTTCACTCGCCGATGATGGCCGCCGCCGTCCCCGAGTTCAGCGCCGCGCTGCAGCGCACCACCTTCTCCGAGCCCCGCTGCACGGTCGTCTCCGCGGTCACCGCGCAACCGTTCACCGACCCGCGCTCGGAGCTCGCCGACGCTCTCACGATGCCCGTCCGCTGGCGCGAGGTGATGCTCACCCTGCAGGAGCTGGGGGCGCAGCGCTTCGTCGACGTCGGTCCGGGGCGCGTGTTGACCGGCTTGGCCAAGCGCACCCTCAAGGGCGTGGAGCTCGTCAATGCCTGAGCTGCATGAGGGCGGCTGCGCGCTGGTCACGGGTGCGTCCCGCGGGATCGGCGCCGCGACCGCCCGCGCTCTGGCCGCCGACGGCTGGGCGGTGGGCGTCAACTACCGCTCCGACGCCGACGGGGCGGCCGCCGTGGTCGGCGACATCACCTCCGTGGGGGGTGAAGCGGTGGCGCTGGCCGGCGACGTGGCCGACCCGGCGACGCCGGACGCTCTGTTCGAGGCGCTTGAGCTGCAGTTCGAGCGGCCCGTGCTGGCCCTGGTCAACAACGCCGGCATCAGCGTCGACGACCTGACGCCGTCGTTGAGCGACGAGGCCTGGAACTCGGTGATCGAGACCGACCTCAACGCCGCCTTCCGGCTGATGCGCCGCGCGCTGCGTCCGATGATGCGCGCCCGTGCCGGCCGGATCGTCAACATCTCGTCGGTCGTCGGATTGCGCGCCAACCCCGGGCAGGCCAACTACGCGGCCGCCAAGGCAGGGCTGATCGCGCTCACCAAGACGACCGCCGTGGAGGTCGCCCGCCGGGGGATCACGATCAACGCCGTCGCCCCCGGTTGGATCGACACCGACATGACCGCCGACGTCTCCACGGAGCTGCTCTCGCAGGTGCCGGCGCGCCGAGCGGGAACTCCGGAGGAGGTGGCGGCGTGCGTGCGCTTTCTCGCTTCGGGCCAAGCGGCCTATGTAACCGGGGCAGTGCTATCCGTGGACGGCGGACTTGCCGCGTAAATCGAAATTGAAAAGGAGCACTAGATGTCAGTGACAACCGAGCAGGTCGAGAGCCGTGTCGTCGAGACGCTGGCCAGCTTCGGCCCCGACGAGAGCCAGATCACCCGCTCCGCGACGTTCGAGGCGCTCGACATCGACTCCCTGGACCTGGTGGAGCTCGCCCAGGTGGTCGAGGAGGAGTACGGCGTCGTGCTCAAGGGCGAGGACATGAAGGAGCTCAAGACCGTGGGCGACGCCATCGACCTGATCGTGGAGCGGGCCGGCTGACATGACCTCGTTGTCGGATAGACGCAAGGTCGTCGTCACCGGGATCGGTGCCGTCACTCCGCTGGGGATCGGCGCGACGACCCTGCACGACCGCTGGGCCGACGGCGTGGTCGGAATCGAGGACGGCGTCGGACGCTCGTCGGGCTTCGAGGCCAAGGATCACCTGTCGATCAAGGAGGCCCGCCGGCTGGACCGCTTCTCGCAGTTCGCGCTGGTCGCCGCCGGCGAAGCGCTGGCGCAGGCGGGCTGGGACGGAGAGCCGCCGTATGACCCGCTGACCGTCGGGTGCGTGATCGCCACCGGCATCGGCGGGCAGAACAGCGTCGAGGCCCAGCTCGACGTGATGCGCCAGAAGGGGGCCAAGGCGGTCTCGCCGCTGGGCATCCCCCAGTACATGCCCAACGCGGCCGTCGCGGCGGTGACGATGAAGCACCACCTACAAGGTCAGAGCTATGGAGTCGTGTCGGCGTGCGCCAGCGGTGCCCACGCCGTCGGCTCGGCACTGCGCATGATCCAGTACGGCGACGCCGACGCGGTCGTGTGCGGCGGGACGGAGGCGACGCTGACGGACTTCGCGTTCGCGTGCTTCGGCAACATGCAGGCGCTCTCGATCAGTGGCATCTCGCGGCCGTTCGATGCCCGCCGCGACGGGTTCGTGATGGGGGAGGGAGCCGGAGTCCTCGTGCTCGAGGAGGCCGAGGCGGCCGCGGCGCGCGGGGCCACCGTGCTGGCCGAGGTCGTGGGCTACGGCTCGACCACCGACGCGCACCATCTGACCGCCCCGGAGCCGACCGGCGGACCCGCCTCGCGCGCAATCGAGCTGGCGATGCGTGACGCCGGCGCGCAGCCGGACGAGGTGGACTACGTCAACGCCCACGGCACCTCGACGCAGCTCAACGATGCCGCCGAGACCGCCGCGATCAAGCGCGCGCTCGGCGAGCAGGCGAAGCGGATCCCGGTGTCCTCCACCAAGTCCTCGATCGGTCACCTGCTGGGTGCCGCCGGCGCCGTGGAGGCGGTGGCCACCGTCCGCACGCTGCTGACCGGCGTGATCGCGCCCACGCTGGGCTACGAGGTGCCGGATCCCGAGCTGGACCTCGACTACGTTCCGGGCGAATCACGCCCTCTGATCACGGGCAACGGGCACCTACCGCTGGCGCTCTCCAACTCGTTCGCGTTCGGTGGGCACAACGTCACGCTGGCCCTGCGCGGGGCGCCGCGATGACCGCGACCGCGTCGATCACCGCCGCGCCCGCCGCCCTGCGGCTCTCGCCGATGGAGCGCCTGGAGGCGCTGTGCGATCCGGGCACGATCCGGGTGCTGCGCTCCCGGGCGCGCTCGACCAGGCTGGGCGAGCGCGCGGTCGCGGGCGACGGGGTCGTCGGCGCGACCGGGGCGGTCAACGGGCGCCCGATCGCCTGCTATGCGCAGGACGGCTCGTATCTGGGCGGCTCGCTGGGCGAGCGTCACGCCGACACGATCGTGCGGGTGCTGACCACCGCGCAGCGGGCGCGGATGCCGGTCGTCGGGTTCGTCGAGTCCGGCGGCGCGCGCATGCAGGAGGGGACGGCGGCCCTGGCCGGGTACGGACGGATCTTCCGCGAGACGGTCGCGCTGACCGGCGTGGTGCCGCAGATCTCGGTGGTATCCGGCGCCTCGGCGGGCGGCGGCGCGTACTCGCCGGCGCTGACCGACCTGATCGTGATGACCGAGGATGCCGCGATGTTCCTCACTGGCCCCGGCGTGGTGCGTGAGGCGCTCGGCGAGGAGATCGACGCCGCCCGGCTGGGCGGACCGCACGTGCACGATCGAAACGGCGTCTGCCACCTGGTGGAGTCAGACGAGGCCGCCGCGGCGGTGCGCGTGCGCGAGCTGTTGTCCTATCTGCCCGGCGCCGTCGGCCAGACGCCGCCCCGCGCCGTCTCGCTGGACCCGTCGGCTGCCGACCCCGGAGCGTTCGTGCCGGCGGCCTCGCGCAGCGCCTACGACGTGCGCGACGCGCTGAACGGGATCGTCGACCGCGAGTCGCTGCTGGAGCTGTGCCCGCGCTGGGCGCGCAACATGGTCACCGCGCTGGCTCGCCTCGACGGCCGGCCGGTCGGGATCGTGGCCAACCAGCCGCGCTATCTGGGGGGTGTACTCGACGCCGAGGGCTCCGAGAAGGCGGCGCGCTTCGTCGGCTTCTGCAACGCGTTCGGCCTGCCGCTGATCGCGATCGTCGACACCCCCGGGTTCATGCCCGGGTCAAAGCAGGAGCAGGCCGGGGTCATCCGCCACGGCGCCTCCCTGGTGCGCGCCTTCGCGGCCGCCCGGGTGCCCAAGCTGACGGTGGTGCTGCGCAAGTCCTACGGCGGCGCCTACATCACGATGAACTCGCGCGACCTGGGGGCCGACCTCGTCCTCGCGTGGCCGGACGCCGAGCTCGGGATCATGAGCGCCCGCGCCGCCGTGGGGATCGTGAACCGGCGCGAGCTCCGGGTGGCGCCCAATGCGAACGCCGAGCGCGACCGCCTGGCCGACGCCTATGCGCGCGAGCACCTGCTGGCCGAGTCGGCTGCCGCCGAGGGCTTCGTCGACGAGATCGTCGAGCCGCGGGAGACGCGCGACCGGCTCGCGTGGGCCCTGCGGTCGTTCGCCGGCGACGCGGACTTCGACCCGGCTCGCTCGCGCGCGTGATTCTGGAGGGCAAACGCCTCCTGATCACGGGCGTGATCACCAAGGACTCGATCGCCTACCACGCCGCCGAGCAGGCCCAGCGGGAGGGCGCGGAGGTGCTGTTGACGAGCTTCGGGCGCGTCAAGCGGATGACCGAGCGCGCGGCCCAGCGGCTCCCCCAGCCGGTCGACGTGCTGGAGCTCGACGTCAACCGCGAGGAGGATCTGGCGGCGCTGACGGACGCGCTGCGCGACCGCTGGGGTTCGGTCGACGGGGTGCTGCACGCGATCGCGTTCGCACCCCAGGATGCGATCGGCGGCCAGTTCATGAGCGCCCCGGCCGAGAGCGCCAAGCAGGCATTCGAGACGAGCGCGTTCTCGCTCAAGGCGCTGGCCGCCGCCGTGGCACCGCTGATGCCGCGCGGCGCGGGAATCGTCGGCATGGACTTCGACGCCAGCGTCGCCTGGCCGGTTTACGACTGGATGGGCGTCGCCAAGGCGGCGCTGGAGTCCGTGTCGCGCTACCTGGCGCGAGATCTGGGTCCCGCCGGGGTGCGCGTCAACCTGGTTTCCGCCGGGCCGCTGGGAACCGTGGCCGCCCAGGGCATCCCCGGGTTCGAGCAGCTCGCCGACCTGTGGCGCCAGCAGGCCCCGCTGGGCTGGGACATCACTGACCCGGGCCCGGTGGCCCGCGCGATCTGCTGGCTGCTGTCGGACTACTCCCAGGCGATCAGCGGCGAGATCGTGCACGTCGACGGCGGCTTTCACGCCGTCGGCGCGCCGACGCTCTAGCCCGCTAGCGAAACAGGTCTTCGGCGGCGCCGCGCAGCAGTGTCCGCGCGCCCGGCCCGTCGTGGCCGGTGACATGATGGCCCGCGCCGCTGATCAGCACGGCGGGCTGCATCGCGTCCTTGGCCCGGGCCAGGTCGGCGGCGGCGGCCAGCTCGTCGGCGACGGCGATCCAGGTGGCCCGCAGCTCCCGCCCGCGCGCGTCGTGGAGCCCGCGCCAGTCCTCCAGCGCGCTCAGACCGGCGCAGCCGATCGCCACGTCGCACTGGCCGTGGCGCCACGCGCGGCCGAAGGAATCGGTGATCAGCACTGCGGGCGCGACGCCGAGCCGGTCTCGCAGGCCGGCTCGCAGCCGTCGCGCCGAGTCGTCGGGGTCGGTGGGCAGCAGGATCAGCGTGTCGTCGTCGGGGGAGTTGGAGGCGTCGACGCCGGCGTTGGCGCACACGAAGCCGTGACGGGTGACGCTGATCAGCACGCCGCGGGCGGCGCGCCGAACCTCGCGCGTCTCGTCGAGCACGACCTGCACGTGGCGGGGGTCCTTGCCGCCGAGCTCTGCGGCCAGCTCGACGGCGCGCTGGGACGGGACGACTTCCGACAGGCGCCGGATGCGGCCCTCGGCCTTGGAGATCAGCTTGTGAGCGATGACCAGCACGTCATCGGCGGCCGGGCCGCCGTCGGACATGGCAGCCGCGATCAGGGCGGCGGGGTCGTCGCCGGCGCGGACCTCGGGGAGGCCGGTCAGTGCGCGGGCGGTGATCACCGGGCGGTTGACTATCTGCGGCTGCGCAGGAGCTGGCGCAGCATGCCGCGCGTGTGCGCGGCGCCGCCCCGGGTCTGCTCGAGCGTCGCCTCGACCGCCGCCAGGTCCTCCGGCGTGTCGATGTCAAGCGCCAGCGAGGGGATCGCGACGGTCTCCACGTGGACCCCGGCGCTGGCGGCGTGCTGTCGATGGCGTTCGTGGCTGCCGGGGCCGAACGCCGGGGCGAGCGCGTCCGGCGGGCTCAGGACGAGCGCGTTGGTGCCCGTGCCGTGGCGGTCGGGGACGACCAGCACCGATGGGGATGGCGTGGGACGCCCAAGCAGCTCGTCGAGCTCTATGGGGCTGATGAGTGGGCAGTCGCCGGGCACCATGAGCACCCGGTCGACGCCTAGCTCCAGTGCTCGCGCCGCGCCCTGGGCGGCCGCCTGGTTGTGGCCCAGGTCCTCGTCCTGGACGACCATCGCGTCATATCCCCCCGCGATCCGCTGGGCGACGTTGTCGGCGGAGACGACGAGCACCTGGTCGACCAGCTTGGCCCGGCGCAGCGCGATCAGGACGTCGGAGAACATCGCCTCCACCAATGACCGGCGCGGGGTCGGGTCGAGCTCTTCGCGGAGGCGCTGCTTGGCCTCGTCGAAGCTCTTGATGGGCAGGATGGCGAGCGTGGTCACGGCCGGTACAACCTAGACGGTCAGCTTGGGTGAACGATTTCGAGCGCGAAATGCAGCGTGTCCTGGGCCAGCCGAGACCGGCGTTCCGGCGTGTCCAACAGGACCTCGGTCTCCAGCGTGGGCACCGCGCTGCTGGTCTCGTCGGCGACCAACCCGTCGATCACCCCGGCGTAGGCGGCGGCGATCCCGGCGCTGTCCAGGCTGTGCCCGGCCCACCGCAGGCACGTCTCCGTGGGTCCCTTGACCACGGTGCCGTGCACCAGCGGGCTGACCGCCACCACGGCAGCGGGGCTCGCGGCGAGCGCGTCGGCGACGCCCGGAAGGGCGAGAATCGGACCGATCGAGATCACCGGGTTCGATGGCCCGATCACGATCGCCCGGGCAGTCTGAAGTGCCATGAGGACCTCAGGCGTGGGCGGCGCGGCACGGGCGTGGCGGAAATCCACGTCCTGAATTGGGCCCTCGCCGCGGCGGCGGATCATGAACTCCTGCAGCGGCCACCAGCGCCCGGCGGCGAGCACCCGGGTGCGCACCGGGCGGTCGCTCATCGGCAGCACCCGCGCCGGGATGCCCAGCGTGTTCGTGATCTGCGCCTGCGCCTCGGTCAGCCTGGCGCCCTCGTCCAGGGCGCGGGCGCGCTCGATGGCGATTGCCAGGTCGCGGTCGCCGAGGTTGAACCACACGTCGACCCCCAGCTCGCGCAGCCCGTCCATGACCGCAAACGTGTCTCCCCCCAGGCCCCAGCCGCGTTCGTCGATCCGGTCGGCCAGCCAGAACGTGACCAGATCCGGATCCGGGGACACGTAGGCACCGTAGATCTCGACGTCGTCGCCCGTGTTGGCGACTACCACCAGGTCCGCGCCGACCACATCGAGCATCCCGCGTGCCAGCTTGGCGCCGCCGGTGCCCCCGGCCAGGACGACGACCGGCCCGTCGCCGCTCACAGGCCGGTGATCTTGATCCCGGCCCTGACCTTGTTGCGCACGTTGATCGAGATCAGCAGCGGCGTGAGGCCTTCGACGATCCGGGCCATCTCCAGCGGGCCGCAGTCGACCGCGCGCAATCCATCGATCTGCCCGATCAGCTCGGCGACGCGGCCCTTGTCGGCCTTGCGATCGCCGCACACGAGGACGTCCTCGCCGAGCGCGTGCTCCAGATCGGTCAGCAGCGCGGCGCTGACCGTGTGAAACGCCGAGACGACGCGGATCCCGTCGGGGACCATCTCCTGGGCCTGCTGGGCGGCCGAGCCCTGCCAGACGCCGAGCGTGCGGGTCGCCTTGCCGCTGACGGCGGCGGCCAGCGGGACGGTGGCGTCGATCACCAGCTGGCCCTCGCGCCAGTGGGACTTGAGGTTGGTCAGCGTCTCAGACTGCGAGCGGAAGGGGACGCTGAGGATCACGACGCCGGCCCGGGTCACCGCCTCGGAGTTCTCCGCGCCGCCGAACTCGGCGTTGGGAAGGCGCTCGCGGCAACGCTGCGCGGCCTCCTGGGCGCGCTCGCCGTCGCGCGAGCCGATCACCACCGGCACGCCGGCCACTCCGAGACGAAGTGCCAGGCCAAAGCCGAGCGCTCCGGTCCCGCCGACGATGCAGATCGGGTCGCTCATGGGATCGGAGAGTCTAGGTGCAGTCCGTCTGTCGTCGCCGAGATCTATAGTCCGCTGCCGGGTGCGAATGCGAGGTATGGGGATCCTGCTGGCGATCGGCCTGCTCGGCTGGGCGGTCTGCACCCCGCTCGCCGGCGCGTCGCGCTCTGTGCCCGCGCCGAGCACCGTGGCCAGCGCGTTGGTGGCGCAGTCCGCTCAGCTGGTCGTGTGGAAGGTCGAGCTCGCCGTTCCGTTCTCGCCGGCGCAGATGAAGCGGGCCCACCGCTCGCTCTGCCTGCTGATCGAGCGCCCGTCCAACGCCAGCGTGTCCGGCCTGCTGTGCGTGATCCCACCTCGCACGGGCGACACGTCGCCGCGGCTCGTCTACCAGCAGGTCAAGCACGGCGTGGCGGGACCGGCACGCGTGGTGGCGGCCACCGTGACGCGCCCCAGCACCAAGGAGCTGACGGCCAGCTTCACGCCCAGCGTCTACGGCGCCACCTCCTATGACTCGGTGCGCTGGCAGGTGCGGACCACGCTGCGCCCGCCGGCCTGCGCGCCCGTCAAACCCAACGCCGCCGGCTGTCTGCGGCTGTTCCCGGCCAAGCCACAGCTGGCCAAGCTGCATACGCCCCAGCTCGTCGGCTGCGAACCCAGCGGCCCGGACTACGTGACCAACGGCTCACGTGGCGTGCACCAGATCGCGCTCACCTTCGACGACGGCCCGTGGTACGACACCCCGCAGTTCCTCGACATCCTGGAGCACTACAAGGTGCCGGCCACGTTCTTCCAGATCGGCGAGCAGGTTCCCGTCTATGGCGGCCTGGGCGGCGCGGTGGAGCGCCGGATCCTGGCCGACGGCGACATGATCGGCGACCACACCTGGAACCACGCCGACGTGGCCGGCGGGGGGAGCTTCGCGGCCGGCGAGATCGCCGAGGCCGCCCAAGCGATCAAGGTCGCCACGGGGGGCTTTGAGCCCTGCCTGTTCCGCGCGCCCGGCGGGGCTGTCTCCGCCGGGTTGGAGTCAGAGGCCCGCTCGATGGGCTTCACCACGATCGAATGGGACGTCGATCCGCGCGACTGGGCCACCCCGGGGACCGCCTCGATCTACCACACGGTCACCGGCACCGCCCACAACGGCTCGATCATCCTCCAGCACGATGGCGGCGGCAACCGCTCACAGACGCTGGCCGCCCTGCCGCAGGAGATCGAGACCTTCAAGCGGCAGGGCTACAAGTTCGTGACGGTCACGCAGATGCTGGGGCAGCGCCTGCTCTACAAGTGAGCCGCCGCAGGGGCCGGGGTTGGCGGCGCCGGCGTGCGGGCAACCAGGTCGGAGTCGATCGCTTCCACCAGCATGAGCGCGAACTGCAGCAGCCCGTCCAGAGCCTGCGGGTCCAGCGCGTCGGCGGTGTCCTCAGGGGCGTGAGAGCGGGCGGGGAGGTCCTGGTCGTCCAGGCAGCCGAGATTGATCGCCGGGATCCCGGCGCTGCGCCCGGGCAGCGCCGGCGAGGCTCCCCGGCCACGGTGTGGCCACGCCGTCAGACCCTGGTCGGAGGCCGCCAGCTCGGCGGCCAGGTCGCGCAGCCGGTGGTGATAGCGCAGGGGGAGGAGGTTTCCGTCGCCCGTCCACCAGCACAGCCGAGGGCCTCCGCAGGGGCCGATTCCCAGCACGATCGCGTTGCGTGAGCTCAGCTGTCGACGCCGGGCCCGCAAATGCCGCGCCAGGCCGGTCATTCCATCATCGCCGGCTCCCTGCAGCACGAGCTCGACGCTCAGCCGCCGGGGCGGGGCGGCGTCCAGCGCCCGCACCAGCGCGAGCGCGACGGCGGCGCCGGCGGCGTTGTCGGCCGCAGCGGGCCCGAAGTCGGAGCCGGCCAGCTCCAGCAGCAGCGCCAGGTAGAGCACCAGGACGACCGTCGGGATGAGCTGCAGGACGCCCACCGCCGCGCCCGGAGTGCCGCTGCTCAGATCGCGGATGAGCGCCACGGCCAACAGCCAGACATGTGTGATCACCAGCCAGCCGAGCCACCCGGGGCTGAGACGCCCGTCGCCGGCTACGCGGCGCACAAGGGCCGTCGCCCGCCGCAGCCGATTGCGGTAGACCAGGCCGGCTCGTCCCGCGTCGTAGTTGGCGGTGACGATCAGGCGGACGCGCTGCGCGGCGGCTCCGGAGGCGTCCGGGCCGTCGTCCGGATCGGCGGCCGGGCTTGCGTCCGGTCTGGCGGCCGGGCTTGCCTCCGGTCTGGTCGCGAGCGGCTGGCTGACGACGTTCTGGCTGGCGCGCTCGGGGGTGAGCCGCCGTCCCAGCGAGCGGCCGGTGAGCCAATCGGCTCCGATCGAGATCAGCGACACCAGCACGAGCGCGCCGCCGAGCCTGGCGTTGGAGACCATGACCAGGCTGCCGGCGATCGCCAGCAGCGCGTGCCAGCTGTGGGCGAGCGCCCAGTTGGGACGGCACCAGAACGTCTCGATGGTGGCCTCGCGGTGGCGGGATTCGGTCGCCTCCCGCAGCCAAAGGGCGGCCAGTCGCTCGGAGTTGGTGCCGGCGCCGCGACGCTCGAACTCGGTCAGCTGGGCAGCGGTCTGCGCGGCGGGCATCGCGTCTGATCATCCCAGGGAAGGGCTGGATGCCGGGCCGATCGTGTACAACGACCGTGATGACCGACGCCTCCGAGGACGAGCTGCTGGCGGTCGCGCACGCGGCCGCCCGGGCCGGCGCGGCCGAGTTGCTGCCTCGGTTCGGCCACCGTCAGCAGGGGATCCGGTCCAAGAGCGGACCCACCGACCTGGTCTCGGAGGCCGACCTGGCCGCCGAAGCCGCCATCCGCCGGGTGCTCGGGGAACGGCGCCCCGCCGATGCGATCCTCGGCGAGGAGGGTGGCGCCAGCGGTACCGGCGAGCTGCGCTGGGTGATCGATCCGCTCGACGGCACGATCAACTTCCTGTTCGGCGTGCCCGTGTTCGCCGTCAGCGTCGCCTGCGAGGGACCCGACGGGATGCTCGTCGGTGTGGTGCTCGATCCGGTCCGCGAGGAGTCCTTCGCCGCCACCCGCTCGACCGAGCCGACGTTGAACGGCGCCGCCATCTCGGGCTGCACCCGCGACGATCTGGGCACCGCCCTGGTTGCGACCGGCTTTGCCTACGACGCCGAGGTGCGCGCCCGCCAGGCCGCCGTGCTGACGCGGGTGCTGCCCCGCGTGCGCGACATCCGCCGCGCCGGAGCCGCCGCTCTGGACCTGGCCTGGTCGGCCTGCGGGCGCTACGACGCCTTCTACGAGCGCGGCATAAAGCCATGGGACTGGGCGGCCGGGGGGCTGATCGCCGAGCGGGCCGGTCTGGCGCTGCGCGAACTCGAGGCCCGCGCCGAGGACCCCGCCGGCATCATCGCCGCCCCGCCGGCGCTGCTCGAAGAGCTTCTCGGGCTGGTTCTGGGCACCTGACGGCGCGCCGGCAACGCCTACACTAAGCGCCCGCGCGGCGGTGGTGGAACGGTAGACACGATGGCCTCAAAAGCCATTGTCCTTCAGGACGTGTGGGTTCGAATCCCACCCGCCGTATCGATCGGCCCCGGTTAAGCGGGGTTAGCGGACGCGGCGGAGGGCCCGACGGCGATCGGCTTGGAGCCCCGCTTCCTCGCCTCGTCCTCGGGCACCTCGATCTCCACGTTCCAGCCCTGCGCAAAGCCGATCATCGCGAACACGATGAGGGCGACCTGGACCGGGATCAGCAGCAGGGTGGCGTCACCCAGCACGTTGTCGCCCAGTCCCTTGCCGCCCAGCAGCGACTGGGCCGAGGCGAAGCCGTCATGGTGGCGATCGAACCAGCTGGCGCCGGCCACCCCGGTGCCCGCGATCACCGCCACGATCAACAACAGGATCGCCAGACCGGCGGTGATCGGCAGCAGACCGCGCGACCAGCGCAGGATGTAGAAGGCCATGATCAGGTACAGAACGCACCACAGGAAGTTGACCGGCTTCAGGCCCTGGAGCTTGCTCCAGCCGCCGATCGTCAGCACCAGCATCAGCGCCACCGAGGCCAGCAGGATCAGCACCACGATCAGCCGCGTGACCTTGCAGATCAACTTGTCCCGGTTGGGGTGGATGACCGCGTAGCCCGGCCTGACGTTGCGCACCTGGGCCATGGTCGCGGACGATACATCTTGACCGAGCCGCATGCAGCAGTTTCTCGGTGCTTCGTCCGCCTCCTACAATCGCCGCCACGCACGCCAGCGGGCGTGGCGGAACTGGTCTACGCGCCGGCTTTAGGTGCCGGTGGGCTAACGCCCTTGGGGGTTCGAGTCCCTCCGCCCGCATGTCTGTCTGTCGTCGGCGCTGCGCCGTCGCAGCCGACCGTGCTGCCCCGCCGGAGAGCGTGGGCGATAACGGCAGCCAGCTGTCCACTATCGCCCACGCCCCCGCTCGTGAGCGGACGACTTCGATCGCCGATGGCTACCATCGCAAAACCCCAGAGGGGAGTGAGATAACGGCTATTCGCGCGGTCTCCAAAACCGTGAATGCGGGTTCGAATCCCGGCTCCCCTGCTTCGTGATCGCGCACACCGTCTACCGGACCTTCAACACGTCGGGGCGACGGGAGTTCGTCCGCATCACCGATGACGTCGCGGATGCGGTGCGCGACTCCAGGATCGCCGAGGGGATGGTCTTGGTGTGCGCGATGCACATCACCGCGGCCGTGTGGATCAACGACGACGAGCCGGGCCTGCAGGAGGACGTGCTGGAGTGGCTGGACAAGATCGCTCCGCCCAGCTGGCAGGAGCCCAGCAACGACGTCGCCCGTGAGCTGCTGCCCGATCCCGGCGACTACCGGCACCATCGCGGCGGCGAGGACAACGGCGACGCGCATCTCAAGAACCTGCTCGTGCACCACCAGGTGATCGTGCCCGTCACCGAGGGCCGGTTGGACCTGGGGCCCTGGCAGCAGGTGTTCTACTGCGAGTTCGACGGCGGCCGGCGCAAGCGGTTGGTGATCAAGGTCCTGGGGGAATAACCCGCGGTACCATCGTCGGACCCGCGGGCGAAGTGTTGTGGTTGCACAAAAGCCTTCCAAGCTTTTAGGGCGGGTTCGATTCCCGTCGCCCGCTTGCCGTCCCGGCGGGACGGTTATGATCAGCCTCTCCACGGGGAGTGGCGCAGTCTGGTAGCGCACCCGGCTGGGGGCCGGGCGGTCGCAGGTTCAAATCCTGTCTCCCCGATTACCGAAAGTCCTGTAAAGGCCCTTATTCGCACCGGGCGCGAATGCGGCTGAACTGCCCAGAGGGCATCAAAAGGGCATCTAACTCGCGCCGCGTTTGGTCGGCGCCGCGCGCCAGGCTCGGCGAACCAACGCCCTTTCACGGCAAATGGCAGCGACGAAGGAGGGCTCCTGCCCATGCGTCGGTGACCGACCGCGCGATGAAGACCGCCGGCTGGCGCCGGCTCTCGCTATCGACCTCGCTGCGCTCGGTGAGGATCACGCGACGGCGCCGGCAGGCGTGGTGCCTGGCCACGGCAGACTCTGTCGGCGCCCACTGCGTAACGCTTAGCCATGGAGACGACGGAGGAGCTGGCTGTCCGCGCATGGGAGGGCGGTAAGCGAGTCCGTCCGCACCAACGAACGATCCCGGAGGAAAGCACTCGACGCCAGAGCCGTCTCAATCGCCGAACGCTCTGAGCGAACATTGGGGCTAGCCTCGTCCGATCGGGACCGCAGACCACCGTCAGGGTCGTGCTCCTATGCGTATCGGTCGCTTGGCCGGCTTGGGCGATAGCGTGCCCAGCAGTTCCGCGACGCCGCGTTCGATGCCTCGGCAGAGCACGTCGATGTCGGGAGCAGTG